>NZ_JAHWXM010000001.1:1800000-2100000 GCF_023091225.1 Microbacterium galbinum | reverse complement strand
GCCCGGCCACCCGGGCGAGCAGGGTCTCGGCCTCGGTCGTCAGCCCGGCATCGCGCAGCACCTCGGCGCGGTCGAGGTCGCTGATCGCCGTCGCGAGGTCGCTGGTCGCAGCGAACACCGGACGCGAGGCGGTCATGAGCGACAGCGCGGTCACGAGGTCGCCACCGAGCAGCGCCGCGTAGCCGAGGTTGTGGCGGGCCTCGGCGAGGGGTTCCTCGTCGCCGTTCGCCTCGTAGACCGCGACGGCCCGGTGCAGGTCATCGGTCGATGCCGCGAGCTCGTGCCGCTGCATCCGCACCATCGAACGGTTCATGAGGCAGTTCGCGAGCTCGGTGCTCTCGTCGCCGGTCGCTCCCAGCGCGTCGATCGCGCGGCTGAGCATGACCTCGGCCTCGGCGAGGGTGCCGCCGTGCATGAGCAGCGTGCCGAGCTGCCCGCTCAGCAGTGCGACGGTCGCGTCGCTGAGCCCCGCGCGATCGAGCGCCTCGCGGCACAGCTGCTCGGCCTCGGACGGATGCCCCGTCTGCGCCTGCACGTACGCCCGGGTGCCGTCGATCCGTGCCCGCAGGTCGGCGTCGTCGGTGCGGGCCGCGGCGTCGTCGAGGGCGCGACGGGCCGCCGCGAACCGTCGGGCGTTGGCCGCTTCGACCCCGCGCCGGTGCAGTTCGCTCGCGGACAGGGGCATCCCCCCAGAATGCCGGGTCGCGGCACCCGGGGGGAAGTCCTGTCGCCGGCTGGCTGGGACCCGTCGACAGTCTCAGGGCCCCAGCCGATGCCCCAGGGGGAGGCCTAGTCGACCGGCGAGGGGAGGTCGGCGACCACCGAGGTCACGGCGGCGTCGACGGCATCCGCGTCGACATCCGCCACCGAGACCTCGCCCAGGAGCGCGGCGATCCGGCCCGCGACGTACGGTGCCGCGAACGACGTGCCGCTCCACACCGCGAAGCCGCCACGGTAGTCGTCGGGATCGATCGTCTCGCGCCGCAGCCCGTCGATGTCGGCCCGCGTCATCGCCTGCTGACCGCCCACGAACGCCGGCGACGTGCTGACGACCGCGGCCCCCGGGGCGTACAGCCGCACCCACGGTCCGACGTTCGAGAACAGCGCCACCGACCGGGCCGAGGGGTTGAGCGCCCCGACCGAGACGAGCGGCGCCCAGCGGTCGCGGGCGATGCCGTTGTCGGCCCCCGGCCACGCCCACAGCGACGCGGGGAACGATGGGCGGTCGATCGCATCGTTGCCGGCCGAGCACACCACCACGCAGCCGAGCTCCCGCGCCTTGGCGAGCAGCGCGTAGAGGGTGCGGCTGTAGAGACCGTCCTCCGGGGTCTCGTGGTAGTACCCGAGCGACAGGTTGAGCACGTCGATCGGATGCCCGGTCTTCGGGTCCTCGCGATACCTCCGCAGCAGCTCGATCACCTGCGCGAGCGTCGTCAGCAGGTCGCTCTCGTCGATCACCCCGAGCGCCCCGGCGACGCGCACCGAGAGGATGTCGGCATCCGGAGCGGTCTGGCGCACGATGCCCGCGATGAACGTGCCGTGCCCGGCGACCGCGTCGATCTCACCGTCGAGCTGCCCGTACAGGTCGGGGTAGCGCTCGGGATCCGCGTCGTCGGTCAGGCCGATCGGCACCCCGTCGAGCTCGACGTGCCGGGTGACGATGTCGTCGGGCAGCCAGTCGTGCACCCCGCAGCCGGTGTCGAGCACCGCCACCACGGGGCGCCGGCCCGTCGTCGGGTCGGGTCCGCGCCGGGGCGCAGGGCCCAGCCAGCTCACCGGCTGCCGCGCGCCGCGACCCGGTTCGAGGTAGTCGTCGCTGCCTCCCGCGCCGGCCCCGCGCACGGGATTCGTGCGGCTGAACGGGTTGGTACGGCTGAAGGGATTCGTGCGGCTGAACGGATTGAGGCCGACCGGATCGATCGACAGCACGTGCTCGAGGCTCGTGCGCGGCATGGTCGAGCGCGACATGCGGCGGGCGCGCTGCAGCACGCGCCAGGCATCCGGAGCGACCGGGGATTCGCCGCCGGTCGGCTCTTCGGGGGTGGTCAGGCGCGCGCGGAGGAAGCCGGGAACGCCGGGCAGCAGCTCGCCGGCGTTCTCACGATCGGATGCCTCGATCTCGAGCGTCCATCCGAAGGAGTCGGCCGCATCGCGCAACGTGCGCAGCTCGCGGTCGTACTCCTCCCCGTTCTCGAGGTCCTGCGTGATCAGCAGGCGCGTGGGCAGGTACGCGGTGGGGAACGCGCGGATGCCGTCGACCGGCTCCACACTCGGATCGAGCGCCGTGCCGCGCCTGATCGATCCCTCCGCCCGGTCCTGCCAACTCCACCCTCTCGGCTGCTCCATGCGTCATCCCTTCCTGCGCGGGTCCTTCCCCGCGTTCCATCCCCGGTGCCCGTCGGGTCGGCGGGCACCGCCACAGCTCACAGCGGTTACAGCGATCTACAGCGGTACAGCGATTACGGCGATACAGCGGCCGCGGCGTCACGGCGGTCAGAGTTCGAAGCGCGGCGTCGCGAGAGTGCGCGCCTCGCCGCCGACCGTGGTGGTCAGGCGCACCGTGGTCATGCCCGCGGGGACCTCGTCGAACACGAACCGTCCGGTCTCGGCGGGTGCGGTCGTGCGGATCGTCTCGCTCGCCGAGCCCTCCTCGCCCTGCGCGAGCACGACCTCGGCGGCCGCCGTGTCGACCCACCCGTCGACGCGGCGCAGGCCGCCCGCGCTCGCCGTGACGTGCAGCAGGATGCTCGTCGTGCCGTCGCTGAACTGCAACGTCAGGGCATCCGTGTCTCCGCGCACTGCGCCGAGGTGATCCTCGATGAGCGTCAGCAGCGCGTACTCCTGGCTCAGCCCGTCGGCGGCGACAGCCGCGATCATCCGATCGACGAGCGTGTCGGGCACGGGGTCGGCATCGCGCCACATCGCCCGCAGCTCGGCGAACAGGGCGTCATCGTGGGTGCTCATGCGATCCCCTCCGCCCGCGGGGCGGTGTCGAGCAGCGAGCGCAGTTTCGCCAGGCACCGCTGCCGCGTCGGGCCGATGCTCCCCACCGGCATCGCGAGATCCTGGGCGAGGCGGGCGTAGTCCGGGCGGTCCTCGAACGCGACCACCCGCAGCAGGCGCTGGCACCGTTCGGCCAGTCGACGCACGGCGTTCCAGAGTTGCCGCCGCTCATCCGCGATCGCCGCCCGCTCCTCGGCCGAGTCCTGCACCGGCAGAAGGGCGTCGAGGTCGTCGGCATCCGCCGTGTCGACGCGTCCGTGGGCCTTGCCCACGCGCCAGGCCTCGCGACGGGCGGTCGTCGTGAGCCAGGCCGAGACAGCCTGCGCATCGGAGATCGCCGCGTGACCGCGCACCAAACGCATCCATGTGGTCTGCACCACGTCTTCGGCGAGTGAGCGCTCGAGTCCATACGCCCGGACGACATGCCACAGCACGGGCGTCATCAAGCGGACGAGCCCGTCCATCGCGCGACCGTCGCCCTCGCGCCATGCGTCGAACAGGTTCGCCGCATGCTGCCAGCGAGGGGGACCGTCGTCCGACGCAGGATCGAGCGCGGTGCCGGGAGCACCGTCGATCATGAAAGACATTGTGAGCACACCTACCAGGAGCACGGCAAGAGGTTTCTGATACATGACGTGATTGGTCGGAGTCCAGGAATCCGGGGAACGGATGACGTCATGCCGGGCCGATACGGTGGACGGGTGACCCTTCTCGCCGTCATCCTGTTCCTCAACGCCGCCTTCAACGCGATCGCGTGGCCGCAGTTCCTCCGCCGTGTCGCGAAGGACCCGCGTGCCAAGGACGCGAACGGCAAGGCCACGAAGTTCCTGATCGTGCACATCGTGCTGATCTCGATCGCGCTGACCCTCGCCCTGCTCTCACTGCTCGCCGGCATCGCCGCGCTCACGGGCGCGCTGTAAGTCGGGCGCCGAGGAATTCGGGCATCCGTTCGTCGAGGCCCATCGATCGCGCCGAGACCCATCGTCCGCGACGTCGATAGGGGTGGGTCTCGTCGGTTCCGGTGGGTTTCGAGGCGCCGGCGGATGCTGAGGGCTCAGGCTTCGTAGCGGCGGGCGTGCTCGGCCCACCGCGCCTCGACCGGCAGGGCGCGCAGTGCGCGGTTGCCGATCGCCAGCGCGACCGCGACCGCGCAGAGCGCCGCGCACACCAGGATCGTGTTCTGACGGCCGATCCAGGCGAGCCCGAATCCGGCGATCAGCGGTCCGAGCGGCATCGCCCCCATGCCCAGCACCCCGGCGGCGCTGTTCGCGCGCCCCAGCAGGCGGCTCGGGGTCGCGACCATGAAGTAGCCCATCATCCCGGCGTTGAGGGCGGGCACGAGCAGCACCGCCGCGCCGAGCACGGCGATGATCGCCCACGGCTCGACCATCCATGACAGCGCGACGGTGGCGACCGCGACCACCGACAGGGCGGTGATGGTCAGGATGCCGGCGCCGATGCGTGGAACCAGCAGCGGGGCGATCACGGCTCCGACCAGCATCACGGCCCCGACGCCGGCGCTCAGCGCCCCGATCAGCAGTTCGGAGTGCCCGGCCTGCTGCAGCGCGTAGATGGTCGTGGTGATCGCGGCGTTGAACCCGAGGTTCACGATCGTGGTGATCGCGAGCACTCCGCCGAGGTCCGGGCGGGAGAACAACCAGCGGAACGCCTCGCCCATTTCACGGACCCCGCTGCGAAAACCCGGACCGCCCGCGGCATCCGCGGCGTGTCCGAGCGCGACGTGCCGAGCATCCGTCTGTTCGTCTCCGTTCTCGCGCGTCGTGCGCGAGCCGCCCCGCGCGAGCACCCACGCGGTGCCCGCGGCGATCAGATGGCAGAGCGTCATGACGAGGCCGACCAGCCACCCGCCGACGCCGAGCAGCACGCCGCCGAGCGGTCCGCCCGCGAGCTGCAGCGCGGCATCCCGCCCCTGGTTGGCGGCCTGCGCGCGGCCCATGGCGTCGTCGGGGACGATCTCTTTCAGCGCGCTCTCGCCGGCCACGTCGAAGAGCCCGCTGCGTGCCGCGAGCAGCAGGTTGATCGCGAACAGTGCGCTGAAGGTGAGCGCCTCGCTCGCCGCGAGCAGGGTGAACGCCGTGGCGAGCGCGATACCGAGCAGTGAGCCGACGAGCATCAGCACGACGCGGCGGTGGCGGTCGGCGAGCACCCCGCCGACCAGGGTCGTGAGCAGGCGGGCGACGAGTCCGGCCCCGGCGATGATGCCGGCCTGTGCGGGGTCGTCGGTGACGATGAGGGCGAGGAGGGGGATCGCGAAGCCCGACAGTGCGGCGGCGAGACCCTTGCTCGTGTCGCTCACGAGCCAGGTGAGATAGCGGGTGTTCCGCCACAGGCGGTGCGGGGCGGTCGCGGTGGTCATGGCTCGATGGTAGATCCGCAAGAATAGTTGCGCAACTAATATTGCGCAAATTCGGGTGCGGATAGACTCGGCGCATGGCTGACGACGAGACCGCGGCGGATGCCGAGTGGATGACCTCGGCGATGCTCAAGGCGTTCGCGAACCCGCTGCGCCGCCGCATCCTGCGCCTGTTCTCGCGCCATGAGCACCTGCGCGCCGCCGACATCGCCGCCGAGCTCGAGGTGCCTGCCAACAGTGTCAGCTTCCATCTGCGGGCGTTGGCGGATGCCGGACTCATCGTCGAGGCGCCCGAACACGCGCGCGACCGCCGCGACCGCGTGTGGACGAGCCGCAAGGGGGCGCTCAACGTCGGCGGCCCTGAGAACCCCGTCGTCGACGAGGCTCTCGGAACCGCCGTGATCTCGGCCATCGCCGAAGAGCATCAGGATCTCTTCCGCCGCGTGATCGCGTGGACGCCCGAGTACGTCGCCGGGCGCACGGCCGAGGTGCACGCGACCTTCTCGCAGCGCACGATCCGGCTCACCGAGGCCGAGTTCGAGAAGGCCATGATCCGTGTGAACGACGTGCTCGATGAGGCGCAGAAGGCGCACGACGACGCCGACCCCGCCGGTCGCCACTGGCAGATCGACGTGATCGGCGCCGACGACACGATCTGATCGAAGTTGTGCGGGGTGGGACCCTTCGACAGGCTCAGGGACCCAGTACGTGTGCGGGGCTACTGGGTTGCTGAGCCTGTCGAAGCATCCCCCATGCGGGAGGCCCGGCGCTACGGCTTCGCGCGGCGGAAGGCGAGGAACGAGATCGCGGCGAGGATCGCGGCCGCGAGCAGTCCCCACAGTGCGATGCCGAGTGCGCCGGCGTCGAGGAACGCGGCGCCGACCTCCCCCCAGAGCTCGAGCCGAGTGGCCAGGAAGGCCAGGCCGATGAGCACGAGCGCGAGGCCCACGCCCACCACGGTGAGCACCGTCGGGCCCCAGCTCTTGTAGATCGTCGCTCCGGTGAAGCCGATCACGAAGAGGAGCAGGGCCAACGCGAAGTAGACCGTGAACGCTCCGAGCGGGCCGGCCTCCCAGAGCCACGGAAGATAGAACACGTAGCCGTTGATGCCGTAGCCGTCGGTGAGGGTCTCGATCGCACCACCGATCAGGAAGATGATCCCGAGGAAGGTGCTGCCGAGAACCGCGGTGAGGAGAGTTCCGACGAAGAACTCCCGGCGCGTGACGCTCATCGCCTGCGAGAACGGGAACGTGAGCGTCATGGACGACAGGCCGAGCGCGAAGAAGTACCACAGCGGGGCCTGACCGCCTCCGCCGTACTTGGGGCCCGAGGTCGGGATCATCGCGTAGATGAGCACCGAGATCACGACGGCGGATCCGAGGATGATCAGCGGCACCCAGATGAAGGTCTGCCGGTTGATGAGCTGCAGGCGGACGACGTTGAACGTGCGTCGCATCAGAATGCCCCTTCCTTCACGGCCGAGGAGGTCTCGGCCTTCTGGGTGAG
Organism: Microbacterium galbinum; assembly: GCF_023091225.1. NCBI lineage: Bacteria > Bacillati > Actinomycetota > Actinomycetes > Micrococcales > Microbacteriaceae > Microbacterium > Microbacterium galbinum. The sequence goes on along the minus strand of NZ_JAHWXM010000001.1, from coordinate 2,093,117 downwards.
TCGGACGATCAACTGCTGGAGAGAGATGGGCGCGAGGTCGAGCCCGAGTCCGGAGACCTCGGCGCGCTCGGCGGGAGAGAGGGCGCCGAGCACGGTGACGGATGCCACGCGCCCGAGCGACTCGCGGTGGAGGACTTCCCGGTCACCGACCCAGGAGTCGACGGCGGCGGCGTCGCCGACGACGGTCACGGCACGGTCGCGCACGGCATCCGTGTCGTCGTTGAGGAGGATGCGCCCCTGGTCGATCACGATGACCTTCTCGATGAGGTTCGACACCTCGTCGATCAGGTGCGACGACAGGATGATGGTGCGCGGGTGTTCGGCGTAGTCCTCGATGAGGCGGTCGTAGAAGATCTGCCGGGCGACGGCGTCGAGCCCCAGGTAGGGCTCGTCGAAGAACGTCAGCTCGGCGCGCGAGGCGAGCCCGATGATGACTCCGACCGCCGAGAGCTGGCCGCGCGAGAGCTTCTTGATCGTCTGCTTCATGGGCAGCTGGAACTCGGCGATGAGTTCGTCGGCGAGGGCCTGGTCCCAGTTCGGAAAGAACAGGCGGGCGGCCGTGAAGGCGTGCCTCGGGTACGCGTCGTCGGGGTACTTCTGGCTCTCGCGCACGAAGCAGATGCGGCTGAGCACGCGGGAGTTCTCGTACGGGTGCTCGCCGAACACCCGCACCGAGCCCGAGGTCTCGAAGTTCTGGGCGGTGAGGATCGACATGAGCGTCGTCTTGCCGGCGCCGTTGCGACCGAGGAGGCCGTAGATGTGGCCGCCCTCGAGCGAGAGCGACACGTCGTCGAGCGCCCGGGTGTCCTTGTAGCGCTTGGTGAGGTTCTGCACCTCGATGACGGTGGTCATGCGGGGGTCTTCCCTTCTCGTGCGGTGGAGGTTCGTGCCGCGCGCTCGGCGAGCAGCGCGGCGAGGTCGTCGGCGTCGAGACCCAGGGTGCGGGCCTCGGTGATCAGCGGGTCGATGTACCGGTCGGCGAAGGCGGCGCGGCGCTCGCCGAGGAGGCGCTCGCGGGCGCCGTCGGCGACGAACATGCCGATCCCGCGGCGCTTGTAGATGACGCCCTTGTCGGTGAGCATCGCGACTCCTTTCGCTGCGGTGGCGGGGTTGATGCGGTAGAACGCGGCGAGCTCATTGGTCGAGGGCGCCTGGGCCTCCTCGGCCAGCGAACCGTCGACGATCGAGTCCTCGATCTGCTCGGCGATCTGGAGGAAGAGGGGCTTGCCTTCTTCGATCACGCGTCCTCCACGGGTTAGGGGGTTACTTACATGACTAACTAACCCCTTAACCGGGAGTGTTGTCAACCCCTCGGTCGCGTAGATTCGTAAGGACCCCCGACGAACCCCACGCGAAGGACACCCCATGGCACGGCTTCAGGACGGGTGGGGCGACGAGCGCCTCACCGCACGCGACAAGGGAATCCCCGAGCGAGCGATCGGGCTGACCGTCGACGAGTTCCTCGCGACCGGGCCCCGGCTGTCGGAGTTCTGGACGCCGATCATCGCGCTCGACGACGCCGCGATGCGCCACAACCTCGCGGTGATGGCCGACTGGACCTCCGCCCGAGGCCTGCAGCTCATGCCCCACGGCAAGACGACCATGGCACCCGCGCTCTGGCAGCGTCAGCTCGACATCGGATGCCCCGGCATCACCCTCGCGACCATGGGCCAGGTGCGCACCGCCCGCACCTTCGGCCTCGACGGCGTCATGCTCGCGAACGCCGTCGTCGATGCGCGCTCGCTGCGGTGGCTCGCGGGCGAGCTCGCCGACCCCGACTTCCGCTTCGTGAGCTGGGCGGACTCCCTCGAGACCGTCGACGCGATGGAGCGCACCCTGCGCGAGACGGGTGTGCCGCGTCGGGTCGACGTCTGCGTCGAACTGGGAGCGGAGGGCGGGCGCACCGGCGCCCGGAGCGTCGAGGCGGCGATCGAGATCGGGCGTCGGATCGCGGCATCCGATGTGCTCCGCCTCGCCGGCGTCGGCGGCTACGAGGGCGCGCTCGGGCACGACCGATCGGATGCCGCGCTCGCCGCCGTTCGCGCCTACCTGGCCGACCAGCTCGTCGTGCACGAGGCCCTCGGCGACCTCTACGACGAGGGCGATGTCTTCGTCACAGCGGGCGGCAGCGCTTATTTCGACCTGGTCGCCGAGGTCTACGCGCCCGCGATCGCCCGCGACTCCCGCACCCGGTTCACGCTGCGATCGGGCGCGTACATCGTGCACGACGACGGCTTCTACCGCGGCATCTCGCCTCTCGACGCGACGTTCCCCGGCACGGAGGCGGGCGGGGCGTTCCGCTCGGCGATGCGCGGCTACGCGCGGGTCGTCTCGCACCCCGAGCCCGCGCTCGCCCTGCTCGACGGCGGCAAGCGCGACTTCCCCTTCGACGAGGGGCTGCCCGTCGTGCACGGGGTCGCCGGGGATCTCGGTGAGGCGCTCGCGCCGCTCGCCGGGGCATCCATCACCGCGATGAACGACCAGCACACGTTCCTGCGCGGGGCGGACGTCGCGATCGGCGACGTCGTCGCCCTCGGCCTCTCGCACCCGTGCACCGCGTTCGACAAGTGGCACTTCCTGCCCGTCGTCGAGTCGGCCGAGTCGGACCGCGTCGTGGAGCTCGTGCGCACGTTCTTCTGAGGGCTCTCTCGTGGTGGGCCCTTCGACAAGCTCAGGGACCCAGCTGCTGAACCCTGGGTCGCTGAGCCTGTTGAAGCGTCCCGGACCCTGGTTCCTGAGCGAGGAGCCCTTCGTCTCGCTTCGCTCGCTCAGGAACCGCGCAGCGACGAGACGGAGGGCCCCGCGTACAGTGAACGGGTGCCGGAGTTCCCCTACAGCCGCCTGCGTCGCTTGCCCGATGTCGAGGCCGAGAACCTGCAGGCGCACGACGCGACCGACCTGCTCCTCACCGAGCGTGCGCTCGCGCTCGCCGTGGAGCGCGGTGTCGCCGGCCCGGAGGTCGCGGTCATCGGCGACGAGTACGGGGCGATCACGCTCGCGCTGACCGATGCCGGGCTGCGCGGCATCCGCGTGCACCATGATCTGGCGACCGGTCGCCGTGCGCTCGACCGCAACGCCGCCGACCTCGGGATCGACGGCTTCGTCGCGCACGAACTCGACAGGTCGCTGCTCGACGGCGCGCGACTCGTGCTGCTGCAGCTGCCGAAGGCGCTCGCCGAGCTCGAGGAGATCGCGGATGCCGTGGCCCGCTGGGCCGCCCCCGATGCGGTGCTCGTCGCCGGCGGGCGCGTGAAGCACATGACCATCGCGCAGAACGAGGTGATCGGGCGCAGCTTCGGCATCGTGCAGGCGCAGCGCGCCGAGCGGAAGTCGCGACTCGTCATCGCGTCGGATCCGAAGGAAGTGCCGGTCGCGCGGCCTTTCCCGGTGATGGCCACGCATGACGGGTTGACGCTCGTCGCGCACGGCGGGGCGTTCGCCGGGGCGAAGCTCGATATCGGGACGCGGGTGCTGCTCGACGTGCTGCGGGGTGGGGCCCTTCGTCTCGCTTCGCGGTCCCTGAGCGAGGAGCGCAGCGACGAGACGAAGGGCGCTCAGGAACCGACGAAGGGCGCTCAGGTCCTCGACCTGGGCTGCGGCACCGGAGCCCTCGCCGTCTCGTACGCCCGGGCGCACCCGGATGCCCGCGTGATCGCGACCGATCGCTCGGCCGCAGCCGTCGCCTCCGCCCGTGCGACCGTCGTCGCGAACGGCGTCGCCGACCGGGTCACGGTGACCCACGACGATGCGGCCTCCGAGGTGCCGACGGCATCCGTCGACGTCGTGCTGCTCAACCCGCCGTTCCACCTCGGGGCGAGCGTGCACACGGGCGCGGCGACGCGCCTGTTCGAGGCATCCGCTCGTGTGCTCCGACCCGGCGGAGAGCTCTTCACGGTGTTCAATTCGTCACTCGGATACCGGGCCGAGCTGACCCGTCTGATCGGCCCGACCGAGCAGCTGCACCGCACGCCGAAGTTCACGGTGACGCGCAGCATCCGTCGCCCGCGCTGAGGGGTCAAAACACGCCGCGATCGGATGCCGCCGCACGGCGTGTCTCGACCCCTCAGGGGGCACGGGAAACGCTCGCGGCACGCCCGCTCGAGATTCGCTAGATGCCCGAGCAATTCCCCGGTCAGCACGCGATTCTATGAGTATGCCGATAGACCGGATTTGCCCCTGACCGGCCATTTCGTTACGTTGGTCTGTGGGCCTGACGGCCCGAAGACCAGTCCGCGGCCACGTCCTTCTTTCGATGAGCTGTGCTGCGAAGAGGCGTGGACGTACGGTCGTTGCTCTATCGCGGTGGATCCGAAATCCGCCGTCCGTGCCGCCACAGCAGACATGTCGAACGGCCTCGAGAGCATCACCCGGGCGTAACCGAAGCAGGCTCAGCCACCCGAAGGCGAGCCGCAGGGGAAACGTGTCCGAAACCGTTCTAGAAGCGCGCAATCTTTTCAAGGTGTTCGGGAAGAATCCGAACCAGGCCGTCCGCCGGCTGAAGGCGGGCGAGAGCCGAACGCAGGTCGCCGAGGCGGGAACCGCCGCCGTCATCGACGCCAGCTTCACCGTCAACCGCGGTGAAATCTTCGTCATCATGGGGCTCTCCGGCTCCGGGAAGTCCACCATCATCCGCATGCTCAACGGCCTGCACCCCGCCACCGACGGATCTGTCACGGTGAACGGCGACCCGATCACCGGCATCCCGGCGTCGCGTCTGCGCGAGATCCGCCGCGACCGCGTGTCGATGGTCTTCCAGCACTTCGCCCTGCTGCCGCACCGCACGGTCGCCGCGAACGTCGCCTACCCGCTCGAGCTCAAGGGCGTCGCCAAGGCCGAGCGCCTCGCGAAGGCCGAGGAGATCCTGTCGCTCGTGGGCCTCGAGGGCCAGGGCGAGAAGCTGCCCTCCGAGCTCTCGGGCGGAATGCAGCAGCGCGTCGGCATCGCCCGTGCGCTCGCCGCCGACAGCGACATCCTGCTGATGGACGAGGCGTTCAGCGCCCTCGACCCGCTCATCCGCCGCGAGATGCAGGAGCAGCTGCTCGAACTGCAGCAGAAGCTGCACAAGACGATCGTGTTCATCACGCACGACCTCAACGAGGCGATGTTCCTCGGCGACCGGATCGCGGTCATGCGCGACGGCCGCATCGTGCAGATCGGCACGCCGGAAGACATCCTCACCGACCCGGCCAACGACTACGTCGAGCAGTTCGTGCAGGACGTCGACCGCGCCCGCGTGCTCACCGCCGGCAACGTGATGGAGCGTCCGCGCCCCGTCGTCGCCGAGGGAGCCGGCCCGCGCACCGCGCTGCGCCAGATGCGCGACGCCTACATGTCGGCGACCTACGTCGTCGGCCGCGACCGGCAGCTCGTCGGCATCGTGACCGACCGGGATGCCGTCAAGCTCGTGCGCAAGGGCACCTCGACCCTGCGCGACATCATCAAGCCCGTGCCGCAGAGCGTGAGCGAGGACGAGGTGCTCATGAATCTGTTCGTGCCCGCGGTCGAGTCGCCGCTGCCCCTCGCGGTGACGGATGCCGCCGGCCGACTCGCCGGTGTCATCCCGCGCGTGACCCTGCTCGCAGCCCTCGGCCCCGGCCCCGGTGCGACGGGCGAGCTCACGCTGCCCCTGCTGCCGATGCCGCAGGCCGAGATCGACGCCGTGCTCGACGACGGCTGGACGGCGGACCCTTCGACAGGCTCAGGGGCCCAGGTCTACGGGGACGCCCCCACGAGTGAGGAGGTGCGCTGATGGACTTCCGCATTCCCCTCGGTACGTGGGTCGCTGCCGGTGTCGACTGGATCAAGGACAACCTCGACGGTTTCCTCGGTGCGATCTCGTTCGTCGTCTCGTTCCTCGTCGACGGTCTGACGCGCGCGCTGCTCAGCCCGCACTTCATCGTCATCATCGTGATCGCCGCGCTCATCGCGTGGCTGGTGCGTTCGTGGCAGCTCGCGATCGGCACTGTCGTGTCGTTCGGTCTGATCGTCGCGATGAACCTCTGGGTGCCCGCGATGCAGACGCTCGCGCTGGTGCTCGTCGCCGCCGTGATCGCCGTCGTCATCGCGATCCCGCTCGGCATCTGGTCCGCCCGCAACGCCACCGTTCGTGCGATCCTCAAGCCGGTGCTCGACTTCATGCAGACGATGCCCGCCTTCGTCTACCTGATCCCCGCGATCGTGTTCTTCAGCATCGGCGTCGTGCCGGGCCTCGTCGCGACCGTGATCTTCGCACTGCCTCCGGGCGTGCGACTGACCGAACTCGGCATCCGCGGTGTCGATTCCGAGACCGTCGAGGCCGGACAGGCCTTCGGCGCCAAGCCGGGGCAGATCCTGCGCGGCATCCAGCTGCCGCTCGCGATGCCGACCATCCTCGCCGGCGTCAACCAGGTCATCATGCTCGCCCTGTCGATGGCGGTCATCGCCGGTATGGCGGGCGCCGACGGCCTCGGAAAGCTCGTCGTCGAAGCGATCTCGACCATCAACATCGCCAAGGGCGTCGAGGCCGGCCTGGGCGTCGTGCTCATCGCCGTCTTCCTCGACCGCGTGACCGCGGCGTTGGGCACGCTGGGGGAGAACCCGTCGTCGCTGCTCGGCATGCTCGCGCGTCGCAAGGCGAAGCAGCGCGGTGCCACGGCATCCGCTTCGTCGTCCGGTTCGACGGATGCGACGGATGCCGCCGACGAGGCCGAGCGCCACGTCGCGTCGCCGCACCGCGCCCCGGTCACCACCGCCTGACGTCTTCCCTTCCGAAGCACCACTGCAGTACCCGCAACACGGCACACATCCATACGTGACGAGAGAGATACACATGAAGAAGAAGCTCCTGACCATCGCGGCGATCGGCGCCGCAGCATCCCTGACGCTCGCCGGTTGCAGCGGCGACGGCATGGGCGGCACCGGAGGCGGCTCCGACAGCGGCGACGCCGGCTCGGGCGACAAGGGCACGATCACGCTCGGATTCCTGCCGTCGTGGACCGACGGCCTGAGCACCGCGTACCTGCTGCAGGACCAGCTCGAGAAGATCGGCTACACGGTCGAGATGAAGACGCTCACCGAGGCCGGCCCGCTGTACACCGGCCTCGCGCAGGGTGACGTCGACATCTACCCGTCGGCCTGGCCCGAGCTCACCCACAAGTCCTACATGGACACCTACGGCGACGACATCGAAGACCTCGGCGCCTACTACGACAACGCCAAGCTCACGATCGCGGTTCCGGAGTACTCGGAGCTGAACTCGATCGAGGACCTCGCCGGCAAGGGCGCAGAGCTCGACGGCAAGATCTACGGCATCGAGCCGGGTGCCGGTCTCACCGCGCAGACCCAGTCGATGCTGCCCGAGTACGGCCTCGACAGCGAGTACGAGCTCGTCACCTCGTCGACCGCCGCGATGCTCACCGAGCTGAAGTCGGCGACCGACAAGCAGGAGGACATCGTCGTGACGCTGTGGCGTCCGTTCTGGGCCAACGACGCCTTCCCCGTGAAGGACCTCGAAGACCCGAAGGGTGCCATGGGCGACCCCGAGGCCCTGCACTTCCTGGGAACGAAGGGCTTCGCCGAGGAGTTCCCCGAGGCCGCGGAGCTGATCGAGCAGATCAAGCTCGACGACGCCCAGTACGGTTCGCTCGAGGACCTCGTCGTGAACGAGTACGGCGAGGGCAAGGAAGCCGAAGCGGTCGACGCGTGGCTCGAGGAGCACGGCGCGGACTTCGACTGGGTCGTCAGCTGATCTGACGCTCTGTCTCGCCCCGCGCTGCAACGCGATGGGCGGATTTCTCGCCGATGGGCGGAGGATTCTTCTCGAATCCTCCGCCCATCGGTGTTTTCTCCGCCGGAACGATGATGCCTCGGGTCACCGCACCTTGCGGCGGTAGGCGAGCATCGCGAAGGCGTACGCGACGATCAGGATACCGACGCACCAGGCGAGGGCGACCCAGATCGCGGACCCCACGGGCTCGCCGGCGAACAGCGCCTGGATTGTGTTCACGATCGACGTGACCGGCTGGTTCTCGGCGAACCAGCGCACGGGCCCGGGCATCGTGTCGGTCGGCACGAAGGCCGAGCTGATGAACGGCAGGAAGATCAGCGGGTACGAGAACGCGCTCGCCCCGTCGACCGTCTTGGCGCTGAGTCCGGCGATGATCGCCAGCCAGGTGAGCGCCAGGGTGAACAGCAGCAGGATGCCGATGACCGCGAACCATGCTCCGACGCTCGCCCCGGTGCGGAAACCCATCAGGAACCCGACGCCGAAGATGATCGCCAGGGTGATGCCGTTCGCGACGAGCGAGGTGAGCACGTGCGCCCACAGCACGCTCGATCGGGCGATCGGCATGGAGTGGAAGCGCTCGAAGATGCCGCTCTGCAGGTCGGTGAAGAGCCGGAACGCCGTGTAGGCGATGCCCGACGCGATCGCGATGAGCAGGATGCCGGGGAGCAGATAGTTCACGTAGTTCTCCTGGCCGGTGCTCTGACGCAGAGCCCCGCCGAAGACGTACACGAACAGGAGCATCAGGGCGATCGGGGTGACCGCCGTGGTGATGATGGTGTCGGCGCTGCGGAAGATGTGCCGCATCGACCGGCCGGTGAGGGTCGCCGTGTCGGCGGCGAAGTGCGTGCTCATGCTGCGTCCTCCTTCGGGGCGCTCGGGCCGACCAGCGAGAGGAAGATCTCCTCGAGCGTCGGCTGCTTCTCGACGTACTCGACCTTCGCGGGAGGCAGCAGTGCCTTCAGCTCGGCGAGCGTGCCGTTCGCGATGATGCGGCCCTCGTGCAGGATCGCGATGCGATCGGCGAGCTGCTCGGCCTCGTCGAGGTACTGGGTGGTGAGCAGCACGGTGGTGCCGGTGTGCGCGAGGTCCTTCACGACCTGCCACACCTCGAGGCGGGCCTCGGGGTCGAGACCCGTGGTGGGCTCGTCGAGGTAGATGACTGCGGGGTCGCCGATGAGGCTCATCGCGATGTCGAGGCGGCGGCGCATGCCGCCGGAGTAGGTGCCGACCTTCCGGCCCCCGGCATCCGTCAAGCGGAAGCGGGCGAGCAGATCGTCGGCGATCCGTCCCGCGCCGGGCAGATGCCGCAGCTTCGCGACGAGCACGAGGTTCTCGCGTCCCGTGAGGATCTCGTCGACGGCGGCGAACTGGCCGGTCAGGCTGATCGTCTCGCGCACCTTCAGCGGGTCGCTCGCGACGTCGTGTCCACGCACGTTCGCCGTGCCGGCATCCGCCGTCAGCAGCGTCGAGAGGATGCGCACCATGGTCGTCTTGCCGGCGCCGTTCGAGCCGAGCAGGGCGAAGATCGACCCCGCCTCGACCTCGAAGTCGACGCCCTTCAGCACGTGGAGGTCCTTGTAGGACTTCTCGATACCGGTGACGGTGATCGCTGCGGTCATGACTCCTTCTCCTCGTCTCTCGCTTCGTCGACGGCCTTGATCAGGCGCGCCCGCTCCTTGTCGATCCACTGCACTCCGCCGTACGACTCGGCGTAGGTCTCGGCGAACTCGACGGGGTCGTCGCCCACGATCGCCGAGATCGGAGTGCCGTCGATCGCGGCCCGCTCCCACAGGTCGGCGAGGCCGAGGAAGATCTGCACCAGGGTGTCGCCGTCGGTGATGCCGCCGTAGTACATCGAGTAGCGGTGCTGGGCGTTCGCCACCGAGCGGTAGGGCTCGGGGAGGGCGTCGATCCGCTTCTTCGCGTCGCGGTACTGCTTCTTCTGCTCGAGCGATCCGGTGAGCGCTTCGATCCACTTCGCAGCCATGTCAGTTCTCCTCTTTCGTGGTGTGGGTGTCGTTCGTGTCGTTCGGGGTGTTCGTGTCGTTCGTGATCGCGGGGTTCAGGCCGTCGATCCGTCGCGCGAGCAGGTTCCAGGTCTTCCAGAACTCCGCCAGCTCGTGGGTGCCCTGCGCGTTGAGCGTGTACACCTTGCGGGGCGGGCCCTTCTCGCTGGGCACCTTCTCGACGTCGACGAGCCCGCGCTGCTCGATCCGCACCAGCAGCGCGTACACGGTGCCCTCGGCGGTGTCGGTGAAGCCGTGCTCGCGCAGGCGTGCGGTGATGTCGTATCCGTAAGCCGGCTGCTCGGCGAGGAGCGCCAGCACGATGCCCTCCAGGGTGCCCTTGAGCATCTCGGTCATCTGCTTGCCCATCAGGTTCGCCTCCCTCTCATCCGTCGGTACTCAGTGATACTGGGTACCGGTACAAAGTAACACTAGGTACCGGTACTTAGCAACACTGAATACCGGTTACATCGTCAGACACCGGTCCCTGCCTCGTTGTTGATCAACGGGAAGGCGTCGATGGGGCGCCGCTGCCCGTCACAACTCCAGGGGGAGAAATGAAGTTCACGAAGATATCGGCGCTGGCCGGTGCGGCGACGCTGGTGTCGCTGCTGCTCACGGGGGTGGCGGCCGCACCGGCGACCGCGGCGCCCATCGATGCGACATGCGGCTACGCGGAGGAGGGCACCGGCGGCAAGTTCACCGACTCGATCTGCTGGTTCGATTTCGCCGGATACGACCAGTCCATCGGCCTGACCGCGGAGGGGCAGCGGTTCGAGACCACGCTCGGCGAGTACGACATCGCCTACACGGTCACCCAGCGGCCCACGGGCATGGGGTGGCAGCCGCGCGGCGTCGAGGCGCGACCGTCGACCGACCCGTTCTTCCCGATGGGCAACTGGGACTACTACGACGGCATCCCGGGCCTGCCCTACCTCTACGCCAACCGCGGCGCCTCGTTCGGCTCGGTGCAGATCAACATCGTCGACTTCGAGGTCACGCTGAAGGGCGTGCCGGTGACCGGCTACGACCTGGTCACGGCCGCCCCCGAGACCCCCCGACGCCATCGTCGGCTCGCTGGGCGAGCGGATCTTCTGGGACTCGGATCAGCCGCTCACGATGATCGACAGCACGACGCCGATCACCTCGGGCGGGGGATGCACGATCCCGCTCGCCGGCGACGGAACGCGCGCCGCGGTGTGCAACCCGGCGAACGCCGGAACCACGAGCGCCTTCGGCACCATCCTGGCCGCTCCGTCGGCCACCTCGATCTCCGGCACGCTCTTCCTGAACTCGGCCGGTGAGCGCGAAGCGCTCGCCTTCGGCATCCGCACCTCCACGCTCACGCTCGAGAAGAGTGTCGACGGTCGCGTCGACCCGCTCGACTCGTTCGACGTGCAGGTCGCCTCGCCGGAGGGCGTCGCCCTTGCGACCGCCACGACCGGCGCCGATGACACCGCCGCCACCTCCGCGACCACCGTGATCCCGAGCGGGGCGTTCACGCTCTCCGAGGCGGCCACGGCCGGAGCGCCGAGCCCGCTGGACTACTACGACGCGGCGTGGACGTGCACCAACAACACCGAGGGCAGCACCACCGTGCTCCCGAACGGCACCGATCCGGCGCAGCAGCTCACGCTCGCCGCGGGTGACTCGGTCGACTGCGTCGTGACGAACACCGCCAAGCAGGCGTCGCTCGGCCTCGTCAAGTCGGTCTCGCCCGCCACGGCATCCGTCGGCGACACGGTCGTCTACGACTTCGCGGTCACCAACGACGGCGCACTGCCCGTCGAGAACCTCGTGATCGATGAGACGACGTTCACGGGCACGGGCGAGCTGGGCGACATCGTCTGCCCGGTCACCACGCTCGCGGTCGGCGAGTCGACCACGTGCCAGGCCCCGTACGTCGTGACCCAGGCCGACATCGATGAGGGCCTGGTCTCGAACGAGGCGACCGCGTCGGCCGGCGTGGTGGGCACCTCGGTGACCGTCGATGCGAACTCCTCGACCGCGCTGCTCGACACCCCGGGCACCGGACTGCTCGACGTCGTGAAGACGGTCGACAGCCCGACCGCGGCCGTCGGCGACACCGTGCTGTACACGCTGACCGCCACGAACGCGGGCACCCTGACGCTGTCGGACGTGGAACTCTCGGACGTCGACTTCACGGGCGCGACGCCGCTCGACGAGCTGACCTGCGACAAGAGCGCACCGGTCACGCTCGCTCCCGGTGAGACGCTCACCTGCACGGTCGAGTACGAGGCCGCGGTCGCCGATATCGGCACCGTCACCAACGACGCGAGCGGCACGGCGACCGATCCGCACGGCGACCCCATCGCCGGGAGCGACTCGGCTTCGCTCTCGGTCGTCGCTGCGCCGGTGCTGCCCGAGACGCCGGATGCACCCGTCGCGCAGACCGGCGCGACCCTCGCCATCACCGGCGGCGACGCCCCGTGGCTCGTCGGCGGCGTGGGCGCGATCCTGCTCCTCGTCGGAGCATCCGTGCTGGCCTTCCGTCGCGCACTCCGGAGCTGATCCGCGCGCGACACCGGAGCGCCTCGGACCCTCGGGTCCGGGGCGCTCCGTGCGTCGGGGCCGTACCCGGTCCTCCTCCGCTGCCGAGCCGTCGGGGCCCGCCCCGGCACAACGTCGGAGACTCGAGGAGACACACCGAGTCGACGGCATCCGTGGCCGGGGTGTCGGGTCGGATCTCCGAAGTCGTGCGGGCAGCGGGAGGTGAGGTGGTGGTGCCGCCCGGCCGGACGGGCCAGAGTGGGGGACATGGCGTCGGCGGTCGCGTGGTCGTGGCGGAACGCCCTGCACGGGGCGGTGCTCGGGGTGCCCGCCGGGATCGCGATGCTCGCCGACCCCGTCGACGGCTTCACGACCGGGCTCACGCTCGCGGTCGGTGTGCTCCCGGCGGCCGGACTGGGAGTGGCGGCGACCCGGCCGCAGCGGGCGCGCGGCCTCGTGGTCGGCGCCATCGCGGCGGCGGCCATCTTCGTCGGATCGGTGATCGGACGGATGCCGGCACTCGCCGTCTGCGTGATCTTCGTGCTCTGCGTGGCCGTGGCGCTGCTCGCGGCCGACCGCTCCCGTCGCCTCGCGACCCCCGTGCTCGTGCTCGGGCTGCCGTTGATCGGCGTCGGGCTCTCGTTCGCCTCGATCGGCGAGGGGGCGGGTGCTGCGCTGCTTATCCTCGCGGGCACCGTCTACGCGTTCCTCGTCTCGCTGCTCTGGCCGGCTCGGGAGTCCGCCGTGCGCCCCGTCGCCCCGCCCGCCACCCGCGGGGCGATGCTCGTGTACGGCATCCAGATCGGGATCGCGGGTGCGCTCGCCGCGGCGTGCGGCTTCGCCCTCGGCGTCGACCACCCGGGGTGGGCGTGCGTCGCGGCGCTCATGGTGAGCCGACCGGCGCATGCCGCGCTGGTGTCGCGGGGGTGGGGGCGCGCGCTCTCGGTGCTCATCGGTGCGGTGCTGGCCCTCGCGGTCGCCGCCCTCTCGCCGCCGTCGGCCGTGTTCGCCGTGATCGTGGTCGTCGTGCTGGCGGCGGCGACGGGCACCGCGGGCAGTCGCTGGTACGTGTTCCCGCTGTTCTCAACGCTGATCGTGCTGTCGTTCCTCATGGGTCCTGAGGGCGACGCGCCCGCGCACTGGTTCCTCGAGCGCCTGGGCATGACCCTGCTCGGCATCGCCCTGGCCCTCGCCGCGGCGGCCGTGGTGCCGCGCGTGGCCGCACCACTTCGGAGATCGTGACGGATCCCTAGCGCCGCCGCCAGGGCAGCAGCCGGTCCCACACGCCGCGCGGGGCCTCGGCGACGACCGTCGGCGGCGGCACCACGAACTGCACGATCTCCTCGGCCCCGTGGTGCACGACCCGATACAGCGCCGTGCCGATCAGCACGCCCAGCGCGATCGACATGACCGAGACGAGAGCGGCCAGGAAGTCGGCGAGTCCGCTGTCGGTGGCGACCGCCTCGGTGAGCCCGACGAGCCCCGCGGCTCCCGGAACGAGCAGCCAGAACGCCGGCAGGAACGTGATCTGCGCGGGGGCGCCGTGGCGGAGCGAGGCGATCCAGAACACGACGAGCGTCATGGCGACCGCACCGATGAATCCGCCCATCGTCGCGCCGAGCAGCACCGACCCCGCCCACTGGCCGCTGTAGGCGGCGATCAGAGCGAGCAGCACCCATCGGAACGTCGACGCGGGTGCCGAGAAATGCAGGTAGTTGCCGAGGGCGAAGACCAGGATGCCGATGAGCGCCACCCACCACGGCAGGAAGGCGCTCGCGGCGAGGGGCTCGTACGAGCGGGATTCGACGCCGATCACGGTGCCGGCGGCGAGGATGCCGAAGGCCAGCAGTGCGAGTTGCACGAAGCCGTAGACCAGTCTCGACGCCCCCGAGATCATCTGCCCCGCGGCGAGCTCGACGGTCGCGGTGGTGAGCACCCCGCCGGGCAGGAACGTCACCAGCGGCGCGATGAGCAGGCGGATCGGGTCGCCGATCTCGATCACCTCGGCGAGCAGGAACACCGCCGTCGCGCACACGAACGCGGCGGCGATCGGCAGCACGAGCTGCAGGGTGGGCGAGCGTACGAGCTTGAGCAGCCCGATCCCCGCACCCAGCACGAACGCGACGATCGCGCCCTGCCAGGTGGGGGTGAGCAGCAGCGCGAGGCCCGTCGTCAGCACGGCGTGGCCGAACGTGCGGGTGACCCAGCCGAGGCGCGGGCGCATCGCGCCGATCTCGTTCAGGCGACGGATGCCGTCGAGCGGTGGCACTTCGCCGGCCCTGGCCCGCGCGATCAGCTCGTACAGCGCGGCGATCTGATCGAAGCGGAACGAGGCGTTCGTCGCCGAGCGGATCGCGACCCGCGACTCCTCGTCGTCACCCGTCTCGACGAGGATGATCGTCGGCAGCACCACGAAGTCGGTGTCGTCGCCCCCGTAGGCGTCGGCGACCTCGGTCATCGTGTCGCGGATGCGGTCGACCGATTCGGCCGAGGCGTTCATCCCCTGCGCCAACCCGAGCAGGAACTGGCGCAGGGCCGAGCGGTCGACGGCATCCGTCATGCCGCCGGCCCGCCCTGCGCGTGCGCCGTCATGTCACGAGAACAGGAACGACAGCATGACTCCGACGATGATCGCGACGCCGACGTACACGAGGTTCGGCAGCTGGAACGAGTGGTCGAAGACGTACTTTCCCATCTTCGTCGTGCCGGTCTGGTCGAACGCGACGGTCGCGACCTGGCTGCCGTTGGCGGGCAGCGTGTAGATGCCCATGGTCGACGGCCAGAGCCCCACCAGCAGAGGTGCGGGTAGGCCGATCGTGATGCCGATCGGTACGATCGCGTTGGTCGCACTCGACTGGCTGGTGGTGAGCATCGCGACAGCGAACAGCGCCAGCGCGAACAGCAGCGCCCCGAGGAACGCCGACGACCCCGAGACCACCGAGCCGAGCCCGTCGACGATGAGGGTCTGGTTCGCGGCGACGAAGGTGTTGGCGAGCCACGCGATACCGAAGAGGGCGATCGCACCGACGAGGCCGGCGGGGAACGTCGGCTGCTTCGGCACATCGGATGCCCTGACCTTGCAGAACACGAAGATCAGCGCCGCGATCACACCCATCACGACCTCGATGATCACGGTGACGCTGAGTCGCACCGGGTCGCCGGAGTCGTCGGTGCCGATCACCGGACGAAGGCCTTCGAAGAGTCCGAAGAACACGATCACGCCGACGCCGATGAGGAACAGCGCGGCGGAGAGCACCGCGGTCGGGGCGAGCTTGTTCTCGTGGGCATCCACCGTCGGCGGCTGGATCTGCTTGTCGGCCAGACGGCGCTGGAACTCGGGGTCGTCTTCGAGGTCCTTGCCGTGGCGCATCATGACGAGCGCGGCGACGAACAGGCCCGCGATGGATGCCGGCCACATGATGAGCAGCAGCCCACCGAGGTCGACGCCCTGCGGCGCGAGCAGCACCACCATCGACGCGGTGGCGGCCGAGACGGGCGAGCAGAGGATGCCGACCTGCGAGGCGACCGCCGAGACCGACAGCGCCCGTTCGGGGCGGATCTTCTGCTGGTACGACACGTCGTAGATCACGGGGAGCAGCGGGTAGAAGATGTTGCCGGTGCCCGCGCCGACCGTGAAGAGGAACGACATGGCGGGCGCGAGGAACACCACCGACTTCGGTTTGCGCCGGATCACCTTCGCCGCGACCGACACCATCCAGTCGATGCCTCCGGCCGCCTGCATCGTGGATGCCGCGGTGATGACCGTGATGACGATGAAGACGGCATCCACCGGGGCGTTGCCGGGCGCTTCGCCGAAGACGAAGATCAGCACGGCGACGCCGACGAGTCCCCAGACGCCCAGGCCGATCCCGCTCGTGCGGGTGCCCATGTAGATCGCGAGGATGACGACGATCAGCTGCGCGATGAGGATCCACACGTTGTCGTTCATGACGACGGTCCCCGCGTGATGGGGCCGGTGCCCGTGAGGATCTCGGTCGCGAGCTCGGTCTCGACGATGCGTCCGTCGATGGCCTCGACCCGCAGGGCCAGGGGGTTCTCGGCCGGGCTGATCGCGGTGACGAAGTCGGCGTTCTCGAAGTGCAGCGACTGCAGGTTGCCGACCGCGTAGCCCGTCGCGAGCTCACCGCTCAGCAGCGAGTCGTGGAAGAGCGGGCGCCGCTGGTCCTCGGCGTCGTAGTGCGGGCAGAAGCTGCCGTGCAGGAACCCGAGTCCTTCGGGGAGCACCTGGAGGGTCGGACCGTAGCTGTCGGTGGTTCCGCCCTCGAACCAGCAGATGCCGCCGGCGCTGCCGCCCGTGAACACGACGTTCGAGTCGGGGTCCTCCCACATCTCGCGCATGATCTCGTCGAGGCCCTGCCGCTTCCACACGTCGAGCATGTTGGCGGTGTTGCCGCCGCCGACGTGGATCACGTCGAAGCCCTTCACGAAGCCGGCGAGATCGTCGACCGCGCGGTGGAAGAGCGGAAGGTGGTGCGGCGCGCACCGGTCGGAGTCGTACGTCGAGTAGAAGCTCACGATGTACGCGGCGTCGTCTCCGGTCGCCGTGCCCACGAAGAGGACCCTCGGTCTCTTCTTGCGTGTGAGACCGAGGATGTAGTCGTGCGTCGGATCATTCCGACGCTCCATCATCGCCTTGCCCGCTCCGGTTGCCACCACATGAGACATGAGCCACCCCGCTCTCGACTGCAGATGCGGCCAAGATATCGGTGTGCCGGGGGTCCCGCTAGCCCATCTTCGAAAAGGCTGTGGGCGTGGTCAGCGGGGAAGGATCGCCGAGATCTGCGTGCGGACTCCCTCGACGATCTGCGCGACGTCGACCTCGGCATCGCTGGACGCCATGGTGAGGAACATGATCGACGAGACCACCCGCGCCAGGGCCGAGGCCTCGGCGGCGGCGACGCCTGCGAGGCGGGAGAGGGTCTCGGCGAGAGCCTGCTCGGTCTCCCCGACGATGGCGAGTGCCGCGGCGTGATGCGGTTCGGTCGGGTCGCCGAAGACCATCTCGCGCAGGTAGGTGCGCCCGTTCTCGACCTGCACCCGATTGCACTCGATGATGGGCGTCGCCAGCGCCATCATGCCGTCGAGGGGCGTGCGGGCATCGGCGGATGCCGCGCGGCCGCGCTCGAGCGCGTCGGCGTAGTGCGAGTTCTGCACGAGCAGCAGGAGCTCGCCCTTGGTCTTGGCGTACAGGAACAGGGTGCCGGTGCCGATGTCCGCCGCATCGGCGATCTGCTGCGTCGTCACCTCGTCGACGCCGCGCTCGGAGAAGAGCTCGGCGGCCGCGGCCACGATGCGCTCGAGCTTCTGCTGCTTGTTCCGTTCGCGTCTTCCGACGGGTGCGCTCTCTGCGGGCACGAGACTCCCCTTGGAATAGATTCTGACCAGGCTCAGTTATGAGTTTAGTCGCGATCGTGCGGGCCACGAGCGACAGGAATCATTGTTCCACGAGCCGAAAGAAGTCCTGATGACCTCCCTCACCCACGCCGTCGTCCTCGTCACCGGAGCGAACGGAGGCATCGGAACGCATCTCGTCGAGCAGGCACTCGCCCGGGGCGCCGCGAAGGTCTATGCGACCGCCCGCCAGCCCCGCGAGTGGGCGGACCCGCGCGTCGTTCCGCTCACTCTCGACGTCACGGACCCGGCGTCGATCGCGGCCGTCGTCGCCGCGGCATCCGACGTCACGGTGCTCGTGAACAACGCCGGTGCCTCGACGCCCACCCCCGGCATCCTCACCCACACCGACGAGGAGATCCGCCACAACGTCGAGACGAACTTCCTCGGACCGCTGTTCCTCGCTCGGGCCTTCGCCCCGCTGCTCTCGGCGCACGGCGGGGAGACCGCCATCATCGATATCCACTCGGCCCTGTCGTGGTACGCCGTCGCCGGCATCTACTCGGCGACGAAGGCGGCCCTCTGGTCGGCCACCAACTCGCTGCGGCTCGAGCTGCAGCCCGCCGGGGTGCAGGTCGTCGGCGTGCACGTCGGCTACGTCGACACCGCGATGGCGGCGCACGCCACCAGCCCCAAGCTCGACCCGGCCGACCTCGTCACCCAGATCTTCGACACGCTCGAGGCCGGCGGGTACGAGGTTCTCGCCGACCAGACCTCGGTGCAGGCCAAGGCCGGACTCTCGGCTCCGCTCGAGGTGGTCTATCCGCAGCTCGCGCAGGGCTGAGCCTTCTGCGACAAAGAGGGCGCCACCGAGCGGTGGCGCCCTCTTTCGCATGCCGAAGGCCGTCAGGCGGCGAGGAACCTCGCGGCCATCGGGGCGAACTTCTCCCAGTACTGGAAGATGCCGCCGTGCCCGGAGTTCGGGTAGATGATCAGCTCCGACCCCGCGATGCGCCGGTGCAGATCCTCGGAGAGGACCGACGGCACCATGCGGTCGTTGTCACCGTTGGCGATGAGCGTCGGCTGCGTGATCACCGACAGGTTCGACGGGGCGGAGCGGCCGAAGCGCTGGATCGCCTTGAGCTGCGTGCTGAACGCCTTGTTTCCGATGGGCGCATCCCGGTCGATCGCGCGTTCCTTGAGACGCTCGACGAACGCCTTGCTTGCCCGCTTGCCGATCGCGTCGCGGTTGAAGAAGAGGAACTCCTTGGGGTCGGATCGGGTGAGGGCCGACCGGAAGATGTCCCAGTACGTCACACCCACGACCTTGTCCATGTCTTTTCCGCCCCGCGGTCCCGTGCCGGTGAGCACGAGCTTGCGCACGAGTTCGGGATGCGCGACGACCAGGTCCTGGGCGATCATTCCGCCCATCGAGAACCCGAAGACGTCGATGGTGTCGTAGCCGAGCCGGCGGATGAACGCATACGCATCGTCTGCGGCTTCCTCGAGCGTGGGCGGCACGGTGCCGCCTGACGCGCCGACGCCCTGCTGATCGAACGTGATGACGTGCCGAGTCTTCGCGATGGTGTCGACGATGCGCGGATCCCAGTTGTCGAGGGTCGCGGCGAGATGCGTGAAGAAGACGACCGGTACATCCTCCGTGGGACCCAGCTCGCGGTACGCGAACTTCTTGCCGTCGACCGTGATCGATCGGGTCGGCGCCTGCGCGTAGGAGGTGATGGGTGGGGTGTCTGCGGTCATGATCGAGTTCCTCTCCGTCCGCGCTCGATGGTGCAGGGGCGGGTCAAGCGACCGCCCCCGCCCCCGTGACGACGACCTTGCCGCGCAGGCCGCCGCGCGTGAGCGCGGCCAGGGCCTGCGGGGTCTCGTCGAACGGGAACGCCGCGCCCACGACGGGGCGGATGCTGCCGCTGTCGACGAGCGCGGCGATCTCCCGCAGCTGCGAGCCGTCGGCCCTCATCCACAGGAACTCGTAGCCGACGCCGAGCTTCTTCGCCCGCGCGCGGACCTTGCGGCTCAGCGCCGCGATCGCGAGGCGGAGGAGGGGGTTGAGTCCCGCCGCGCGAGCGAAGGCGGGGTCGGGAGGCCCCGCGATCCCGATCGCCTTTCCGCCGGGGCGCAGGACGCGCAGCGACTTCTCGAGGTTCTCACCGCCGAGGCTGTCGAGTACGAGGTCGTAACCCGAGAGTTCTTTCTCGAAGTCCTGGGTACGGTAGTCGATCACCACGTCGGCCCCGAGTTCGCGCACGAAGTCCGCGTTCTTCACGGATGCTGTGGTGGCCACGTGCGCGCCGAGATGCTTCGCGAGCTGGATCGCGATCGAGCCGACTCCGCCGGCGCCGGCGTGGATGAGCACCTTTTGACCGGCCTGCACGTTCGCCCTCTCGACGAGTGCCTGCCATGCCGTCAGTGCCACGAGCGGCAGTGATGCGGCCTCGACGATGCCGATCGACGTGGGCGCGGGGGCGAGGTCGGCCTGGTCGATCGCGATGCGCTCGGCGAACGTTCCGATCCGCTGGTCGCGGGGACGGGCGAACACGTGGTCGCCCACGGCGAATCCCCTGACCTCCGAGCCCACGCGCAGCACGGTGCCGGCGACGTCGTGACCGAGGACGAGGGGCAGCGGGGAGGGCAGGATCGCCTTGAATTCGCCCGCGCGGATCTTCTCGTCCAACTGGTTGACGCCGGCCGCCTCGACGCGCACGAGCACGTCGCGCACGCCGAGTTCGGGCTCGGGCGCTGCGACTTCGTGCAGCGGCTGTGAGTAGGTGTCGAACGCGAACGCGCGCATGTAGCGTCTCCCAAGGTCGAGTTGACTCAATTATGAGTCAACTCAGTTTCCTTGTCAACGCAGAGCGTGCCGGGCCGGGGTGGGCTGATGCCGCGGGTCAGACGGCCGTGAAGTGCAGGAGCAGTGCGTTGCCGGGGTTCAGCACCGGCAGGGGGAGGCCCTGCGCGAGCACCGCGCCCGTGACGGTGAGGTCGGATGCTGCGAGCCACGCCGGGTCGGCGACCTGGTGGCGGTGCGCCGCGCCGATCTCGTCGCGCACGCGCACGCGGTACGTCGTCGCGGGGTCGAGGCCGGGGATCGGCACGCGCGGCGACTGCGCGGTCGCGCTGGTCTCGGTGCGCACCCACGCGAACACGGCCTCCTCGCGGTCGGCGCTCACGACGCCGTGCAGAAGGCTGCCGGGGTCGACATCGTCGCCGCGCACCGTGACGCCCGAGTGCAGCAGTCCCCGGAGCTCGCGGTACAGGGCGGTCCAGGCGGCGATCGCGGCGCGGTCGTCGTCGGATGCCGTCGTGAGATCCCACTCGAGGCCGGCGTGACCGAACAGGGCGGTCGCGGCGCGGAACGCGAACGACGCGTGCCGACCGGTGGTGTGCGAGACCGTCGGGCCGACGTGCGCGCCGATCAGCTCGGGCGGCAGCAGCGTCTGCGTGCCGCGCTGGATGCTCTGGCGCTCGATCGGGTCGTTGCAGTCCGACGCCCAGACGCGGTCGGTGCGGGCGAGGGTGCCGAGGTCGGTGCGGCCTCCGCCCGAGGCGCACGATTCGATCTCGAGACGCGGATGCCGGCGACGGATCTCGTCGAGCACGCGGTACACCCCGAGCGTGTGGGCGTGCACGCGGCGGCGGCCGCGCGCGTCGAGCGAGGCGTGCAGGTCGCGATTGTGGTCCCACTTGACGAAGTCCACGCGGGCGCGCGTGATCACGTCATCGAGCCGCTCGACGATGTAGTCGACGACGTCGTCGCGCGAGAAGTCGAGCACGAACTGGTGGCGCGAGGCGAGCAGCGGGTTCTCGCCGAGCAGCCAGTCCGGATGCTGTCGCGCCAGGTCGGAGTCGGGGTTTACCATCTCGGGCTCGAACCACAGGCCGAACTCGAGGCCGAGGTCGTGCACGCGCGCCGAGAGCGGTGCGAGCCCCTCGGGCCACACGTCGTCGTCGATGAACCAGTCGCCGAGGCCCGCATGGTCGTCTCGGCGTCCGCGGAACCAGCCGTCGTCGAGCACGAACCGCTCCACGCCCAGCTCGGCGGCGGTCGTCGCGAGCGCGGTGAGGGTGTCGAGGTCGTGGTCGAAGTAGACAGCTTCCCACGTGTTGAGCAGCAGCGGCCGCGGCGTCTTCGGGTGGCTCGGACGCGACCGGATCGACGCGTGGAACCGGGCGGTCACACCGTCGATCCCCTCGTCGCTCCAGGTCGAGAGCAGCTCGGGAGAGCCGTACGTCTCGCCGGGCTGCAGGCGCACCTCGCCCGCATCGACGAGTTCGCCGCCGCCGAGCACCGAGCGGTGGGCTCCGGCGCCCTCGGGCAGACGCTCGACCAGCATCTCCTGGTTGCCGCCCCACGCGAGGTGCGCGGCCCAGACCTCGCCCGAGCGGAAGCGGAAGCCCTCGGTGCCGGTCAGGGTCAGGAACGAGGAGTCGTGGCCGGGGCGTCCGCGACGCGACGATCGCAGCCAGGTGCCGTCGTGGATCGCCGCGCGCTGCGACACCTTCTCGTTCGTCCAGCGGCCCGTGAAGTCGACGACCTCGGCGGCGCGGGCGGGAAGCGGCAGCAGGGAGCGCACGGCGGCGACGTCGACCGGATGCTCGGCGCCGATGTTCTCGAGGACCACGGAGGAGTGCAGCACACCGGCCTCGTCGAGCGCGAACGTGAACGTCGCCTCGACGGTGGCGCGGGCATCCACCAGCACGAAGCTCGCGCTCGCGGCATCCGTCTGCACCGTCCGCGTCCGCGCGAACCCGTCGATCACGGCATCCGCTGCGGTCGCCTCGATCGCCGGGGTGCCCGACCATCCGTGCGCGCGGCCGGGCGCGATCGAGAACGAGCGGGCGACGTCGAGGGAGCTGTTCATCACGGCCGGGGTGGCGGTCGCGAGGAGGCCGGGGACGTCGGCATCCGTCAGCGGTGCACCCCAGTGCGCGATGGTCGGGGCGCCGAACACGTCGGTCTTGACGACGAGGCTCACGCCTCCGTTGCGCAGGTGCGTGGCTTCCGGAACGGCGCTGTCCGGAACGGGGTTACTTGACGACATGAATTAATCATAGCCAGACCGGAGACGGGAGTTGTCGGCAAGGATGGGAACATGACCACTGCACTCGACGAACTCCTGGCCGCCGTCATCGAGAGCGGCCACCTCGACGAACCGGTCGCCGAGGACGGCATCGTGCACGGCCGCGCCCACCTCGAGGCCGCCGGCACCGACGTCACCGTCAACATCGACCCCGAGATCGAAGACGGCGATGCGGATGCCGAGGCCGACGTCGACGAGCTGGTCGCGGGAGTCGAGCGCATCCTGTCGATCACCGAGAAGCGCTGGCGGGCCATCGTCGACGAGGCCGCGTCCGACATCGAGGAGGCCGTCGGCGAGTCCGAGGTCAGCGAGCGCATCGACCTGCGCGATGACATGGAGGCTGCGTCGGTCGTCGTCTTCGCGGATGCCGTGCTCGTGTCGTTCGATGCCCCGCGGCAGTTCCCCGACTCGCGCATCCTCGTGCAGCTCGACGAGGAACTCGAGGTCGACGGCGTCGAGGTCGCCGAAGACGACGGGGTCGAGACGATCTCCTTCGCCTCGGGCGACGCGCTGCTCGACCACATCAGCCGCGACGACGCCTAAGGTTCTTGCCCGCGGGACGCTTCGACAGGCTCAGCGACCCAGTTTCTTCCGCCCCACGGGGTCCCTGAGCCTGTCGAAGGGGCACCCCGCGCGACCGCTCAGCTGTAGATGCGCGCCGCGCCGACCTGCGCCTCGAGCAGCGGCAGCGTGCGTGAGCGCTCCGGCTTCGGGCGGATGCCGAGCACCGTCGCGATCTCGAGCGCGAGGGCGGCGTGCCCGGCCGCGTTCGGGTGGAACGGGTCGCCCATCAGCCCCCACGGGATTCCGCCGGCGCCGAGCTCGATGAGCCGGGCGTACTGATCGACGAGGATGACGTCTTCGCTCGCGGCGACCTGCCGCACGGCATCCGCGAATTCGGCGACACGGGCGCGCTCCGGGGCGTTGGCGACGTCGATCGGCGGCGGGGTCTGCAGCACCGCGATCGCGCCGAGCGCCCGCACCCGTGCGACGAACTCGCGCAGCGAGGCGGCATACTCCTCGGGCGAGACGACCGGCTGCGGTCCACCGGTCGAGAGGTCGTTCGTGCCGATCATCAGCGTCACGACGTCGGGCCGCCACGACGACACCCGGCGCTCGAAGTCTCCGAGGATGTCGACGATCCGATGCCCGCTGATCGCCGAGTTCACGACGATGTCGCGCACCCGCTCGAGCTCACCGCGAACGAGTTCGTGCAGGTGCTCGGTGTAGCTGCGGCCGCCCTGCGTGAAGACGAGGCCGTGGGTGATCGAGTCTCCGGTGATCACCCAGGTCAGCGGGTCGCCGCCCGCGAGCAGGTCGGCGAGGCGGGCGAGATCGGACGCGGCGGTGGGGGCGGTGGTGTCGGACACGCCTCCGACCCTATCCACAGCATCCGACGTCGTGCATGCGGCCACGCAACGGGAGGAGATCTCACGCTCCGCAGGATCGAAAGAGCGGATGCCTCCTGCGGAAGCCGAGTTCTCCTCCCGGGGCGCGCGCCGCCGCGCTCAGAGCCAGCGCTTGTACTTGAAGATCCCGAAGAGACCGATCGCGAACGCCGCCATTGCGCCGAGAGCGAGCGGGTAGCCGAACGCCCAGTGCAGCTCGGGCATGACCTCGAAGTTCATGCCGTAGACGGTGCCGACGAGAGTCGGGGCGAAGATGATCGCCGCCCACGAGGAGATCTTCTTGATCTCGTCGTTCTGGGCGATGCTCGTGTCGGTCTGGCGCCGCGCGACGAGGGCGGAGTGCACGCGCAGGGCGTTCTCGAGGATCGCGCGGAACGAGTCGACCCGCTCGTTCACGCGGATCGTGTGGTCGAGCACGTCGCGCAGCGACCGCTGCAGTTCCTCGTCGATGCGGTACTTGTCGGACCCTCGGCGCAGCCACTCGAGCATGCCGGTGAGCGGGTGCACCGCCCGCTGGAAGTTGATGACCTCGCGCGAGAGCTCGTAGATACGCCGGGAGAGCGCGTCGTCGTCGCTGTCGCCGAAGAGCTGGTCCTCGATCTCGTCGATGTCGTTCTCGAGCCCTGCGACGATCGGCTCGTACTCGTCGACGACCTCGTCCAGGATCGCGTAGAGCACGGCTTCGGGTCCCATCGCGAGCAGCTCCGGGTGCGCCTCCATCCGCCGCCGCACGGCCGCGAGGTCGGGCGACTCGGCATGGCGAATCGTCACCACGAAGTCGGGGCCGACGAACAGGTGCAGCTCGCCGAACTCGACGGACTCCTGCTCGTCGCGGTAGCGCGCCGGCCGCAGCACCGCGAAGAGCGTGTCGCCGTAGCGCTCGACCTTGGAGCGCTGGTGGCCCGAGAGCGCGTCTTCGACGGCGAGCGGATGCAGATCGAACTCGCGCGCGACCGAGGCGACCTCTTCGGGGCTCGGTCGGTAGAGGCCGATCCACGCGATGCCACCGACGGAGTCGAGGATGCGGTAGGTCTCGTCGAGGTTCTGGGGGGTCTCCACGCGACGTCCGTGGACGTACACGCCGTTGTCGATCAGGGCCATGGGAGTGCTTCTTCTCTCGCAGGCGCACACCGACCGGGGTCGGGTGCGCGGGTTCGTCAGGATGCGGAGGACGCCACCCGGGACTGCGGAGATCGACGTGCGAACGCGGAGCGGATGCTCAACGCGCGAGCGCAGGGAGTCGCGACGCAGCGAGGGCGGCGTCGTTACTATCGTCGGACATCGCCATCACCGCCTTTCGGGACTCATCGGGTCACTCGACCCAAGGGGAGAGCATACTCCTCGGTTCTGGCAGGTTTCTGCGTGCTGGGACCCTTCGACAGGCGCAGGGACCGAGTTCAGCGCAGGGGCGCTGCGGGTCTAGGAACTGGGTCGCTGAGCCTGCCGAAGCATCCCGCCCGCGCGCTCGGGAGGAGTTCTCGCGCAACGGAGGAGTGTGTGCGGCATCCGCTCCTGTGCTGCGGGAGAACTCCTGCGTTGTGCGCGGGGGAGGGGCGACGTCTCGGGCGGAGAACTCGGCGTTGGGCGGAGGAATCGGGTGGATGCTTCCGCCCGACGCGATGATCTCCGCCCGGAGCGGGGTGGGGGCTGCCGGCAAGGCTCAGAGACCCAGTTCAGCGAAGGGCCAGCCGGGCTACAGGGTGACGACCTCGCCCGCGCGAGCGGCGGAGGCCTGGGCGGCCTTCACGATCTCGACGGTGCGGATGCCGACACCGGCGTCGGGTTGCGGCTGACGCCCGGCGCGCACGGACGCGACGAACTCCTCGAGCAGCAGGGCGTCGAGATCGGCGCCGATCGGGTCCCAGGTCTCGCCCGCGGCGTCGTGACCGGCCACACCCTTCGCGAACGGGCTGACGGTGACGGTGCCGCGCTCGGCGACGACCTGCAGGGTGAGTCCGCCCCAGGTCGCCGAACTCATCGGCCAGCTCCACGAGCAGTCGATCGTGGCGATGACGCCGCTCGGGTACTGCAGGGTCACGAGCCCTCCGGTCTCGACGGCGAGGTCGCGCTGGCCGTGCAGGATGCCGTTCGACACGGCCCTCACCGACGCGGCGCGCTCACCCAGAAGGTCGTCGAGCAGATCGGCGCAGTGCACGACGTGGTCGACGAGAGCCCCGCCGCCGGCCAGCGACGGGTCGGTGAACCACGCGCGATCCTGCGGCAGCTTGCCGTTGTTGATGCCGGTGACACCGAGCACCCGGCCGAGGCGTCCGCTGCGCAGCTCGGCGATCGCGTCGCGCACGGCGGGCGCGAAGCGCACGGGGTAGGCGACCATCAGGATCACTCCGGCGTCGTCGCAGGCGGTGCGCATCGCGACGGCATCCTCGACCGTCGTCGCGAGCGGCTTCTCGCACAGCACGTGCACTCCTTCGGCGGCGGCGCGCTCGACCAGCGCCCGGTGCCGGGAGTTCTCGGCCGCGACGACGACGGCATCCGGCTTCCAGGCGAACGCCTCGTCGTAAGTCTCGACGTACGCGACGCCGAGCTCGGCGGCCAGTGCGGCCCCGCGCGGCGCGTCATCCGGCGCCGCTGCCCCGTCGGGGTCGGTCGCGATCAGCTCGATGCCGGGCATCGCCGACAGGGCGTGCACGTAGCTGAGGGCGTGCGTATGCGCGAACGACAGCACGGCGATCCGCAGGGGCGTGGTCATCGGACGACCTCCTCGGTCGGCGAGGGAATGGGGGAGACGGGCGTCCCGGCGGTGATCGACGCGATTGCCGCCTCGGCGACGGCGACCGCGCGGATGCCGTCGGCCGGTGTCACCCGCGCCTCCCGCCCTTCGCGCAGCGCTGCCACGAAATCGGCGATCTCGGCGTAGTACGGGCTGTCCTGCGGCGACATCGGCGGCAGGTAGTCGGTGGCACCGGGGAGGGCTGCGGCATCCGTGCGCAGCGTGCGGTCCTCGGCGCTGTCGTATCGCAGGCGTCCTTCGGAGCCCGCGACCTCGACGCTCGTACGGAACGGGATGCCGGGCGCGACCCAGCTGCCGTGGATGTGGCTGATGACCCCGTTCGCGTGCGTCAGCACGATGTGCGAGGTGACGGGAGCGGGCACGCGGTCGTCGATCGTCGGCGGGTTCTGCACCGCGAACACCTGCGACACGTCTCCCGCGAACCACAGGGCCTGGTCGATGTCGTGGATCATGAGGTCGCGGATCAACCCGCCTCCCGCGCTCTCGGAGAAGAACCACGGCGACTGCGGCGCGGCACCGGCCCGGCTGAACCGCTGCACGGCGAGAGTTCCGATGCGCCCCGCGTCGACGGCGGCCTTGATCTGCGCGTACTCGCCCATGTAACGCACGACGTGCGCGGGGAAGAGGCGCACACCCGCGGCGGCCGCGGCATCCGTCACCCGTGCGGCGTCGATCGACGTCGCCGCCAGCGGCTTCTCGCAGACGACGTCGCGGCCGGCGGCGATGGCGCGCAGCGCGAAGTCGGCGTGCGTGCTGCTGGGAGTCACGATGTCGACGAGGTCGACCAGGTCGATCAGCGCGTCGACATCGGCGACGAGCTCGAACCCGTACTCCTCGGCGATCTCCTCGGCACCCGCCAGCGAGGTCACGTAGCCCTGTGCGCCCAGCGCCCTCCAGGCGTCGGCGTGCACGCGCGAGATGCCGCCGGCTCCGATGAGTCCGACCTTCAGGGTGCTCACTTCGTCTCCTCGGGGGTGGGGGATGCCGTGTCGTGCGGCAGCGGGGTGATGGGCGGCACCGGCATGTCGTCGATGCCGTAGATGTCGGCGGCGTGCCGCTGGAAGGCGTGCACGACCGCGCCGTGCGCCGCGGCCTCGCCGCCGAGGCGCGCTTCGGCGAGGGGCACCTGGAACGGCAGTCCCAGATGCCGGGGGAGCGCCTGGCGCAGTGGATCGAGCAGCTGCTCGTGCGCCGCCGACAGACCGCCGCCGATCACGATCATGGCGGGGTCGACGGTCATCGTGAGGGTCGCGATGCCGTGCGCGAGTTCCTCGATGAAGTCGTCCAGCTCGTCCTGCGCGGCACGGTCCCCGGCCCGCGCGGCGGCGAACACCTCCGCGGCCGTCGGGGCGGTGCGCCACGAGATCTGCCCGGTCTCGGTGTTGAGGCCGCGGAAGGCGAGGCGGCCGATGTCGCCGGCGGCGTTGTGGATGCCGCGCCGCGGGCGCCCGCCGAGGATGAGTCCCATCGAGATGCGGTTACCCACCGAGAGGTAGATGACGTCGTCGACGAGCTGTGCCACCCCGAGGTGGTGCTCGGCGACCGCGGCGAGTCGCACGCCGTTGTCGACCGAGACGGGGCAGCCGAACGCCTGACGCAGCTGCGCACCGATGTCGGCCCCCGACCACTCGGGGATCACGACCGAGAGCACCACGCGGCCGGCGTCGTCGACCAGACCGGGGAGCGAGACGCCGATGGCCCGCACGCGGGACGAGGCGACGGATGCTCCGCCCAGTGTCTGCCGCACGTCGTCGATCACGGCCGCGAGCTTGGCGGCGCCGTCGGGGTGCGCTTCGACCCCGGGGAAGCTGCGCTGGGCGATCACGCGGCCGGCGAGGTCGGAGAGGAGCACGCGCACGCTCGCGACGCCGATGTCGACTCCGACGACGGTGCCCGCCTCGGCGTGGAACGAGTAGTGCCGCGCGGGGCGGCCGGCTCCGCCGACGCTCGCGACGGGGGCGTCGACGATCAGCCCCGAATCGCTCAGCACCGACACGGCGTTCTCGACCGAGGTGCGCGAGATCTCGAGCGACCGGGAGAGGTCGTTGACCGTCGAGGGCCCGCCATCGCGGAGCTGCAGCGCGGATCGCGCGACGATCGACAGCTGGCCTGACACGCCCATGTGCGGTCCTCTCTTCATCGACGTGGTCGGTGTGCGAACAAGTTAGCACACCGGATTCTCAGATCAGGCTCGGACGTTCTCGAGCCGGAAACACGGCGGAAACAACCGTCTGAGAACTTGTCCTTGACGAATTATCCCATCCCGATGTCATAATGAACCGTACTCAGCACGGTTCAAGCAAAGGAGCACCATGCGCGTCAGCAAGATCACCGGCGTCGTCGCGGGAGTCGCGACCGCCACCCTGTTGGCCGGATGTTCGGCCGGCGGAGGAAGCACCGCTGAAGGAGACCAGAGCATCACGGTCTGGCTCTACCCGGTCATCGCCGACGAGGCGGTGCACAAGGACTTCTGGGACTCGACGATCGAGGCCTTCGAGGCCGAGAACGACGGCATCGACGTGAACTACGAGATCTTCCCGTGGGCCAACCGCGACGAGTCCCTGCAGACGGCGATCGCCGCGGGCAAGGGTCCGGACGTGGTCTACCTCATCCCCGACCAGCTGTCGGCGTACCAGTCGTCGATCGCCCCGCTCAACGACCTGCTCAGCGAGCAGCGGCAGGACGACCTGCTCCCCAACGTCAAGGAGTCCGTCACGATCGACGGCGACATCCTCGGGGCGCCGATCCTGACCAGCGCCCAGCCGCTCATCTGCAACGCCGCCGCCTTCGAGGCCGCGGGCGTGACCGAGTACCCCGAGACCTGGGACGACATCATCGACATCGCGCCGGAGTTCACGGCGGCCGACATGTACGTGCTGAACTACCCGGCGTCGGCGGAGAACACCCTCAACCTCACCTTCTACCCGCTGCTCTGGCAGGCCGGGGGACAGGTCTACGACGACGGCGAAGTCGGCTTCGACAGCAAGGCCGGCGAAGAGGCGCTCACCTTCATCACCGATCTGGCCGAGGCGGGGGCCCTCGACCCCGAGGCGCTCACCACCAACGTGCCGCTCGAGCAGACCGCGATCGCTCAGGGCAAGGTCGCCTGCACCTGGAACAACGGCGTGACCGAGGTCGCTCCGTTCTGGGGCGAGGAGAACGTCAAGGTGCTCGCTCCGCTCACCGATGAGAAGTCGGTGGCCTACGGCACGGCCGGTTCGCTCTCGGTGCTCAAGGGATCGAAGGCGCAGGATGCCGCGGCGAAGTTCGCCGAGTACGCCACCAGCGCCGAGGTCGTCGAGCCCTACCTCACCGCCGCCGGGTACTTCTCGGCGCTCAGCACCACCGAGCCGCTCTACGCCGACGACCCGCTCCTCGGCGAGGTCGAGAAGTACGTGCCCGACACGACGGTGGGCGAGCTGAACGAGAGCTCGCGTGCGCTCATGGGCGTGCTCGCCCCCGAGATCCAGGCGGCGCTGCTGGGTCAGAAGTCCCCGGCCGACGCGCTGAAGGATGCCGCGACCGCCGCGGCCCCGCTCATCAAGTAGTGACCACGGGGGTGCGCCGCGGCATCCGCTGCGCACCCCCGTCCCTTCCCGACCCGACGTGAGGTTCTCATGACGACGGCAACCATGCCGAAGAAGCCGCAGGGCACGGTGACCCGCCTGCTCGCCCGGCGCGAGGCGCGGGTGGCGTACCTCTTCGTGCTCCCCGCCTTCCTGCTCTTCATCGCGTTCCGCTTCGGCCCCAGCATCGCCGGCGTCGCGCTGAGCTTCTTCGACTACGACATCTCCGGTGAGATCGCGTGGCGGGGACTCGACCACTTCCAGCGACTCGTCGCCGATCCGCTCTTCTGGCGGGCGATGGGCACGACGCTCGTCTACACCGTCTTCGCCGTGCCGATCTCCCTGGCGCTCTCGACGATCATGGCGCTGGGGGTGCGACGCGCGTTCCGCGGTGCGCGGTTCTTCCGGTCGATCTTCTTCCTCCCCGTCATCACCTCGCTCGTGCTCGCGGGCAGCATCTTCGTCTGGATCTTCTCGAGCAACGGGCCCTGGTCGCAGCTCATGGCTCCGCTCGGGCTCGGCGGCTCGTGGCTCGGCAGCACCGTGCTCGTCATCCCCGCGATCGTCGTCGTGGGCGTCTGGTCGCGGTTCGGCTACGGCATGATGATCATCATCGCGGCCCTGCAGGACGTCCCTCGCGAGCTCGAGGAGGCGGCGCTGGTCGACGGGGCAGGGGCGTGGAAACGCTTCCGCTACATCGTGCTGCCGTACCTGCGCCCGACGTTCTTCTTCCTCGCGGTGATCGAGACGACCGCCGCCTTCCAGGTCTTCGACGTCATCTACGTGATGACCCAGGGTGGGCCGGCGAACGCCAGCTACTCGCTCGTCTACCTGCTCTACGACCAGGGCTTCCGGTACTTCGACTACGGCTACGCGGCCGCGGTCGGTGTCGCCCTCTTCGTGATGACCCTCGTGGTCGCCCTCATCCAGCGCCTCGTGATCGGAAAGCAGAAATGACCGCCCTGATCCAGCCGCCCACGCAGACGCCGGTCTCGGCGCCGCCGCAGAAACCGGCCGCCCCGCGCCGCCATCGCTCGTTCCGCGCCCTCGAACCGACCCGCATGGGCGTGGTCGTGCGGTGGATCTGGCTGAGCCTCGCCGGCATCCTGAGCTTCTTCCCCTTCTACGCCATGGTCGTGCTGAGCCTCAAGCCCGGCATGGTGGTCGACCTTCCCGGATCGCTGATCCCCTGGACCGACATCTCCTTCGAGTCCTACGAGCAGGTGCTCGGCGGGCAGAACATCCTCGGCTGGCTGTTCAACACGCTCGTCTACTCGCTCGTCTCGGTCGTCGCCGTGCTGTTCCTGTCGGCGCTCGCCGGGTACGCGTTCGCCAAGAAGCGCTTCCGCGGCAAGGAGGTGATGTTCTGGTCGTTCCTCGCGATGGTGATGGTGCCGTTCCACGTCACCCTCATCCCGACGTTCATCCTGATGGCGAACCTCGGCGGCATCGACACCTACTGGGGCCTCATCCTGCCGACGCTCGCGAACGCGCAGGCCGTGTTCCTCATGCGCCAGTTCATCCAGGGGCTGCCCGACGAACTGTTCGAGGCCGCGCGGATCGACGGTGCGGGCGAGTTCCGCATCTTCCTGCGCATCGTCCTGCCGCTGTGCAAGCCGATCCTCGCGACCCTCGGCATCTTCGTGTTCCTGTGGCACTGGAACGACTTCCTGTGGCCGCTCATCATCGCCAAGTCGAACTCGATGTTCACCCTCACCGTCGGCATCTCGTCGCTGCAGCAGCAGAACGTCCCGTTGAGCACGATGCTCGCGGGGTCGGTCGTCGCGCTGCTGCCCATCTTCCTCGCGTACCTGATCGCTCAGCGCTACGTGCAGGAGGGCGTCACGGGCACCGGCATCAAGGGCTAGAGACACCAGCTGAGAAGAAGGGAAAGCACCACATGCCTCAGCGCCACTTCACCTCCGAGGCCGATCTCGAGGAGGCCCTCGCGACACCGAGCGACGCGCTCGTCGACGACCTCGCGAGCGGTTCGGGCGACCTCGTCATCCTCGGGGCCGGCGGAAAGATGGGCCCGACCCTCGCGATGCTGGCCCGTCGGGGAATGGATGCCGCGGGCCGTGAGGCCGATGCGGTCTACGCCGTCTCGCGGTTCGGCGACGCCGAGATCCGTGCGCGCCTCGAGAAGGCCGGCGTGCGCGTCGTGCCGTTCGACCTCATCGAGAACGACGACTTCTCGTCGCTGCCGGATGCCCCGAACGTGGTGTTCATGGTGGGGGCGAAGTTCGGGGCCGCGACCAACGCCTCGTGGGCGTGGGAGGTCAACGCGGCGCTGCCCGACCGGGTCGCCCGCCGCTA
The DNA here is from genome assembly GCF_023091225.1 of Microbacterium galbinum. Classification (NCBI taxonomy): domain Bacteria; kingdom Bacillati; phylum Actinomycetota; class Actinomycetes; order Micrococcales; family Microbacteriaceae; genus Microbacterium; species Microbacterium galbinum. The sequence continues at coordinate 2,060,338 of NZ_JAHWXM010000001.1, read as the reverse complement.
CCGCGACAGCGCGATCTCGGTGCTGTCGACCGGGAACGTCTACCCCTTCGTGCCGGCGTCGTCGGGCGGAGCATCGGAAGAGCTCGCTCCCGCACCGATCGGCGAGTACGCGCAGTCGTGCCTCGGACGCGAGCGGGTGTTCGAGTTCGGTGCGCAGGAGCGCGGGACGAAGGTCGCGATCCTCCGCCTCAACTACGCCGTCGATCTGCGCTACGGCGTGCTCGCCGACATCGGCAGCGCGGTGAACGCGGGTGAGCCGGTGTCGGTCGCCACCGCCAACGTCAACGTGATCTGGCAGGGGTACGCGAACGAGGTGGTGCTGCGCAGTCTGAACCACGCCTCCACCGACCCGTTCACGATCAACCTCACCGGTCCCGAGCTGCTGAGCGTCGAGTCGATCGCCAGCCGCTTCGGAGCGCTGTTCGACCGCGAGGTCGACCTCGTCGACGAGCCCCAGCCGACCGCGCTGCTCAGCGATGCGCGTCGGTGCATGGCGCTGTTCGGCTACCCGTCGGTGTCGGCCGAGACGCTCATCGCGATGCAGGCCGACTGGATCGCGGGCGGCCTGCCCATGATCGCCAAGCCCACCAAGTGGGCCGTGCGGGACGGGAAGTTCTGATGGCGACCTCCGCCGCGCGTACCGCGACCGTGCCGTCGCTGCGTCCCGAAGCCGCGGCCACTCTGGCCCGCGGCGCGGTGATCCCCGCGCATCCGCTCGCACTGACCGCCGATCGCGCACTCGACGAGCGTCGCCAGCGCGCCCTGTCGCGCTACTACCTCGACGCCGGGGCCGGGGGCCTCGCCGTCGGCGTGCACACCACGCAGTTCGAGATCCGCGACCCCGAGCACGCCCTCTTCGAGCCGGTGCTCGCGCTCGCGGCCGAAGAGATGGATGCCCGCTCCGATCCCGCTCTCGTGCGCATCGCCGGGGTGGCCGGCGACACCGCGCAGGCGGTCGCCGAAGCCGAGCTCGCACGCTCGCTCGGCTACGACGCGGTGCTCATCAGCCCGCGCGTCGCGGGTGCCGACGAGCGCGCGCTGCTCGACCGCGCCCGCGCCGTCGGCGAGGTGCTGCCGCTCGTAGGCTTCTACCTGCAGACCGCGATCGGCGGCCCGGTTCTCGACCGCGACTTCTGGCGCGAGTTCGCGGCGATCCCCGCGGTCGTGGCCGTGAAAGCGGCGCCCTTCGACCGCTACCGCACCCTCGAACTGGTGCGCGGGGTCGCGGCATCCGGTCGTGCCGACGCGATCGCGCTGTACACCGGCAACGACGATGCGATCGTCGCCGACCTGCTCGCGGAGTTCCACGTCGAGTCGCCCGACGGGCCGCGCACGCTGCGCTTCGTCGGCGGACTGCTCGGCCAGTGGGCCGTCGGCACGCGCGCCGCGGTCGCGCTGCTCGAGAAGGCGCACCGTGCGATGGCGGGGGATGCCACGGCCTATCGCGAGCTGAGCCTCCTCGCCTCCGACATGGTCGACGTCAACCAGGCGGTGTTCGACCCGGGCAACGACTTCCACGGCGTGATCGCGGGAGTGCACGAGATGCTGCGACAGCAGGGTCTGCTCGAGGGCACCTGGTGCCTCGACCCCGCCGAGGGCCTCTCCCCCGGGCAGGCCGAGGAGATCGCCCGCGTACGCCGGGCCTACCCCGCGCTGAACGACGACGCGTTCATCGCCGCGCACCGCGAGGACTGGTTGCGATGAGCGCCCTCCCCGTCGTGGTCGCAGTGGTGTCCGAGGCGCTGTACGCGGAGTTCTTCTCGCCCGACGATGCCGATCGCCTCGAGGGGGTCGCCGGGCGGCTGGGGGGATCGTTCGTGCGGGTGGACCGGCTGACGGATGCGCCGCTCGACGAGGTGCGCGTCGTGATCACGAGCTGGGGCATCGATCCGTTCGACGCCGCCGTGCTCGACCGGATGCCGCGGCTCGAGCTCGTCGCGCACACGGGTGCCTCGATCAAGGCGTTCGCGACCGCGGAGCTGTTCGACCGGGGCGTCGTCGTCACGCAGGCGGGGGCGGGCATGGCGCGATCGGTCGCGGAGGTGTCGCTCGCCTTCACGCTCGCGCTGCTGCATCGCGTGCCCGAGATGCACAACGGGCTGCGGGGCGGCGGCTGGGACGCGGGCGTCCCGGCGCAGCACGAGATCCTCGATGCCCCGATCGCGGTGATCGGGGCATCGCGCACGGGTCGCGCCTACCTCGAACTCATCCGGCTGCTGGGCGCGCGTCCGCTGCTCGTCGACCCGACGCTCGATCGGGCCGCGGCATCCGCTCTGGGTGCCGAACTCGTCACGCTCGACGCCGCCATGGAGCGGGCGCGGATCGTCGCCGTGCACGCGCCGACGCTGCCCGAGACCCACCATCTCATCGGACGCCGGGAACTGGCTCTGATGCCCGACGGCGCCGGTCTCGTGAACACCGCGCGCTCCTGGCTCGTCGATGAGGAGGCGCTCGTCGACGAGGTGCGAGCGGGGCGTCTCAGCGCCGCGATCGACGTGTTCGACGAGGAGCCCCTCGGTGCGGAGCATCCGCTGCGCACGCTGACCGGCGCGCTGCTCACGCCGCACCGGGCGGCCGGCACGACCGAGGGCCGGCTGCGCCAGGGGCGCATCGTGGCCGACGAGCTCGATCGCTTCGCTTCGGGTCGACCGCTCGCCCATGCCGTCGATCGCGCGCACTTGGCGTCGATGGCATGAAACCGAAGACCTCTGGGGGCTCTGGGGACTGAACCGGATGTTGCGTGACGACCGCGAGGCCGCACGCCCGACCGCGGCCACGCTGCCGCAAGGAGGTACGACATGACGATCACGCACGACACCGACAGCACCACCTCGACCGCCGCGCTGCGCAGCAGACGCATGCTGCTCGCCGGGTTCGGCGCCGCCGCCCTCGGCGGTGTGGCGGCGGTCGCGGTGCAGACACCCGCGCAGGCCGCCGGCCCGGTGGCGCCGATGAGCTCTTCGGGCTCGAAGGACGTCGGCAACGCCGGTCTCGCGACCGACCTGCCCTCGCTGAAGGGCAAGGCGGGCGACCTCGTACGCACGAGCGGTTACGCGGCGCCGGGTGACGGTGGCAACGGCCTCTACCGGTTCGTGAAAAAGGACGCCCCGGCCGTGAACGGCGGCACCGTCATCGCCGCGCGGAAGGAGGGCGCGTGGGTGCTCGTGCATCACGGCGTCGTCGACTTCCGCGCGTTCGGGATCATGGACGCGAGCGTGAACGCCGATGATGCGCTCGATGCGATGGTGAACGATCCGAGCATCCACCGCGTCGAGGCGCACAGCGACCTCAACTTCGTGCGTCGGCACATCTTCCGCCGCTCGGGCATCGCCTTCGATTTCGGCAACCACCTGATGACGACCGTCGGCATCGAGAACGCCGGCAAGGACGACCCGTTCGCCGCCGTGATGTTCTTCCAGGGCGAGGTGACGGGTGCGGCGCAGGAGGCGCGCCTGAACGAGGTCGTGCCCGACCTCGGCGACGTCTTCCCGGTCGCCGATTCGTCGTTCTTCACGGTCGGCGACTGGTACGCGGCCGAGGTGAACGCGCTCGCCGGCCGCTGGGAGCGCGAGCTGCAGAGACTGGTGCAGGTGACGCAGATCGTCGACGGCACGCACATCCGCATCAACTACAAGAACGGCTGGCCGCTCGCCGCCGACCGCACGATGACCTGGCGTCACGTGCTGCCCGTGCAGGACGTGACGGTCTCGAACCTGAAGTTCCTCGGCACCGGGACCGACGAGTACACCGGGTCGCACCCCCTCGCCTTCGAGTACGCGGTGCGCTGCGACGTCGACCACATCGACGGAACCGGCACCTTCTGGCCGCTGATCCAGCGCCGCTGGAACACCTACTACTCGACCGTGAGCTGCACGCTCAAGAACCCCACCTCGGTGACCTGGGGTGGTGCCGGGTACCTGACGCAGCAGATCTACTGCCTCTACGGCTACGTCGCGAACTGCCATACGGCCAACGCGCGCCACCTCAACGACTTCACCGCGAGCGCCTACTGCCTCGTCGAGAACTGCCACGGCGACGGTGACGACCAGGGACCGTTCGTCACCCACGGCCAGTACGAGCACGACCTCACCTACACCGGCAACTCGGGGCTCATGACCTTCGCGAACTCCGGTGCGGCATGGGGTTCGGCGGCCAAGCGCATCACGGTGCGCAAGCACGTGTGCTCGTGGTTCGTCGCCCGCGTGCGCATCACCGACCTCACGCTCGAAGACGTGCAGGTCATCGGCAAGCCGTCGCTCGCGGGCTCCGGCATGCTGTGGATCAACGCCGACGGTGCGCAGCTGCGCGGGTGCACGGCATCCGACACGCTCATCATCACCCAGCAGTCGGATGCCTCGTCGCGGCCGAACCTCATCGAGGGCTCGCACGTCACCTTCGTCGCGGCCGGCGGCGAGCTGACGAGTGCGGCCGTCACCACCCCGGTCACCTTCGTCGACACGGTGCTCAACGGAGTGGGCGGACTGAAGATCACGGGCCCGGGTGCCGTGACGTTCCGGGGGTCGACGCTCGTGGGAGCGGACGACGCCGCACCGATCGTGTCGCAGTCGGAGCGGCTGCGGTTCGAGGGCTCGACCCTGCGCAACGCCCGTGTGGCGGCGGCGCGGGGCGAGCGCCAGACCATCGAGGTCGCGGGGTCGGACGTCGTGAACGTCGGCGGCACGGGCCTGGCGCGCACCGGAGCGGGCGAGCTGCACGTGGCGCTGTCCGACAGCACGTTCCGCGCCGAGGGGGCGGCGACGCACGTGTCGATCACCACCGGCGCCACGCACTACCGTGCGGTCGGCAACCGCTTCGAGGGCGGCGCGATCGAACTCGGCGACGGGGCTTTCGGGTCGTCGTCGACGCTCGTGCACACCGCCAACGTCGAGTCCGGCGTGACGCGCACGGCCTTCCCCGCCGCGGGCGACCGCGTCGTCGACACCGCGAACGTCACGGTCTGAGGTGCTCATGCGTGGCGGGCGCTTCGACAGGCTCAGCGCCCCAGTTTCTTGCGACCGGGTCCCTGAGCTTGTCGAAGGGCCCCGCCGCGCGCAGACCTGGGTCCCTGAGCTTGTCGAAGGGCCCCGCCGCGCGGCATCCGCGTCAGTAGCGGGCCGAGAAGCCGCCGTCGGTGTGCAGGAGTTGGCCGGAGATCCACCGACCCTCGGGCGAGAGCAGGAAGGCGGTGATGCCGGCGATGTCTCGCGGCGTGCCCGCACGGCCGAGCGGATGCATCGGGGTCAGCGCATCGCGGATCTCGTCGTCCATCCATCCGGTGTCGATCGGCCCCGGGTTGACGACGTTCGCCGAGATGCCCTGCGGGCCCAGCTCGCGGGCGGCCGAGATCACGATGCGGTCGAGTGCGCCCTTGGATGCTCCGTAGGGGAGGTTGCCGGTGGTGTGGTCGCTGGTGAAGGCCACGACCGCACCGCCGTCGGGCCCGACCTGACGCGCGAAGGCGGCGATGAGCAGCAGGCTCGCACGCGCATTGACCGCGACGTGCCGGTCGAAGCTCTCGGCGGTCGTGTCGAGGATGCCCGACTCCACGTCGTGGGCATGGCTCAGGACCAGGGCCGAGAGCTCGCCGTGGTCGCGACGCACACGGTCGATCAGGGCTTCGGGCGCGGCCGGGTCGGAGAGGTCGGCGGGGTGGTCGCCGCTGTCGAGGTCGCTGGTCACGACGGTCCAGCCGTCGGCGCGCAGGCGGGGCACGATTCCCGCGGCGATGCTGTTCGACCGTGCGGCTCCGGTGACGAGTGCGAGAGGCATTCCGGAAGAGTATCGAAGTCGCCGGATCCCCTACAGCCCGACGAGCTCCGCGCTGCGCTGCCAGAGGGCCTCGGCGAGGGCGGGGTCGTCGACCTGCGGGTTGGTCTTCGACGACAGCGTGCGCTCGTCGTAGTAGGCGCCCGAGAACCACGTCTCATCGGGGGTTCCCTCGATGAACCAGCGCAGGATCGCGCCGCCCTCCTCTGTGCTCGTGAGCAGCAGCCTGCCGAGGAAACTCCGGTAGACGAGCCGCATCAGGCTCGACGAGTCCGAGGCGAAGTTCGTCTGCACGGTGCCGGGGTGGAAGGCGACCGAGCTCAAGCCGTCGGGGTGGAACTTCGTGTGCAGGCTCTTCGTGAAGAGCACGTTCGCGAGCTTCGCGTCGCCGTAGGCCTTGTTGGCGCTGAACTTCTTCGAGTTGTCGAGGTCGTCGACGTCGATGTGCCCGAAGAGCCGGTGCCCGACGCTCGACGTGTTGATCACCGCCGCCTTCGACGCCAGCAGCGTCGGCATCAGCAGGTTCGTCAGCAGGAACGGCGCGAGGTGGTTGACCTGGATGGTCTTCTCGAAACCGTCGACCGTGGGCGTGCGGTCGCCGAAGATGCCGCCGGCGTTGTTCGCCAGCACGTGGATGCCGTCGGCGCCCACGGCATCCGTCAGCTTCGCGGCCAGCTCGCGCACGTCGTCGAGGCGGGCGAAGTCGGCGAAGAAGTACTCGGCGCCGGTGTCGTCGGCCACGGCCTTCGTCTTCTCGGGCGAGCGCCCCACGAGGATCAGCCGGTGATCGGTCGCGGCGAGCTGGCGGGCCGCGGCCGCGCCGATGCCGTCGGATGCTCCGGTGAGGACGATCGTTCTGGCGGTCATGCGTCTGCTCCTGTCGTCGGGGTGATGCGTTCGACCGCTCGGGCGATGTGCCCGGCGACGACGGTGCGCACGCGGTCGGGGTCGCCGCTCGCGAGCGCGTCGACGATCACCTGGTGGCTGCGCACGTGCTCCTCCTGCTCGTCGACGTCGAGGGCGGCGTTCGCGGCGCGGATGAACCCGGCGATGCGTCCGCGCAGCTGCGCGCTGACCTCGTCGAGGAAGCGGTGCTCCGCCAGTTCCGCGAGCGTCTCGTGGAACAGCCGGTCCTGCCGCAGCACCTCGTCGACGTCGCCGGGGGCGGCGGCGCCCATCGCGGTGACGATCGTCTCGAGGCGCGTCGCGGCATCCGCGTTCCACCGCTCCTGCACCCGGATCGCCATGAACTGCTCGAGCACGATGCGCAGGCTCGAGATGTCGTCGAGATCGGATGCCGTCAACTCCGCGACCCGTGCACCCCGGCGGGGTTCGCGCACGATGAGCCGCTCCTCGGCGAGCCGCGTGAGGGCTTCGCGCACCGGGATGTGGCTGACGCCGAGGCGGTCGGCGAGCTTGCGCTCGACCAGGCGCTCCCCGGGGGCGAGCTCGCCGGAGTGGATCGCGGCGCGCAGCTCGTCGGCGACCTGCTCGGCGATGTTCTGGTCTGACACGGTGCGCATCGGGGGAGTCCTTCCGAACGGGCGGCGATCGGCGGAGCTCGGGGTTCCGAGGTCGCACGCTCGCACCGATGCTATGGCATCGGTCGATGAGACGGCCGAACGACGGGAGCACCCACGATGAACACCGCTCTGGGTGACAGCATTCGCATTCCGCGCAGCGCGCTGCGGGTCGGGGTGGCGCGCCGAGACATCACGCCACCCACCGGCATCCGCGCCAAGAACTGGGGGCCCGCCGACTGGGAGCGCTCCGAGGGCGCGCATCGGCCGTTCGAGCTGACGGCCCTCGCGATGATCGGCGACGACGACCGTCCGCGTGTTCTGCTCGCGGTCGACGGCACCTGGTGGCGGCGGGTCGCCGACGAGCAGGGGGTGCGCGGGTCGATCCTCGCGGGCCTCGGGCTCGCTCCCGACCAGCTCATGCTCTCGCTCTCGCACACGCACGCGGGCGCCGTGCTCTGCGCCGCCGACGCGCATCTGCCCGGCGGCGAGTTCATCCCCGGGTACCTCGATGCGCTCGCCGCCGCGGGCATCGCGGCCGGACGCGAGGCGCTGAGCACCGCCGAGGCCGGCCTGATCGAATGGACGACCGGACACTGCACCCTCGCCGCCGACCGCGAACTCGATCTCGACGGGCGTGCGCTCGTGGGTTTCCACCCGGATGCCGTCGCCGACGACACCGTCGTGATCGGTCGGGTGAGCGTCGCAGGTCGCGTGCGCGCCACGCTCGTGAACTACGCCTGCCACCCGACGACGCTCGCGTGGCAGAGTCGCGCGGTGTCGCCCGACTACGTGGGCGCGATGCGAGAGGTCGTGGAGGCGGCGACCGGTGCCCCGTGCCTGTTCGTGCAGGGCGCGTCGGGCGAACTCGCCCCGCGCGAGCAGTACACGGGAGATGTGACGGTGGCCGATCGTCACGGCCGCTCGCTCGGGCACGCCGTGCTCGCGGCGGTGGACGCGCTGCCGGTTCCGGGCGAGGAACTCACGCTCGATCGCATCGTCGAGTCGGGTGCGCCGCTGGCGGTGTGGGCGGGGCGCAAACGGGTCCCTGAGCGAGGAGCGGAGCGACGAGACGAAGGGCGCTCGGCCGGCGTCACGGCATCCGTCTCCCTCCCCCTGCGCGACCTGCCGACGCTCGACGATCTGGCGCGCGAGTGGGCCGACATCGATCCGCGCTCCCGCGAGGAGCGCCTCGGGCGCGCGCGCAATCTGCGCGAGGGGTACATCGACGGTCCGACCGTCGCGCACCCCGTGTGGGCGTGGCGTCTCGGCGATGCGGTGATCGTCGGACACCCGGGCGAGGCGTACTCGCGGTTGCAGACGACCCTGCGCGCGAGGTTCCCCGAGAACCCGATCGTCGTGATGAACCTCGCGAACGGACCCGGCTTCGTGTACCTCCCCACGCGCGACGCCTACGACCGCGGCGCCTACCAGGCCTGGCAGACCCCGCTCGCCCCCGGCGCTCTCGAGCTTCTCGAGAAGCACGCCACCGACCTCGTCGCCGCGCTTCTGGCGACCACGACCCCAGGAGAGAAATGACCCGTCTCGTCGCCATCGTCACCGGAGGTTCCGCCGGCATCGGCTGGGAGATCGGCCAGCGTCTCGCGGCCGACGGCTACCTCGTCGTCGCCGCCGATCGCGTGCCCGGACTCACCGCCGGTGAGAACCCCGCCGGCATCCTCTGGCGCGAGCTCGACGTCACCGATCACGACGGCGTCGATCGCGTGTTCGGCGACATCGAAGCCGAGCTCGGGCCCATCGAAGTTCTCGTGAACAACGCCGGGATCCAGCGGCATCGCGGGATCGAAGACCTCACGTGGAGCGAATGGCAGGCGGTCGTCGACGTGAACCTGCACGGCGTCTTCTCGGCGCTGCAGGCGGCCGGACGCCGGATGCTCGAGCGCGGGGATGGCCGCATCGTGAACATCTCGTCGATCTCGTCGCGCGGCTCGGCCGGACGCGCGCCGTACGCCACGACCAAGGCCGCCGTGATCGGTCTCACCGCGACCGCCGGTGCCGAGTGGGCCGCGCGCGGCGTGCGGGTCAACGCGGTCGCCCCGGGTTACGTCGACACCGGGGTGTTCCGTCAGGGCGTCGAGGCGGGCACGCTCAGCCTCGACACGATCCTGTCGCGCATCCCGGCCCGGCGGTTGGCCGAGGCGAGCGAGATCGCGGCGGCCGTGAGCTTTCTCGTGTCCGACGAATCGCGTTACATGAACGGGCAGACGCTGTACGTCGACGGCGGATTCCTCGTCGACTACGGTGTGCCGCTCGCGAAGAAGCCCGCATGACCGGCATCGCGCGCATCGACACGGCGACGGCGGTGCTGCCCCTTCCGGCGCCCCTGCACCTCGGGGCGATGACGGTGACCCGGCGCGAGTACAGCGCGGTGCGCGCATCCGACGCCGATGGTTTCTCGGGCGTCGCCTACTGCCTGTCGCGCGAGGCGCCGATGGCCGAGATCGTCGAGCGGCTCGTGGTGGGGCACGCGATCGGAGCGGATGCCGACGATCCGGCCGCGACATGGGACCGGATGCTGCGCGGCACCGCGATCGTCGGGCGCGTCGGCCTCGTGCGCCGAGCGATCGGACTGGTCGACATCGCGCTGTGGGATGTCGCCGCGCGACGGGCGGAGATGCCCCTGTGGCGGATGCTCGGCACGGGGGACGCCCCGCGCGACGCGATGCTCGTGGCCGCCTACCCCTCGGCGGCGCGTGCGCCTCGAGAGGTCGCCGACGAGGTGCTCGCCCAGGCGGACGGGTGGTCGCAGGTGAAGATCTCGCGTATGCCCGATCCGGCATACATGCGCGAACTGCTGGCCCTGCTCGGCGATGATCTGCCGTCGGGGACCGGTCTCGTCGTCGACGTCGGCTTCGGCTGGCGCGATGCCGACGAGGCGCTGGCCGAGATCGCGCAGTGGGGAGACCCGCGCCTCGCCTGGCTCGAGGACCCGCTGCTCCCGGAGGACGCCGCGGGGTGCGCGCGCATCCGCCGCGAGAGCGGGCTGCGCGTGTCCGTCGGCGACGAGGTGACCGACCCCGCCGTGCTGCGCGCACTGGTCGAGGCCGAGGCCGTCGACGTGCTGCGCCTCGACGTGGTGGCGGTCGGAGGAGTGACGCCGGCCCGCGAACTCATCGCCTGGGCGTCGGATCGTGGCGTTCCGGTGTCGGGCCACGTGTATCCCGAGGTCACGGCGCATCTCGGCATCGGCGTCGAGACCTTCGCGCGCGGCACGAACCCTTACGACCCGGCGCCGTCGTTCATCGTCGGAGGACCGGTGTTCGACGGCACGGTCAGGCCGACGGATGCCGCGGGCCTCGGGTTCACCCTCGATCCGGGGGTCTTCGATCTCGGCGCGTTCTCGGGAGGAGAGGGTGATGACTGACGCCATGCGCAGTGTCGTGGTGACCGGGAGCGGAAAGGGCATCGGCCGCGCGGTCGCCGAGCGGCTGACGGCCGACGGCTGGGTCGTGGTCGGGCTCGAGCGCTCGCCCGGATCGGGCACGGTCGAGGCCGGCGTGGTGGCCGAGGTGGTGCTCGGCGATGCGTCGGATCGCGCGGCGCACGAGCGGGCCGCCTCGGTCGCCCGCGGTCTCGCGCCGCTGGCCGGGTGGGTGAACAACGCGGGGATCACGAAGCGCACACCGCTGCACGAGCTCGACGAACGCGTGGTCCGCGAGATCCTCGACATCAACGGCTTCGGCTACCTCTGGGGGTGTTCCGCCGCCGTCTCGGCCTTCGTGGATCAGGGCATCGCCGGGGCGATCGTGAACATCGGCTCGATCCATGGGCGGGCGTCGTTCGTCGACCACGCCGCCTACGAGTTCACGAAGGGCGGCATCGATGCGCTCAGCCGCAGTGTGGCGGTGACCTACGGAGCACTCGGCATCCGTGCGAACACGGTCGCACCGGGCGGGGTGCGCACTCCGCACCTCGAGGCGCAGATCGCGGCATCCGTCGACCCGATAGCCGCCGAGCGGGCACTGTCCGAGGGGCCGCCCATGGGGCGCATCGCGCGAGCCGAGGAGGTCGCAGCGGTCACCGCGTTCCTGCTGTCGGACGCGGCGCCGTACCTCTCGGGGCAGTCGATCGCGGTCGACGGGGCGTGGACGGCATCCTTCGGCGACGTCGCCGTCGACCCCGCGCTGCGCGAGCGCTTCTCGGGTTCCGGTTCCCGAGCGCCCTTCGCTCAGGAACCGTAGCCTTCTCGCCGGTTCCTGACCGAGCGAAGCGAGACGGAGGGCCGCCCCGTGATGCTCCGACGGGCTCAGCGACCCAGGTCGGTGAGGCTGGTCCTGCCTACGCCTTGAGCATCGAGGCGCGCGAGATCAGCCCGTCGACGACGTCGAAGGTGGCGATGGTCTCGGTCGCGGTGCCCGCGTTGACGACCTGCTCCTGTGCGACGACCCACCGGTCGCCGAAGAGCACGGTCTGCTCGATCACGCACGACAGCTCGGGGTTCTGCAGCCGCGGCTCGTAGAAGGCGCGGATCGCGGCGGTGCCGACGATCGGCTCCGGAGCGACGCCGGTGATGACGGCATCCGAGGCGTATGTCGCGACGAAAGCCTCGAGGTCGTGCGCGTTGAACGCGTCGAGCTGGTCCTGCACGGTCTGCTCCGCGGACCGGGAGTGGATGCTGTCAGTCAATGCGAACGCCTCCGTTGACGTCGTACGTGGCGCCGGTGATGAAACCCGCCCGCGGCGAGGCGAGTGAGGCGATGATCCAGGCGACGTCGGCCGGCTGTCCGAACTCCCCGAGCGGGATCGATGCCTCGAGCTTCGCGCGTCCCTCGCCCTGCAGCTGATCGGTGATCGCACTGGCCACGGGCCCCGGGGTGACGGCGTTGACGCGAATCCCCTCCGGCGCCAGGTGGCGGGCGAAGCTGCGGGTCAATGCCAGGATCGCGCCCTTGCTCGCGGCGTAGTGCAGCCCGGTCTGCAGGGCGCCCACCTGTCCGGCGATCGACGACAGGTTGATGACGCTGCGATCGCCCGCGGCGGCGCGCAGCAGCGGTAGCGACCCGCGCGTCAACAGGAACGTGCCGCGCACGTTCGTCTCGAGCACGCCGTCCCACTCCTCGATGTCGATTTCGTCGTAGGGCGTGTAGGGGCACACGCCGCCGTTGTTCACGAGCACGTGCAGTTCGCCCCAGGCATCCGTGATCTCCGCGACCAATGCATCGATCGAGGCGGGGTCGCGCAGGTCGAGTCGCGAGACCCGCACATCGGACGCCCCGGCCGCGCGGCAGTCCTCGGCGACACGAGCGGCCTCGGCCTCGCGCCCGGTGTAGGTCAGCCAGACGTCGAGCCCCTCGCGGGCGAGTTCGAGGGCGGCGGCCGTCCCGATGCCGGAGCTGGCCCCGGTGATGAGTGCGCGGCGAGTGTCCATCACTAAACGCTATAGCAAAGCATCCGTCCGACCAACCCCCGCCCCCACGCGCACCCCGCGCCCCGGCCTTCCGCCCGCACGCGCCCCCACACCGCACTGACCGGTGCGAAACGTCGGTTCTGAGCCCCGAGAACCGACTTCTGTGACCGATCGATGCACTGCGGGGAGAGCCGCGGAAACGAGTACCGCCCAGGTCCCTGACTTCGGCACTCGTTGTCGCGGATGTTAGGGTTGCCTTGCCAAACCTCGTTCGGCCCGATCGACCCCCCGACTCCCTCAGAAAGAGACGATTCGTCATGCTCTCACGTGCCCGTCGCCGCTCCGGCGCGCTCCTCGCTGCCTCGGCCTGCGCCCTCCTCCTGCTGTCCGGATGCGCGGCCGCCGACGCTCCCGCCGAGGGCGATCCCGCACCCGAGACCAGCGGAACGCACGAGGTCGACCACGCCCGCGGCACCACGGCCGTGCCCGACGACCCGCAGCGTGTCGTGACCCTCGAGCCGCTCGAGCTCGACACCGCCGTAGCAGTCGGCATCGAGCCGGTCGGGGCCGCGGTCGCCAGCAACGTCACCGGCGCTCCCGCCTACCTCGAGGCCGACGGCGTCGAACCCGTCGGTACCGTTCCCGAGCCCGACCTCGAGGCGATCGCCGCGCTGAAGCCCGACCTGATCCTCGGTACCGAGGCCCGCCATTCCGAACTCTACGAGCAGCTGTCGGCCATCGCTCCGACCGTCTTCATCGAGACGCAGGCCGACCCGTGGCGCGACAACGCGCTGCTCATCGGTGAGGCACTGGGCCGCGAGGACGAGGTCTCCGACCTGCTCACCGCGGTCGATGAACGCTGCGAGGCTCTGGCCGACGAGTACGCGGTCGACGGCCAGACCGTGCAGCTGATCCGCCCCCGCGACGAGACTACGCTGAGCCTCTACGGCCCCGTGTCGTTCTCGGGCAGCCTGCTCGAGTGCGTCGGATTCACGATCCCGGATCAGGACTGGGCCGATGGGCTGCAGGCCGACATCTCGCCGGAGAACATCCTGTCGGCCACCGCCGATCACGTCTTCGTCACCGTCGCCGACGTCGATGACGAGTCGGAGATCCCCGACGCGATCGCCCAGAACGCGGATGCCTTCCCCTCGGTGACCCCGGTCGACACCAGCTACTGGGTGTCGGGCGTGGGCCCGAAGGGCGCCCAGTCGGTGCTCGACGACATCGAGGCGTTCCTCGAAACGACCCGGTGACCATCGCCTCCACCATGAACATCGCGGGGGCGCCGCCGACGCGGCGCCCCCGCCGTCGTGCGCGCGCGGTCGGGGGGACCCTGATCCTCCTGGCCGCGCTCGTGTGCGCCGTGCTGCTCTCGCTCGCCGTCGGCGCCAACCCGCTCCCGCTCGACGCCGTGGCCGCGGCGCTGCGTGGCGACGGCACGGCGGAGACCGCCTACGTGGTCCTCGACCTCCGCGTTCCCCGCACGGTCACCGGGCTGGTCGCCGGAGCCGCCCTCGGCGTCGCGGGAGCGCTCATCCAGGCTTTCACCCGCAATCCGCTCGCCGATCCCGGCATCCTCGGTGTGAACGCCGGCGCAGCGCTGGCGGTGGCACTCGGGGTGAGTCTGCTCGGCCTACGCGATGCATCGCAGTTCGTGTGGCTCGCCTTCCTCGGAGCCCTCGTGGTCACCGTCGCCGTGTACCTCGTCGGGTCTTCGGGTCGCGGTTCGGCCGACCCGATCCGGCTCACCCTCGCCGGTGTCGCACTCGGCGCGGTGCTGTCGGGCATCACGACCGGCATCGCGCTCAGCGACCCGGACGCTTTCGACTCGATGCGCAGCTGGAACGCTGGTTCGTTGCTCGGCCGTGGCTTCGACGTGATCGTGCCCATCGTGCCTTTCGTGCTGCTCGGTCTGGTGCTCGCCGTCGTGCTCGCTCCGGGGCTGAACGCCGTCGGCCTCGGTGAAGACGTCGCGCGTGCGCAGGGCGCGAACGTCGTCGGCATCCGCATCGGCGTGATCGTCGCCGTCACCCTCCTCGCCGGAGCGGCCACCGCGCTCGCCGGCCCGATCGCGTTCGTGGGGTTGATGGTGCCGCATGTGATCCGTTGGACATTCGGCGTCGACCAGCGGGTGATCCTGCCGCTCTCAGCCGCGCTCGCCCCCGTGGTGCTGTTGCTCGCGGACGTGCTCGGTCGGGTCATCATCGCGCCCGCCGAGGTTCCGGTCGGCATCGTGGCGGCCTTCGTCGGGGCGCCCGTGCTCATCCTCCTCGCCCGTCGTCGTCGAGCGAGCGCGCTGTGACCGGGCCGTCGACGACGATCCGGTCTACCCCGGTCGGCTACCGTCGCGTCCTGCTGCGCATCGGGCCGGTACGGATGCCGCTGCGCCTGCGCAGTATCTTCGTGGGGATCGCCGCGGTTCTCGCCCTGTGCGTGCTCGGCGTGATCGCGCTCGGCCTCGGCACCTATCCCGTAGCGCCGCAGGATGTCGTCCGCACGCTCTTCGGAGGCGGCGATGCCATGGACCGTACGGTCGTGATCGATTGGCGGCTGGCCCGAGCCGTCGCCGCGATCACGATCGGGGCGCTCCTCGGCATCGCGGGCGCGCTGTTCCAGACGGTGACGCGCAATCCACTGGCCAGCCCCGACATCCTCGGCCTCTCGAATGGCGCCTTCACCGGAATGCTGCTCACTCTGGTCTTCGTCTCGAGCGGGTGGCCGCAATTGACGGCCGGCGCTCTCGTCGGAGGACTCGCGACGGCGCTCGTGATCTGGCTCCTCGCAGCGCGCGGCGGTGTGCAGGGCTTCCGGTTGATCGTCGTCGGCATCGGCGTCTCGGCGATCCTCGCCTCGCTCAACACGTGGATGCTGCTGCAGATCGAACTCGAGACCGCGATGTTCGCGTCGGCCTGGGGTACCGGATCGTTGAACGGCGTGACCGCCGGCCCGCTCCTGGGCGCGCTGCTGTGCGCGCTGCCGTTCGTCGTCGCGGCGATCGTGCTCGTGCCGTCGCTGCGACAGCTCGGTCTGGGCGACGACATGGCGGCGGCGTCGGGTGCGCGACCGACGGTGATCCGCACGCTCGCCCTGCTCGTCGGCGTGGTGCTGGTCGCCGCGGCGACCACGGTCGCCGGACCCGTCGCGTTCGTCTCGCTCGCCGCCCCGCAGATCGCCCGTCTCGTCGCCCGCACGCCCCAGCTCTCGCTCGTGCTCTCTGCGCTGTTCGGCGGCTTGCTGCTGCTCGGAGCCGACCTGGTCGCGCAGCACGTGCTGCCCACACCTCTGCCCGTCGGGGTCGTCACCGTCTCGGTCGGCGGCGCGTACCTCGTTCTGATGATCATCCTGGAGATCCGCCGCCGTGCTTGAGACCCCACCCCCGTTCGACGATCCGCTCGGTCCCTCGCCCGTCCCTCGACTGGCGGCCGAGGAGATCACCCTCTCGTACGACCGCACCGAGATCGTGCGCGAGCTCTCCGTAGCCGTGCCGACCGGCGGGTTCACGGTGATCATCGGGCCGAACGCGTGCGGCAAGTCCACGCTGCTGCGCGGTTTGTCCCGCCTGTTGGCGCCGACGAGCGGACGCGTCGTGCTCGACGGGCGCACGATCAGCGCGTTCCCGGCGAAGGAGGTCGCTCGGCGACTCGGCCTACTGCCCCAGAGCGCCGTGGCGCCCGACGGCATCACGGTCGCAGATCTGGTGGCGCGTGGCCGCTATCCACACCAGAGTCTCGTGCGTCAGTGGTCGGATGCCGATGAGCACGCGGTCGCGCGGGCGCTGGAGGCGACGGGAACCGTCGATCTCGCCGATCGTCCGGTCGATGCGCTCTCCGGCGGCCAGCGTCAGCGCGTCTGGGTCGCGATGGTGCTCGCGCAGGAGACCGACCTGCTCCTGCTCGACGAGCCCACCACCTTCCTCGACGTGGCGCATCAGGTCGAGCTGATGGAGCTGTTCGCGCAACTCAACGCCGAAGGGCGCACGCTCGTCGCGGTGCTGCACGACCTCAATCATGCGGCGCGTTATGCGAGTCACATCATCGCGATGCGCGACGGGCGCATCCTCGCCGAGGGGCCGCCGGATGAGGTCATCACGAGCCAACGGGTGCGCGAGGTCTTCGGCCTCGCGAACGTCGTGATCCCCGATCCGGTCACCGGCGGGCCCCTTGTGGTGCCCCTGCGCGGGACGGCGCCGATCGGAGGCCGGTCGTGACGGTCGAGCGGCCACCCGGCGTGCCCGCGGAGCGGCCGTGGGCGTACAGCGCGTTCCCCGTGCGGGTGAGCGCACGACGGATGCTCAGCCCGCACTTCGTCCGCCTGACGCTGGCCGGTGAGAGCCTGCGGAACTTCGCCGCCTGGGGCATGGACCAGCGGATCAAAGTGGTGCTGCCCTTGCCGGACGGCAGCTTCGCCGACACCGGACTCCTCGAGGAGCCCACCCCGCACCCCTCCGACTGGTACGCGCGCTGGCGTGCACTCCCGGAAGACGAGCGCAACGTCCTGCGCACGTACACGCCCGCCGCGATCCGCGCCGAGGTGGGGGAGATCGACATCGACTTCTTCCTGCACGAGCCCGCCGGGCCGGCGTCAGCCTGGGCGTCAACGGCGCAGCCGGGTGATCACCTCGTGGTGAACGGGCCTGACGCCCGGATGGGCTGGACGGGATACGGTCTGCACTGGCATCCGGGCGACGCGCGCCGGTTCCTGCTCGTCGCCGACGAGACGGCGTTCCCGGCCGTGCGCGGCATCCTCGCGACTCTGGAGTCGGATGCTGTCGGCGAGGTGATCCTCGAGTGCGCCGACCCGGCCGACGACCTGGTCTCCGCCGAGGTGCCCGAGGGCATCCGGGTGCAGCGTGTGCTGCGCGAGGGCGGCGACCCCCGCGTCGAGCAGGCGGTGCGCACCTGGGGTGCGGCGCACGGCGAGGAGGCGCGTGACGATGCGGGGTTCTACGCCTGGATCGCCGGCGAGTCGGGGACGACGACCTCGATCCGGCGCTACCTCACCGCCGAGCTCGGCATCCCGAAGGAGCGGGTGTCGTTCCTCGGCTACTGGAAGAGCGGCGGGCCGCTCGTCGGCTGAGATCTCCCGGACGTCCGTCCCGGCATCCGCACGTGCGGTTCGCACTGATCGGTGCGAAACGCCGGTTCTGAGCGCTCAGAACCGGCGTTTGGCACCGATCGATGCACTCTGGACGGATGCCGCGCCCGACGGGTGCCGCGCCCGACGGATGCCGCACCCTCAGCGCTCGAAGACGACCTCGCCGCCGACGACGGTCGTGGTCACGTACTGCTCCGCGATGCGCTCGGGCTCGATCTCGTACAGGTCGTCGCTGAGGGCGATGAAGTCGGCCAGCATCCCGATCTTCAGGGTGCCGGTCGCGTGCTCCTGGCCGACCGCGTACGCCGACCCGTACGTGTAGGCGCGAACGGCCTCGTCGACCGTCACGCGCTCGCGCTCGCCCAGCACCTCGCCGCCGCTCGTGCGCCGCAGCACCATGTCGCGGATCGACACGAGAGGGTTGGCGTCGGAGATGGGCGAATCGGTCGAACCGTTGATCACGATGCCGGCATCCGCCAGCGACTTGACCCGGTAGATGTCGTCCCGCCGGTCGGCGGCGACCGCCGCGGCCATGCCGTCGCCGAAGTCCGACACGAACACGCCCTGCGGCACGGGGATGACACCCAGCCGCGCAGCGCGGGCGATGTCGTCGTCGCTCGCGAGCGCGAAGTGCTCGATGCGGTGCCGCACGTCGGGGCGCGGAGCGATGCGCTGCGCGTGCTCGATCGCGTCGAGCACGTGCGTGATCGCCCGGTCGCCGATCGCGTGGGTCGCGACCGTCCACCCGGCCCGGTGCGCGCCGACGATGTAGTCGCGCAGCGCCTCGGGCTCGTGCAGCAGCACGCCGAAGTTGTCGGCCTCGCCGTGGAAGCAGGCGTGCATGGCGGCCGAGCGTCCGATGAACGATCCGTCGGCGACGATCTTCACCGGTCCGACGCGCAGCATGTCGTCGCCGAGACCGGTGCGGATGCCGAGGTCGAGGCCGAGCACGTCCTTGTCGGGGAGGTCGGTGAAGGGGTGCAGCACCGTGATGTACGGCATGAGGGTGGTGCGCACCCGCAGCTGCCGCTGCTCGACCGCCGACTGGTAGGCGTGGTAGTCGAGCGGACTGTTGCCCACCATCCGGATCTCGCCGATCCCCGGCTCGGTGACCGAGGTGAGTCCGTAGCTCAGGGCCTGATCGCTCGCGAGCCCCAGGTTGCGCTGCACCTCGTCGAGGCTCATCGGCCGCACGAGCGCGAAGATCGGGGCCATCGCCGACTCCTGCAGCAGGCCCTGCGGCCGGCCGGCGGCGTCGCGGGGGATGCCGCCGCCCGCGATCTCGGGGAACCCCTCGCGTCCGGTGTACCCCGCGAGCTCGAAAGCCTTCGTGTTCGCGACCATCATGTGCCCCGAGACGTGCTCGAGGATCACGGGCCGCCCGCCCGCGACCCGGTCGAGCCCCTCGGCCGTCGGATGCGCCTCGAGGAAGTTCTGGTCGTAGCCGGAACCCCGCACCCAGGCATCCGGCGCCAGCCCCTCGGCGTGCACGCGCACCGCCTCGTACAGCTCGTCGAGCGAGTTCACCGCGCCGGGGCGCAGGTTCAGCGACGCGAGACGGAAGCCCGTGAGCGAGAGGTGGTGGTGCGCGTCGTGGAACCCGGGCAGCACGGGCTGACCGCCGAGGTCGACCACCCGGTCCGCATCGACGCCGTGGAGGTCGTCGTCGAAGCCGACGATGCGGCCGCCCAGCACGCCGATGCTGTGCGCCGCGGGGCGGTCGGCATCGAGCGTGCGGATGCGGGCGTTGGTGAAGATGGTGTCGACGCGCATGGTCTCTCTCGGTTCTCGGGGGTCGCTCGGGTGGTCGCTCGGACGGCGGGACGGATGCCGGTCGGGCCGGGGCTGCCGTCAGGCCACGGATGCCGTGGCCGTGGCCGCGGTCTCGGCCTCGACCGATCGGGCGATGCGTCGCTGGAGTCCCCAGACACCGGCGATCGTGATGAGGATCATCACCGCGTAGAACACGGCCACACCCCACACGCTGCCGCCGGTCGAGTTGAGGATCCACTGGGCCACCAGCGGGGTCGATCCGCCGAAGACGGTCGCGCACAGTTGGTAGGCCAGCGAGACGCCGGAGTAGCGGATGCGGGCCGGGAACGCCGAGGCGAGCAGCGTCGCGAGCAGCGCGTAGTAGGCGGTGCTGCCGATGATCGTGGCGTAGAGGGTGACCGTGATCCACAGGGGGGAGGCGGCCTGGATGGCGAGGAAGTACGGCACCGTGAGCACGACGCTGAGGATGAGGCCCGCGAGCATCACCCGGGCGATGCCGAACCTCTCGGCGATCTTGGCGGCGATCGGCTGCCAGATGAACTGCAGGATCGCCATGCCGAGCAGGATGTTGAGCATGAGCTGCCGCTCGATGCCCAGGGATCCAGTGGTCCAGGCGAGCAGGAACGTGTTCGAGAAGTAGGCGTTCGAGATGCCCATGACCGACGCGAGCACACCGAGCCCGATCAGCAGCGGTGCGGTGCGGATCGCCACGAGCACCGGGGCGCTCACGACCTCCTTCGACTGCTTCGCCGCCTCGAAGTCGGGCGACTCCTCGACCTTCACGCGGATGACGAGGCCCACGATCACGAGGATCGCCGACACGAGGAACGGGATGCGCCAGCCCCAGGTGATGAACTGCTCGTCGGGCAGCAGGCCCACGATGAGGAACATCACGGTCGCGAGGATGGATCCGGCGGGCGAGCCCTGCTGCACCCAGGCTCCGGCGAGGCCCTTCTTCTTGGCCGTGGCGTTCTCGGTCGACAGCAGCACGGCGCCGCCCCACTCCCCGCCGACCGCGAAGCCCTGCAGGCCGCGCAGCACGACGAGCAGGATCGGCGCGAGGATGCCGATCTGGGCGTAGGTGGGCAGGAGGCCGATCAGCGTGGTGGCGGTGCCCATCAGGATGAGGGTGAGCACGAGCACGTTCTTGCGCCCGAACTTGTCGCCGAAGTGGCCGAAGACGAGTCCGCCGACCGGGCGCATCAGGAAGCCGACCCAGAAGGTGGCGAACGAGGCGAGCAGCGCGGCGCCGGGGGCGACGTCGGGGTAGAAGACGCGGCCGAAGACGAGGGCGGCGGCCGTGCCGAAGATGTAGAAGTCGTACCACTCGATCGCGGTGCCGACGAAGGCACCCACCATCGAGCGTCGTTGCCGGGCAGAACTGATATCAGTGCGGGAAGCAGCCATCGGGAGGGCTCTCTGTCTCGGGGAAGGAGGGGGAAGTTCGGGTTCTGCCCATCCTGCGGTGATCACCCCATGCTCGTCCAATGAAGAAAACGGGGTGAGGTATACGGTTTACGTATGTACGGGGAACGCGAACTCGAGGCATTCGTCGCGGTGCTCGATACCGGGTCGGTCAGTCTCGCGGCAGAACGCCTGATCAGGACGCAACCGACGGTATCGAGGCAGATCGCCTCGCTCGAGCGCCAGGTGGGAGCATCCCTGTTCCGACGGATGCCGCAGGGCATGGTCGCGACCTACGCGGGCGACCGTCTCGAACCGATGGCGCGCGACCTCGTGCGCCGCGGCCGGAGAGCGCGCGAGGTGATGAGCGGCATCGTGCTCAAGGAGCGCTCGTTCGTCGCCGCAGCCCCCGAGATGACGAGCGTGCTCGTGCTCGCGCCGTTCATCGCGGGCGGCGGACCCATCTCCGACGTCGTGGTCGCGACGCCGGTCGAGACCTACGACCGGCTGCGCTCCGGGGCCGATCTCGCCGTGACGACGAGTCCGCCGGACTCGCGGCTCAGCAGCATCCGCATCATGAACCTGCCCCTCTACTGTCAGCTGCCCGCGTCGCATCCGCTCGCTGCCGGGGACCGCCTGGAACTGGAGGATCTGCTGGCCGGTCCCTTCCTCACCTCGGGCACCGGATCGGCCGCGTGGACGCAGATCCAGCGAGCGGCCGAGAGCGAGGCATGGTCGGTCGAGATGGCGAGCTTCGGCGCGGATGCCCCGATCATCCAGGCCCGGTCGGCCGCCGGCCATGGCCCCTGCGTGGTCGTCGAGCCTCCGCGCTTCGGGTTGGTGTCGAAGCCGCTGCACCATCGCGGCGTCCCGATGCAGTGCGCGCTGTACGCGAGTTGGGAGCGCACGCACTACGCGCGCGACGACATCCGCGGGGTGGCCGAGCAGCTCAGCGCTTTCGCCGCCGACCACGTGCTGAGCCTGCACGACGCGGAGGACTGAGTGAGTTTCTCGTGCGAAGGGCGCACGCCGCGTCTGCCGCTGGGTCCCTGAGCCTGTCGAAGGGCCCCAACCCGCACAACTGCTAGATGCTATAGCATCGCTCTCATGACAACGCCGTTCATCCTCGTCAGCGACTGCGACCTCCCCGGAACCGTCATCGAAGACACGCTCCGATCCGCCGGACTCCACGCCGAACGGGCAGCGTCCCCGGCATCCGACGACCTCGCAACTCTCGGGGCGGATGCCACAGGGCTCGTGGTGCAGTGGGCCCCGATCACGGCCGAGGTACTCGATCGGATGCCGAACCTACGCATCATCAGCCGCGTCGGCATCGGTTACGACATGATCGACGTCGAAGCAGCCACCGCTCGCGGCATCGCGGTCGCGAACACCCCGAGCTACTGCATCGAGGAGGTCGCCGCGCACACCATCGCGATGATCATGACCCAGGCGCGCGGGCTGCCGGCCTACGACCGCGCGGTGCGCGCCGGCACCTGGAAGGCGGTGGACGCCCGGCCCCT
Source organism: Microbacterium galbinum (assembly GCF_023091225.1). Classification (NCBI taxonomy): domain Bacteria; kingdom Bacillati; phylum Actinomycetota; class Actinomycetes; order Micrococcales; family Microbacteriaceae; genus Microbacterium; species Microbacterium galbinum. Next base: position 2,037,887 of record NZ_JAHWXM010000001.1, on the reverse strand, counting down.
CGCCGTGCGTCCGTCGACGACCACGGTGTCGGTGCTCGGCTTCGGCCGCATCGGATCGATCGTGGCCCGCGGATGCCGGGCGCTCGGTTTCCGGGTGCTCGTCGCCGACCCGTACGCGTCCGCCGACGGCATCCGCTCGGCCGGGTGCGAGCCCGTCGAGATCCCGGATGCCGTGGCGCAGGCCGACATCCTCACCCTGCACGTGCCGCTCACCGAGGCGACCCGGCACCTGATCGACGCCGAGTCGATCGCGACGATGAAGCCCGGAGCCGTGGTCGTGAACACGTGTCGCGGACCGCTCATCGACGAGCGAGCGCTGGCCGATGCGCTGCGCTCCGGGCACTTGGGCGCGGCCGCGCTCGACGTCTTCGACGGTGAGCCGCTGGCCGACGGCTCCCCGTTGCGCGACCTCGATCAGGTGCTGCTCAGCCCGCACGCGGCGTGGTTCTCGCCCGAGGCGCTCGCCGACCTGCCCGTGCACGCCGCCGAGAACGTGATCCGCTTCCTCGCCGGGGAATCGGTGCCGATCGTGAACCCGGCGTACGCCGGCTGAGCCTCGGCCCAGTTCCTCACGCGACCCCCGGGTCCCCGTGCCCGTTCGGGAGGAGATCGCTGCACGTTCGGGAGGCGATCTCCGTGTTGGGCGGCGGAATCCGCAGTTTTTCTCCTCCCTTGGGCGAGTTCTCCTCCCGAACGGGTGCCGAGCGGATGCCGCGCATAACGACGAGGTCGCTGGGTCAGGGGCCCTTCGACAGGCTCAGGAACCCAGCTTCTGACTGAGTCGCTGAGCCAGCTTCTGACTGGGGCGCTGAGCCCGTCGAAGCGTCCCGCCCCGAGAAACCCGGTCCCGAGAGACCCGTCAGCCGGCGAACGCCGCCACGGGCATACCGCTCACGCCGGGCTGCACGGCGAACAGTGAGCCCGCCTCGGTGCCGTGGTCTGCTCCGAGCCCCTGCGCCGAGGTCGTGATGAAGAGCGTGCCGAGGTCGTCTCCGCCGAACGTGCACGCGCTCACCTGGGGGGCGGGCAGCTCGATCCGAGCGATGAGAGATCCGTCCGGCGAATACGCCTGCACCGCCGAACCGCCCCAGAGCGCGACCCACACCGATCCGTCGGCGGCGACGGTCAACCCGTCGGGCGACCCCTGCTCCTCGGGGATCGTCGCGAATCCGCGCCGTCCACGCAGCTCCCCCTCAGCCACGTCGAACACGTCGACGCGCTGCGTGACCGTGTCGACGTAGTAGGCCCGGGATCCGCCGGGGGCGAAGGCCACGCCGTTCGAGACGGTCACGCTCGACAGCACCGTGGTGGAGTCGAGGTCGCCGCCGATCCTCAGCATCCGCCCCACGGCTCCGGCACCGCCGAGAGCCATCGACCCGGCGAGCAGCCGCCCGAGCGGGTCGACCGTGCCGTCGTTGAAGCGCGCATCGCCGAGGTCGAAGGTCGCGGCGACGCGGGCCGGTCCGTCTGGCGAATCCGAGAGGTGCAGCGAGCGCGCACCGAGGGCGACGAATCCGCCGCCGACGCGCGGGCGCACGAACGCCGCATACGTGTCATCGAGGTGCAGGCGATGGATGCCGTCGTCGCGCAGCGTCACGAGGTCAGCGGCGTCGCCGTCGACCCAGCGGACGCCGCCCCACGATGTCGACCAGACGGGCGCCTCGGCGTGCACGCAGATCGGGCCGGTGAGGTTCTCGGCCTTCACGACTGCTCGTCGGTGCGCCGCAGCGGCATCCGCTCGGGCTCGGGGGTGGAAGCCGTCTCCGGGGTCGACGCCGCACTCGGCGCAGAGGCAGGTGCGGCGGGAGCCGCGATCTCTCGCGCGACCTGCTTCTCGAGCACCTGCACGGCGTCGTCCGACAGCAGGATGAGACCGTCGAGCTCTTCGCGCACGCGCTTGTAGGCGACGTTGCGCTCGGCCTGCGTGGCCGACTCGTCGACCGCGACCTTGAGCAGCTGCTGCGCGCGATCGAGGCGCTTCCGCTCGGCGTCGGTGAAGGTCGAATCGCGCAGACGCCGGGCGTCCTTCTCGGCGATCTCGAACGCGACGGCGTACGCACCCACCGCGTCGAGGTACTCCGACACCTGCTGCTCGGTGACCGTGGCCTCGGCCGACGCCGGACGCAGTGCGTCGGCGGTGCGCTTCGCGCGCAGGAACGCGGCCGTGAGGGGCTGGCGGCCATCGCTCATGGCGGGGAAGGCGATGAGCTTCGCGACGTCGAGCTCGTAGTCGAGCCAGCGCGCGGTGATCTCGTCGTGCTCGGCGAACAGGCGCGCGAGCAGATCGTTCGGAACGGGGGATGCCGTGGTGTCGACGACCGTCGTGCGTTGGCCCCGCGGTTTCTGGCTCAGAGCTCGCGCCTCGATCTGCGCGGTCTTGAGCTGCGCCTTCATGCGGAGGGTCTCGAGGCGGCGCTCATGGCGGCGCTTGGCCGACCGCTCCCACGCCTTCGCAGCGCCTCCGGCCATGCCCATGATCGGGAAGATGAGCCACCAGTAGTCGCCCGCGAAGTCCAGCAACGGTTGCATGATGTGCCCAGCCTACTGGCGTGCGGCGACACCGCCGAGGCCCGTCTTCGAGAGGATGGAGGCATGGCAGCGCACCGCATCGGCATCGTCGGCATCGAGAACACCCACGTCGACGGGATCGTGCGCGCGCTCAACGTCGACGGCGTCGAGGATGCCCGGATCACGGCCCTCGTCGCCGGTGTCGCCGACCGCACGGAGCGGCTGGCCGAGCTCGGCGGCATCGAGCGCATCGTGACGGCATCCACCGACCTGATCGGCGAGGTCGACGCCCTGATCGTGGCCACTCGCGACGGGTCGACGCATCGCTCGCTCGCCGTGCCCTTCCTCGAGGCGGGCGTACCGGTCTGGGTCGACAAGCCGCTCGCGCTCTCGGTCGCCGATGCCGACGCGATCCTCGCCGTCGCCGGGTCGACGCCCGTCACATCGTCGTCGACGCTGCGCTGGCTGCCCGACACGGATGCCGTCGCCGCCGCGCTCCCGTCGATCGGGGAGGTGCAGAGTCTCACCATCACCGGTCCGGCCGATCCCGACGGACCCTACGGCGGCCTCTTCTTCTACGGCATCCATCTCGCCGATCTCGCCCAGCGCCTGGTTCCCGGGGCGCCCGAAGAGGTCGAGGTGGAGCACTCCCCGGGGCGCGTGCGCGCCCGATACGCCGTCGGCGGGGTGGGGGTGACGCTCGATTTCGTGCGCCCGGAGGGTGAGGTGTCGGTGCCGTTCCGCGTGACCGCCGTCGGGAGCGGCGGGACGGAGAGCCGTGAGATCGTCATCGGGCTCGACTACGTGCGTCCCGGTGTCGACGCCTTCGTGCGAATGCTCGACACCGGTGAGCTCCCGGTACCGCCCGAGCAGATGACCGCGACGGTCGCCGTGCTGGCCGCGGTCGTGGCCGAGAGGTCGTGAGGCGCCCTCTTCGATGACGGCAGGCGCAGGAAATCGGTTTCCCGGTGGCATTCGAATCTAGAATGTGCGCATGGTGGCGCGGGGAAGGTACGCGAAGGGTGTGGCGAAGCGGGAGGAGATCCTGCAGGTCGCGCTCGACGTGGTGGCGGAGGTCGGCTACCGCAAGGCGTCGAATCGAGAGATCGCCGCGCGGGTCGGTCTGACCCAGCCCGGACTCATGCACTACTTCGGCTCGCGCGAAGAGCTCTACATGGAGGTTCTGCGCGCCCGCGACGAGCGCGACCTCGGCGAGTTCATGGACCCAGACCCCACGTTCGCCGGATTCCTCTCGATCATCGAGCACAACGTCTCGGTCCCCGGTCTCGTGCGGCTCTTCGTCGAGTTCTCGGCGGAGGCCACGATGGTGGGGCATCCCGCACACGAGTACTTCGTCGAACGCTACGCGTGGGCGCGCGGCGTGCTCACGGGCGTGATCGACCGCGCCCAGAAGTCCGGGGAGCTCGGTGCGACGCTCGACCCGAAGATCGCGGTCGACATCGTGCTCGCCGCCGCCGACGGGCTCCAGGTGCAGTGGCTCCTCGACCCCGAGGTCGACATGGTCGAGCGTCTCTCGCGGCTGTGGGACGGCATCCGCCTGGCTTCCCGCCGCGACTGACGCGCTGCTCTCGCTCGGGATCAGCCGCGAGTGAGGTCCTGCGCGAGCATCACGATGATGCCGCTCGGGCCGCGCACGTAGGCGAGCCGATAGACGTCCTGGTAGTTCGCGACCCCGCGCAGCGGGTGGCAGCCGTGACGGGCGGCGATCTCGAGGGATGCGTCGATGTCGTCGACCGAGAAGGCGACCCGGTGCATCCCGATCTCGTTCGGGAGGGTCGGCTCGGTCTCGATCGCATCGGGATGGATGTACTCGAACAGCTCGAGACGGCCGTGACCGTCGGGCGTCTGCAGCATCGCGATGCGCGCATGGTTGCCGTCGAGCCCCACCGCCGTGTCGGCCCAGTCGCCGCTGACGGTGTCGCGGCCGACGACCTCCAGGCCGAGGTCGGTGAAGAAAGCGATGGTGGCGTCGATGTCGCGCACGGCGATGCCGACGTTCTCGAGTGCGATGGGCATGCTCGGAATGCTAGCCCCGCGCGCCGGAGTTGTCAGTGCCCGAGCTTCTCGGCGCAGGCGACGCAGTACTCGGCGAACGGACGCACCTCGAGCCGGGCGGCCGGGATCGGTCGGCCGCAGTTCAGGCACACGCCGTAGGTGCCGGCATCCATGCGTGCGAGCGCGTCGTCGACCTGCTGGAGTTCGGATGCCGCGGCCTCCGCGAGCCCGGTCAGCCGCGACCACTCCGACGACAGCGTGACCCCCTCGGGGTCGTGCTCGTCGTCGTCGTTCGAGCCCTCGCGGTCGTGGGTGAGCTCGGTGAGGATCGCCGCGGTCGCCCGGACACGGGCATCCGCCTGCGCACGCATGGCCGTGAGCAGCGCGCGCAGCCGACCGTCGTCCTCCTCCATGCGGCCACCCTACTGTGCGGCCCATCGTCTCGTCGCTGCGCTCCTCGCTCAGGAATCGGGTTACTCGGTTCCTGAGCGAGCGGAGCGAGACGAAGGGCTCAGCCCTGCCGCTTGCGCTCGGCCCTGCCGCTTGGGCTCAGCCCTGCCGCCGCTTGCGCTCGGCGCGCGTCTTCGGCTCGGGCGTCTCGACCGTCGGGATGCTGTCGGTGTGCACGGCGGGGTGGTCGCGCTCGAGCGCGGCACCCTCCATGTCGACATTGGGCAACAGGCGGTCGAGCCAGCGCGGCAGCCACCAGGCCGATTTCCCGAGCAGGTGCATGAGCGCGGGCATGAGCAGCATCCGCACGACGAACGCGTCGAGCAGCACACCGAACGCGAGGCCGAAGCCGATCGACCGGATGATCGTCGACTCCGAGAAGATGAACCCGCCGAACACCGACACCATGATGAGGGCGGCGGCGATCACGACCGAGCGGCCGGCGCGGAAGCCCTGCGCCACGGCATCCCGCGCCGACGCCCCGTGCACGTAGGCCTCGCGCATGCCGGAGGCGAGGAAGAGCTGGTAGTCCATCGCGAGGCCGAACAGGATGCCGACGAGGATCACCGGCAGGAAGCTGAGGATCGGTCCGGTGCTGTGCAGCCCGATGATGTCGGCGCCCCAGCCGAACTGGAACACCGCCACGATCAGGCCGTACGTCGCGAAGAGCGACAGCACGAAGCCTCCGGTGGCGATGACCGGCACGAGCAGCGAGCGGAACACGACGATCATGATCAGCAGCGAGAGTCCGACGACGACCACGAGGTACAGCGGCAGGACTCCGGCGAGTGCCTCGGAGATGTCGATGTTGACGGCCGCCTGACCGGCGACGCCGAGCGTGATGCCGCCGTCGAGTTCGGGCAGCGAACGGATACTCTGCACGAGCTGTTCCGTCGAGGAGCTGTTGGGGCCTTCGGCCGGCAGCACCTGGAAGGCGAGGAGCGTGTTGTCGTCGGAGGTCGCGACGGGCGCGACGGCGACCACGTCGTCCTGATCGGCGAGCTTCTGCGCGACCTCCACCTGCGTGGCGAGCAGGTCGTCGTCACTGACCGCCTCGTCGAGGGTGGCCGTGACGAGGAGCGGGCCGTTGGCTCCCTCGCCGAACTGCTCGTTCACGGCGTGGAAGGCGCGGTAGCTGGTGGAGTCGCTGGGCTCGCTGCCGCCGTCGGGCAGGCCGAGGCGCATCGACATCGAGGGGATGGCGATGATGAGCAGGCCCACGATGCTGACGAGCACGGTGACGACGGCGCGCAGCGTCGACATGCGCTTCACGGGCTTGCCGGTGGCGTGCGGCTCGCCGACGGTCGCGCGGGCCTTCTTGCCGAGCAGACGGTCGCCGATGAGGCCGAGGATCGCGGGGGCGAGGGTGATCGCGACGAGTACGGCGACCGCGACGCACACGGCGCCGACGGTGCCCATGAGGCCGAGGAACGGCACACCAGTGACGTTGAGGGCGAGCAGCGCGACGATCACGGTCGCGCCGGCGAAGACGACCGCGGTGCCCGAGGTTCCGGTGGCGAGCCCGATCGACTCGCGCACGGGGGATCCGGCGAGCAGCTGCTTGCGGTGGCGGTTGACGATGAAGAGCGAGTAGTCGATGCCGACCGCGAGCCCGAGCATCACCCCCAGCACGGGGGTGACGGATGCCATGTCGACGACGCCCGAGAAGGCCAGCGACGAGGTCACGCCGACGCCCACGCCGACGATCGCGGTGATGATGGGGAGTGCGGCGCCGATCAGCGAGCCGAGCATGACGATGAGCACGACCGCCGCGAAGGCGAGTCCGATCGCCTCGCCGATGCCGAAGATCTCGGGAACGCCCTGGGCGATGTCGGTGCCGAAGTCGACCGTGGTGCCCTCGACGGCGGTGTCGTCGAAGTGCGAGATCGTTTCTTGCTTGACCTCTTCGGAGAGCTCGAGGCGCGGGTCGACGAACGAGACGTTGACGATGGCGGTCGAGCCGTCATCCGAGACGACGCCGATGCCGTCCGTGAGATCGAGGAGGGTGGTGCCGAGGTCGAGCTGCTCGGCGTTGGCGTCGAGGTCGTCGCGGTTCTGGTCGATCGTCTGCTGCTGGGCGTCGAGGGCGGCGAGCTGAGAGGTGAGCGCGGCCTTCTGCCCCTCGAGCACGGTGATCTGCTGTGCCGGGGCTCCGGCCGCCTGGGCCTGGGCGATGCCGGCGTCGATCTGCGCGATGCCGTCTTCGAGCTGGGTGCGTCCGCTGTCGAGCTGGGCCTGACCGGCATCCAGCTGCGTGCGGCCGTCGGCGATCTGTGCGGCGCCGTCGGCGAGCTCCTGCTCCTGGTCGGCCTGCTGCTGCTGGGCGTCGAAGGGGTCGATGACCCGGGCGACGCCGTCGAGGTCTTCGGCGCTCGCCGCGAGCGCCGAGATCTCCTTCTTCTGCTCGTCGGTGAAGGGCTCGCCGTTCTCGGTCTGGTAGACCACGGTGCCCGTGCCTCCGGCGGTGTCGGGCAGCTTGTCGGCGAGCTCGTCGATGACCTCGCCCGAGGCGGTGCCGGGGATGTCGAAGCTGTTGCTGAGCGTGCCGCCGAGCGTGAGGAACGCGCCGACCCCGAGGCCGAGGATCACGACCCACGAGATGACCACCGTCCACGCCTTGCGCGCAGCGAAAGAACCCAGACGGAAAAGCAGTGAAGCCAAGACGATCTCCTTCAGACTCGTTGAGCATACGGCACGTCTCGTCTAGAGATCTGTGGCTATCCTGAATGGATGGTGAACGAGCATCGAAGCGGACCCGTGCGCAGCACCGCCGCGCGCGAGGCGATCCTCGACGCCACCGCCCGGCTGTTCCACAATCAGGGCTACGACCGGCTGACGATCGAGGGCATCGCGAAAGAGGCCGGCGTCGGCAAGCAGACCATCTACCGGTGGTGGCCGTCGCGCGGAGCCCTGATCGGGGAGTGCCTCGCCGAGGGGCGGCTCATCCCCGTCGACTTCGTCGTGCCGTACACGGGCGACCTCTCCGCCGACGTCGAGGCGTGGTTGCGCAGCGTGCTCGCGATCCTCGACGAACCCCAGGGCGGCGCGCTGCTGCGGTCGCTGGTCGCGGCGGCGACCGAGGATGCCGGAGTCGGCCAGCACCTCGGCGAGAGTCTGGGCGTCGAGGAGCATCTCGGCTCGCGGCTGCGCGCCGGCATCCGCGACGGCCAGCTGGCCGAGGATGCCCCCGTCGCGCAGATCGGCCGCGCGATCCTCGGCGCCATCATCGTCGAGTCGCTCGGCCGCGAGAAGCGCGACTCCGAGGGCGTCGTGCGGTTGGCGCGGTTCCTGTTCGCGCGCTGAGCGCCCTTCGTCTCGCTGCGCTCGCTCAGGGACCGGGTTTCCCCCCTGGGCTGCTGAGCTAAGACGCTGGGGCGCTGAGCCAAGACGCTGGGTTGCTGAGCCAAGACGCTGGGTCGCTGAGCTTGTCGAAGCGTCCCCTACGCAGAACGGCAGGAGATCTCGCGTATCGCAGGAGCATCCGCGGTATTCGATCCTGCAGAAGGCGAGATCTCCTGCGTTGCGGTGCGCGGGGTCGGGCCCTTCGACAGGCTCAGGGACCCAGTTTCAACGCTGGGTCGCTGAGCCGACCGCCCTGGGTCGCTGAGCCGACCGCCCTGGGTCGCTGAGCTTGTCGAAGCGTCGCAAGCCCGGAAAGCGGATGCCTCAGAAACCGGGGAGCAGGGTGAACAGCGTCGCGCCGCCACCACCGAGGATCAGCGCGATGATGACCGTCCACGCGATCACCCGGATGCGCCGGTTGCGGCGCTCGCCGAGGTCGCCGTAGTCCTCGCTGAGCTCGGGACGGACGCTCTCGCGCCGGGCCGGCTCGTTGGGCTCGCGACGGCTGAGGTCGCTCATCAGGAAACCTGTTCGGTGACGGTCGGACCGAAGTACGACGGCAGCGTGGCGGCCGAGCGCTCGCGCAGCTCGGCGACGGGGATCGTGAAGACGTCCTGCACCTCGAGCTGCGGCTCGCTGTCGGTCACGCCGATACGCATGACCGGGTAGCCGCGTCCCTCGCAGAGGCCGCGGAACTTCACGTCGTCCTCGCGCGGCACGGTCACGATGACGCGACCGGTCGACTCGGAGAACAGGGCGGATGCCGCATCCACACCGTCGCGGTCGATGATCTCGGTGAGCCACACGCGGGCGCCGACGCCGAAGCGCATGACTCCCTCGGCGAGGGCCTGGCCGAGGCCGCCCTCGGAGACATCGTGCGCCGACGAGATCAGCCACTCGTCGCGCGCGGCGGCGAGCAGGCCCGCGAGGCGCTTCTCGCCCGCGAGGTCGACCTTCGGGGGGAGTCCGCCGAGGTGCTGGTGCACGACCTCGGCCCACGCCGAACCCGAGAGCTCGGTCGAGGTGGTGCCGAGCAGGTAGATGTTCTGGCCCTCGTCCTGCCATCCCGAGGGGATGCGGCGCGAGACATCGTCGATGATGCCGAGCACGCCCACGAGCGGGGTCGGGTGGATCGGCACGTCGCCGGTCTGGTTGTAGAACGAGACGTTGCCGCCGGTGACCGGGGTGCCCAGTTCGAAGCATCCGTCGGCGAGGCCGTCGACCGTCTGGCCGAACTGCCACATGACCTCGGGGTTCTCGGGAGAACCGAAGTTGAGGCAGTCGGTGATCGCGGTGGGCACGGCGCCGGTGACGGCGACGTTGCGGTACGCCTCGGCCAGGGCCAGCTGTGCACCCGCGTAGGGGTCGAGCTGGCAGTAACGGCCGTTGGCGTCGGTGGAGATCGAGAAGCCGAGTCCCGACTCCTCGTCGACGCGGATCATGCCGGCGTCGTCGGGGAAGCTCAGGGCCGTGTTGCCGAGCACGTAGTAGTCGTACTGGTTGGTGATCCAGCTCGTGTCGGCCAGGTTCGGCGAGCCCACCAGCGCGAGGAACTGCTCGCGCAGGGTGTCGGCGTCGTTCGCGCGGGGCAGCAGCTCGGCGGCATCCGCCTGCAGTGCGTCGATCCACGTCGGGTAGGCGACCGGGCGGTCGTAGACCGGGCCGTCGACCGCGACCGTCGAGGGGTCGACGTCGACGATGCGCTCGCCCTGCCAGTCGATGACGAGGCGTCCGTCGCCGGTGACCTCGCCGAGCACGGAGGTCTCGACCTCCCACTTGTCCACCACGGCGAGGAACGCGTCGAGCTTCTCGGGCGCGACGATCGCCATCATGCGCTCCTGCGACTCCGACATGAGGATCTCTTCGGCGGTCAGCGAGGGGTCGCGCAGCAGCACGTTGTCGAGCGACACCTTCATGCCGCTGTTGCCGTTGGCGGCGAGCTCACTGGTCGCGCACGAGATGCCCGCGGCGCCGAGGTCCTGGATCGCCTCGACGAGCTCGTCGCGGTAGAGCTCGAGGCAGCACTCGATGAGCACCTTCTCGGCGAAGGGGTCGCCGACCTGCACCGCGGGGCGCTTGGTCGGGCCGCCGTCGGCGAACGTGTCGGAGGCGAGGATGCTCGCGCCGCCGATGCCGTCGCCACCCGTGCGGGCGCCGAACAGCACGACCTTGTTGCCGACGCCGGTCGCGTTGGCGAGCTTGAGGTCCTCGTGGCGCAGCACGCCCACCGCGAGCGCGTTGACGAGCGGGTTGGCCTGGTAGACCGAGTCGAAGACCGTCTCGCCGCCGATGTTCGGCAGGCCGAGGCAGTTGCCGTAGAAGCTGATGCCGCTGGTCACGCCGTGCACGACGCGGGCGGTGTCGGGGTGGTCGATCGCACCGAAGCGCAGGGCGTCCATGACCGCGACCGGGCGGGCGCCCATCGAGATGATGTCGCGCACGATGCCGCCGACGCCGGTCGCCGCACCCTGGAAGGGCTCGATGAAGCTCGGGTGGTTGTGGCTTTCGGCCTTGAAGGTGACGGCCCAGCCCTCGCCGACGTCGATGACGCCCGCGTTCTGGCCCATGCCCACCATGAGGCGTTCCTTCATCTCGTCGGAGACCTTCTGGCCGAAGCGGCGCAGGTAGTTCTTGCTGCTCTTGTACGAGCAGTGCTCCGACCACATGACCGAGTACATCGCCAGCTCGCCCGAGGTGGGGCGGCGTCCGAGGATCTCGCGGATCTTCGCGTACTCGTCGGGCTTGAGTCCGAGCGCCGCGTAGGGCTGCTCCTTCTCGGGCGTCGCGATCGCGTTCGAGACGGAGTCGGGGACGTGCTTGCGGGCAGGTGCAGGGGCGGTGGTCACGCACACTCCAAGAGGAAGGGGCCGGCGGGGCAGTGCCAGTCTACCGGGGTGCGGTCGGGTGGCCGGCCGGGTGTCGTGGGGGTGGTGGATCGGTGCAGTCGTGCGCGCTTCAGGGGGCGGATGCCGCGGCCAGGCGTGCCGAGAGAGCGGCGGATGCCTCGGCGAACGCCGCGGGTCCCTCGATCGTGAAGGGGGCGTCGAAGCGGGTGACCGCAGCGACCAGACCTGTCCACGACCAGGACCCGAGCGTGAGGCGGCAGCGTCCGTCGGGGAGCTGCTCGAGGTCGCCGTCGTCGAGGTACGGAGTGATCTCGCGGGCGGGCAGGTCGATCACGACGGTGCCGATGCAGGGCCAGCGGTCGACGGCATCCGATCCCTTCGACCGTGCCGCGAGGAAGGTGCGGGCGTCGACCCCGCCGGGCAGCGGGCGCGGAGTGAACGCTGGGCCGGTCGGGATGCGCGGGTGCAGGCGGCCGAGGCGGAAGATGCGCCAGTCGTCGCGGTCGAGATCCCACGCGATCAGGTACCAGCGGCCCTGGCGCGACACGACATCATGCGGCTCGACGCGGCGGCGCGCGGCATCCGATTCGGTCACTCCGTAGTCGAACCGCAGCACGTGCCGGTCGCGCACCGCGGCCGTCACCGCTTCGAGGGTAGCGGGGTCGACGCGGTCGGCAGCCGTCGATCCCTGGAAGCGGATGCCGTCGATCCGATGCCGCAAGCGCGACGGCATGACCTGGCGCACCGTCGCGAGGGCTCGCTCGGCTCCCTCGTCGATGTCGATGCCGCTCGCCGGGATGCTCTGCAGGGCGACCGCGACGGCGACGGCCTGCTCGTCGTCGAAGAGGAGGGGTGGGAGCTCCGACCCGGCGGCGAGTCGGTACCCGCCGTCGGGTCCCTTGACCGCGCCGATCCGGTAACCGAGATCGCGGAGCCGGTCGACGTCGCGGCGCACCGTGCGCGGGCTCACCTCGAGACGCTCGGCGAGCACGGCACCGGGCCAATCGCGCTGCGTCTGCAGAAGGGAGAGCAGTGCGAGCATCCGTGACGAGCTTCCGGCCATGTCTCCATTGTGCGCCGAGTAGAGGACCGAAACTGACCTCTTCTGTCGAGAGAGTGGTCGTACGGGCATCCGCTCGGCTCATCTCTCACAGGAGGAATCATGACCGTCACCACCACGACCCACCTCAACTTCGCCGGCACCGCACGCGCGGCGCTCGACTTCTACGCCGAGGTCTTCGGCGGCACCGTCACGGCGGCGACCTACGGGGACTTCGGCATGCCGGCCGACGTTCCGGGCGCCGACAAGGTCGTCTTCGGGCAGATCGCCGGGGGCGCGATCGCACTGATGGCCTATGACATCCCCGGAGCGACGGACGCTCCGGCCGGCGTCACCCGTCGGGAGAACGGTGTCACGATCACCGACCGTCCGTTCTTCCAGTCGCTGCGGGCCTCGTCGCTCGACGAGCTCACCGGGTACTGGGAAGCGCTCGCCGTGGGCGCGACCGTCGTCGAGCCGCTCGCCGCCTCGGCCTGGTCGGCCGGATTCGGCATGCTCACCGACCGGTTCGGGGTGACCTGGGTGCTCGACGTGGCGTGAGGCCGGTCGGCGCTGTACCCAACTCAGGAAGAACTGGCCGAATCGGGCCGGAACGGAGGTTTTTGGGCCGATCCGGCCGACCTTTCCTGAGTTGGGTACGGGGTGCGGGCGAGTCGGCGTGCGTCACTCGGGTCGTTGCAGGCGCTGCGCCCGCAACGCGAAGTCGAGGTGCTGCTGCGCGATCGAGCGGATGCCGACGAGCAGCAGGCCGATGAACAGCGACACCGCTCCGAACCAGAAGATGACGGTGCCGAGCTGTGTCTGGAAGATCGCCCAGTCGGCGTCGCGATCCGCGTTGATCGTGCCGAGGAACGCGCCGATCGGCAGGAACAACGCGGCGACGACGAACAGCGTCGGCGCGAGCGCGGGCAGGGCGATCCGGTTCGGACGCACGTGGGGTGCGGGGGAGTTCGTCATGCCGCCGAGTCTAGGAGTTACCACCGCACCGATCGGTGCGAAATGTCGGTTATCCGGCGGCAGAACCGACATCCTGCACCGATCGGTGCACGCGCAGGGGCGACTCAGTCGCGGCGGGTGCGATCGATCAGGCGCCAGGTGGCGGGGAGGAGTCCGGCCATCGCGACGATCTTGATCGCGTCGCCGATCAGGAACGGCACGACGCCGAGGCCGATCGCGGTGGGGATGTCGACCCCGGCGAAGGCCGCGAGCCACGGCACACCGCACGCGTAGATCGCGAGCGAGCCGAGGCCGGCGAGTCCGAGCGTCGAGAGCACGGAACGGTCGGCTCGGCGGCGTGCCAGAGTGCCGACCAGCAGGGCGGCGACCACGTAGCCGACGATGTATCCGAACGACGAGAACGCCCAGCCCGCATTGCCGCCGGCGAAGAGCGGCACGCCGATCACGCCGAGAGCCAGGTAGAGGAGTGCGCTCGCGCTTCCGCGCAGGGGTCCGAGCGAGGCGCCCGTCAGCAGCACGGCGAAGGTCGCGAGCGACAGCGGCACCGGCGTGAACGGAAGCGGAATGGCGATGTATCCGGCAACCGTGATGAACGCGGTGCCGGCGAGCGTGAGTGCGATATCCCGCACCCGTGCGCCGGGAACGAGGTCGGCGAGCACCAGAGCGGAGCGCGGGGAGACGGCGGATGCTGACATGGGAAGTTCCTCCTGAACACTGTTCACCTGAACACTGTTCGGTACAGTAGCACCATGAACGCGGCATCCGCAGATCAGCCCGCCCCGAGGCGCAGCAAGCCCGACGTCGTCGACGCGGCCATGAGCGTTCTCGCCGAGAACGGCATCGCCGGGCTCTCGATGCGCCGCATCGCCGACGAACTCGACGTGCAGGTGAGCGCGCTGTACTGGCACTTTCCGAACAAGCAGGCGCTCCTGGCCGCGGTCAGCGCCCGCATGGTTGCGGGCGAATCGGATGCCGAATCGGATGCCGAATCGGATGCCCCCGACCTCGCCGCCACGGCCACCGCGCTGCGCGACCGTCTCCTCGCCCACCGCGACGGCGCCGAGGTCGTGTCGAGCTCGCTCGCGCTCGGGCTGCTCGACCTGCCCGCTCGGCAGCGGCTCGTCGAGGCGGCGCTCGCCGCGGGGCTCACGGATGCCGCGGCCGAGGTCGCCGCCGACACCCTGGTGCACTACGTGATCGGGTTCACGTTCCACGAGCAGCAGCGGGTGCACGCGGCTGTCATCGGGGCCGCGGATCCCTCCGTCGACCTCTCGCCCGCGCGACTCGCCTCCCCGGGCGCCAGCCCGGACGACAACTTCGCCGCGGGGCTCGCGCTGATCGTCTCCGGCATCCGCTCGGCCGCCGTCGCAAACTCCTGAGCTCCACCCGAGCCGCCGAGGGGTCAGAATACGCCGTGCCGCGGCATCCGTCTGCGGCGTGTCTTGACCCTTCACCACCGCGCGACCGCCGCCCGACCACCGCCGCACCGCCGACCGCACCCGAAAGCGCCCGCCCCCGGAATCCCGGGGACGGGCGCTCGCGTGCGTCAGCCGATCAGACCTCGATCAGACCTCGAGCTTGCGGCGTCGGGCGGCGACGAACATGCCTCCGCCGACGAGCAGCACGAGGGCCAGCAGGCCGAGTGCCGTGGGTAGTTCGCCCCCGGTCTGGCTGAGTTCGCCCGAACCGTCGGGGTCGCCGGGGGTGACGGCTCCGCCACCACCCGTGCCACCGCCGGTGCCGCCGCCGTTGTCGGGGTCTTCGCCTCCGCCGGGAACCTCGGCCGCGGCGACCGCGACGGTCGCCTCGCTCGTGACCGATCCGCTGCGGAAGCCCTCGAGGGTTCCCGTGACCGTGACCGTGATGCGGGCGCCGAGAGCGGATGCCGGGATCACGAAGTTCGGTCCGGCATCGACGGCGCGAGCGGCCATCAGCCCGGCGGGCTCGTCGACCGGCTCTTCCTCGTCCTCCGCGGGGACCTCGACCGGAACACCGTCGATCGCCCACTCGTAGGTGAGCTCGGTGCCCTCGGGCCAGCCCTCGGAGGTCGCGGTCAGCGTCTCGCCGACGACGGCCTCACCCGTGATGGTGGGCAGCTCGGTCGGGGCGACGATCTCGACGACCGAGGTGTCGACCGCGCACGTCTCGGTGCAGCTTCCACCGAGGGTGAGGGGCTTCACGGCCAGCGCGAACGAGCCGCCGGCCGATTTCTCGCTGATCGTCGCGTCGATGGTCAGCGACGCGCTCGTGCCGACCGCCGTGCCGACCGGGATCGGCCAGCTGAGCGTGGTGCCGTCGAGCGTGGCGCCCTCGGGCACGACCAGGTCGGCGTTCGCGAGCAGCGCGCTCACGTCGACCGACACGACCGACGAGGCCAGCGGCACGCGACCGGTGTTGAGCGCCGTGACGGTGTACGACACGGTCTCGCCCGGGTAGAGCGCGACCTCGGGGCTGCCGCCGCTGAGTGCGACCAAGTACTTGTCGGGCCAGGCGGGCTTGCCGGGCTCGAGGATCCAGTCGGTCCAGAAGGCGGTGAGGTCGAAGCCCGAGAGTTCCTCGGCCAGGGCCTTCAGATCGGCGCCGGCGAGGCTCTTGCCCGCGTTGTCGACCTGCCACTGCTTGATCAGGGTGAAGTACGGCTCATCGCCGATCGCGACCCGCAGCGCCGCCCAGAACTGCGCGCTGCGCGTGTAGGTCTGGTAGCCGTAGAGGTTGGCCGAGTCGGTCTGACCGCCCGGTGCGATGTTCCAGTTGGCGCTGGTCGGAGCGGTGTTGTTCCACGAGTTGAAGTACGTCTGCTCCGAGAGGGTCGCGCCAGCGGCCGGTCCCTCCGAGGAGTTGTAGTACGTCGGACCCCAGGTCGCCATGCCCTCGCCCATCCAGATGTCGGTCCACGTCGACGGGGCGACGTTGTTGCCGTACCACTGGTGCACGAGTTCGTGGATGAGCGTGTTGCCGTTGACCGAGTTCACGCTCGGGAAGAACGAGCGGTCCTGCGTCTCGAGTGCGTAGTTGATCGCGCTCGGAACGGTCTTCACGATCACGCCGGTGCTGTTGCCCGGGTAGGGACCGTAGATGCGCTCGAGGTTCTGCGTGATGGTCTGCAGCTGCGTAATGCGGTTGCGCACCGTGGTCTTGTTCGCGTCGCTGAGGCCGAAGTCGATGAACGACCACGACGGGATCGTGCGACCGTCGAGCAGCGTGATGCTGCCCTCGACGACCTCGTAGCGGCCGATGCCGATGACGACGAGCTCCGACGCCATCTGCTTCTGCTGGCGCCAGGTCCACGTGGTGCGCTCGCCGGACTGGCTGACGACCTTCGACTGCAGCTCGCCGTTGCTCGCGACAGCGCCCGGGGCGCTCACGCCCGCCGTGTTGGTGAGGGTCGACGGGGCGTCCACCGTGATCGTGTAGGTGGCCTTGTCGCCGGGGGTGTTGTTGTGCGGGAAGCCGGTCATCATGCCGATGGGCTGGCCCAGCAGCATCGCACCGTCGTTGGTGCCGCTCCAGCCTTCCTGGCTGTCGTCGGCGTCGGTGTGGAACACCGGAACTCCGCTGTAGTTCACGGTGACGGTGAACTCGCCGGTGACCGGGGTCGCCGGGGTCACGATGAGCTTGTACTTGATGGCTGCCGCGTCGATGTCGCGGGACCAGGTGGCGGGCTGGCCGTTCACGAACACGCTGTCGACGGTCAGACCCTCGAAGTCGAGCGAGAACGAGCGCAGCGGCGCGAGGGCGCGGGCCGTCATGGTGGTGGATGCCGAGTCGAACTTGCCCGTGACGACGGCGGTGCTGCCCGTGCCGGCGACGCCGGTCGGGCTCCACGCGATGTCGATGTCGTAGTCGAGGGCGTCGTATCCGCCGTTGCCGACGTTGGGGAACATGGCGTCGCCCGAGGTGCGGGCTCCGTCGATCGGGTCGTCGGCGGCGGATGCCGGAACGGCGGTGGCGAGGAGGGAGCCGGCGAACAGCGCGGTGACCATGGTGGTCGCGAGCAGCCGCCGACGTCGGAGAGGAGTCAGTCGGGTCATGAGTGCTTTCGGGTAGGCAGGAACGAAAGGCGACCGGTCACGTCGTCGTGGTGCAGGGGTGGCTTGTGGCCGGGGTCGCGAATGCGGGTTGATCGCAACCTAGGGAAGTCCTGTGTCGGCAATATATCGCCTTTGTGTCGGGCAGATTGCAGGAATTTTTCCTGTCCCGTTACCTGCCGTCGAGGGATCCGGCAAGGGGGTTCTGCGGGGCGGTGCCGTCGCGTAGACAGGGGGCCAGATCGAAGGAGAGATAGGCATGGCTGCCGGCGACATAGTGACGTTTCACCGCAACGGAATCTGGTTCAACCGCATCGAAGGAGAGGCGGGGGTGATCGGATCGGGATATCTCACCGAAGCGGATGCCGTCGTCGCGGGCCGCGGTTCGGCCGCTGCGCGCCAGGTCGATCACCTCGTCCACGACGAGGAGCCTCCCGCCGACGCCGATGACCCGTACGCGCGGCATCCGCGCGATCGCGTCGGGGTGTCGATGAAGGGCTGAGCCTCGGCATCCGAAGCTTCCGGTCGCGTCCGCGCGCCCGGGCAAGGATCGAGAGCGCACCGTCACCACCCCTGGGCGGTGCGCTCTCGTGTGTGCGGTTGACGTCTCGTCGCCGCAGTGGCCACCGACCGGTCGGAAATGACGGTTCTGAGCGTCGATAGGCAGCATTTCGCACCGATCGGGTGCGGCACACCGCCCCACTCTGGCCCGTGGCCCTAGCGTGGGGGCATGTTCGCTCCGACCTTCGTCATCGGCCTGCTCATCTACGTCGCGATCGTGCTGATCGGCCTGCTCGTGCTGTGGTTCGTGATCTACACGGCCGTGCGCGCGGCGCTGACCTCGCATCGCCAAGCACTGGCGGAGGAGCGACTCGGGCGCTCGTGATCTCCGACTACGTCCGTGCGCTGCGCGACCGCATCGGACACGACCTGCTGATGCTTCCGGGCGTCACCGCCGTGATCCGTGACGGCGAGCGCTTCCTGCTCGCGCGCAGCGCTGGGACAGACGAATGGAGCCTGATCGGCGGCGGAGTCGAACCCGGCGAGGAACCCGCGGATGCCGTTGCGCGAGAGGTGCGCGAAGAGCTCGGCGCGAGCATCCGCATCACCGGGATCATCGGTGCCTACGGGGGTGAGTCGCTCGTCGTCGACTACCCGAACGGTGATCGGGTCGCTTACGTGACGACCGCCTACGCGTGTGAGGTGGTCGACAAGATCGAGCCCGACGGCGAGGAGATCGTCGAGGTCGGGTGGTTCACGGCATCCGAGATCGCGGGCCTCGATCGCGAGCCGTGGATCGATCGCGTGCTGGCGGATGCGGTGCGCTGAGGCGCCGGAGTCAGATCCGCTCCTGAACCCCGGCATCCGCACCGTGTTCATCCTCGAACGCCCGAGTGTCGTGGCGCGCCTTGCCGAGTGAGACCATGCACGCGATCGCGAGGAGGAGGAAGACGATCGCGGCGATCCACGGCCAGGGCTTGGCGCCCCCGTCAGTGATGAGCACCACGACCCATCCGGCGGCCAGGACGAGCGAGATGACGAGTTGGCCCATCGCCCACCGGCTCTTCCGGTCAAGCGCCATCCGCTGCTGGATCAGCGACGGCTGCGGTGTAGAGGCGTCTGATTCAGTCATCCGGCGAGCCTAGGCGATCGCCCGCTCCTTGTGGGGTGAGGTTCCGATGCTCCCGCGGCCCGCCTCTGATCGGTCAGAAATGTCGGTTCTCCGGGCCGAGAACCGACATTACTGACCGATCGGTGCACTCCGGCGCGCGGCGAGACGCCTACTGCACCGACCAGCCGCCGTCCGAGGCGAGGATCGCGCCGTTGATGTTCACGCCGTCGTCCGACAGCAGGAAGGTGATCGAGGCGGCGAGCTGCTCGGCGGTCGCGACGGTCGGGATCGCCTGCTGGAACGGGGAGAGGCGGGCCGAGCCGTACTCCGACATGTGCGGGGGCATCGGGATGCCGGTGGCCACCCCGCCGGGCGCGACCGAGTTCACGCGGATGCCCTTCGGGCCGTACATGAACGCCGCCGACTTCGTGACGCCGATGATGCCGTGCTTGCTGGCGGTGTAGGCGTTGCCCGAGGCGTTTCCGCGCAGACCCGCCTCGCTCGAGACGTTGAGGATCGACCCGCGGCCGGCCTTCTCCATGATCGGCAGCACCGCGCGCATGAGCTTGAAGGGGGCGGTGAGGTTGATCGCGATGACGCGGTCCCACACGGCATCCGTTGTTTCCCCTGCGGGCGAGAAGTCGTCGTTGATGCCGGCGATGTTCGCGAGTCCGTCGATCGTGTCGCCCGCGGCGGCGATGACGGCGTCGATCGCGTCCTGCTTCGTGAGGTCGCCGGCGACGGTGACGATGTCGGCATCCGGGTTGTCGGCCTTGAGGGCGTCGAGCTTCTCGGCGGCGATGTCGCTGGCGATCACGCGTCCGCCTTCGCGGGCGATGCGTTCGGCGGTCGCGCGACCGATGCCGGATGCCGCGCCCGTGACGATCACGGTCTTGCCGGCGAACCGGGCGCCGGCCTCGACGACCGGCTCGGCCTCTTTGACCGGCACGACGCCGCCGTTGGCCGCGCGCACGAGGTCGTCGACGACCGACTGCGGCATGGCTCCCTGGCTCATCGCGACGAGCTGCTGCAGCGGCAGGCCCAGCACGGGGGTGAGGAGCGACGGGTCGGCGCCGGTCTGCTCGAAGAGTCCGCGGATGAGCGGGCCGCCGGTCGGGTCGTCGAGCCATTCGCCGATGGTGGAGTGGGCGGTGAGGGCCATGTCGTGCTCCTTGTTCGGGTTCCTGCGAGTTTCGCAACGGTGCGTCTACTTATGGATCAGTGTACGCCCGAGTAGCCTCTGATGGTGCCCCGTCCTCGCAGTGAGAAAGCGCGCCGGTCCGTTCTGGACGCGATGCGCGCCGCGGTGTCGACGGGCGCCTACGAATCGGTGACGATCGAGGGGCTCGCCGAGGCCGCCGAGGTCTCGAAGCAGACCATCTACCGCTGGTGGCCGTCGAAGGCCGCGATTCTCGGCGAGGCGCTGCTCGAGGGGTCGGTGCCCGGCGCCGCGGTCTCGGTGCCGTTCACTTCTGATCTGGGGGCGGACCTGCGGGCCTGGTTCTCGGCCATGAGCCTGTCGCTGGGCGACGCAGAGGGCGTCGCGATCGCGCGGGCGCTGATCGTGGTGACCGCATCGGATGCCGCGCTCGGGCTCGCCTTGAACGAACGGCTGGCCGCGCCGATCCGCCAGTGGGTGCGCGAGCGGTTGGCGCTCGCGGTCGCCGACGGCGAGGTGCGATCGGATGCCGACGCCGAGGTCATCGCGGATCAGTTCGTCGCGATGTCGAGCTATGCCGCCCTGCTGGGCCGTCCGCTCAGTGACGAACGGGTCGAGGCGACGGTGCGGGTGCTGCTGCGGGGGATCGGTGACCCGGGGCGGGATGCTTCGACAAGCTCAGCAACCCAGTAGTCGGAAGTGAGTCCCTGAGCCTGTCGAAGGGCCATACCCCGAGAGACTGGGTCCCTGAGCCTGTCGAAGGGCCCACCCCGCAACACCTGCAGGGAGATGTCACGTCTGCAGGGAGCATCCGCCCGTTTCTCCCTGCAGATGTGATCCGTCCGTGCGGATGAGCGGGCAGATGGGCGGACAGACGAGCGGATGCCGAACACCCCTTGACCCCGCACTTGCATTTTGCAAGTATCAACACATGAGCCTCTTCATCACCTGTCCCGTGGCTGACGTCGAACGAGCCACCGCCTTCTACACCGCCCTCGGGTGGACCCTCAACGCCGAGATGTCGGACCACAACGTGTCGTGCTTCCAGATCGCGCCCGAGCAGTACGTGATGCTCGGCAGCCGCGAGATGTACGCGAGCGTCGGCGGCACCGAAGACCTGATCGGCGGTCCCGACACCCCGTCGAAGGTCACCGTCTCGTTCGACCTCGACAGCCGCGAGGCGGTCGACGAACTCGTCGCGCGCGCCGAAGCCGCGGGCGGTCGCGTCGGTGACATCGACGACTACCCCTTCATGTATCAGCGCCAGTTCGACGACCCCGACGGTTACCACTACTCGCCGTTCTGGATGAAGCCGGCGACCGACCAGACCGCGTGAGCGACCTCTCCGCCGCCCTCGACATCGTCGGTGCGCGCTGGGCGCTGCTCATCGTGGAGCAGCTGCTCGCCGGCCCGCAACGCTACGGTGATCTGCAGCGCGAGCTCGGGGCGCCGACGAACATGCTCGCGACCCGGTTGCGCGAGTTGGAAGAAGCCGGCGTGCTGAGGCGATTGCCGCTGACGCACAACACCCGCGCCTACGTGCTGACCGAGCGCGGGGAGGCGCTGGGGGAGGCGATCGATGCGTTGGGCGCGTGGGGTCGTGCGGGGAGGGATGCTTCGACAGGCTCAGCAACCCAGTAACGAGGGAACCCAGTAACGAGGGAACCAAGTAACGAAGGAACCCAGTAGCGGGGGACCGGGTCCCTGAGCCTGTCGAAGGCCACCCAAACGCCTCACCCCATTAACTTTTCGTTCACTCCCGCGCCGCCTGCCGGCATCCGCGATCCCTAGGTTCGGAGTCGGCGCGGCGAGACCCTGCTCGTGCGCGCTCCGAAAGGACCCCCCGCATGAGAACCCTCTCTCGTCGTGCCCGTCGGCGTGCCCTCGCGACCCTGAGCGTGGCCGCCCTCACCTCCCTCGCGCTGCTGCCCTCGATCGCGGTCGCCGAGGCCGATCCCGATCCCGTGCTGCTCGGTGAGCCGACCCCGTTCCTGATCGAGAGCCTCAGTGCGCCCGGCAAGGTGATCGAGATCGGCAACCCGAACGCGCAGACCACCGTGCCCGACAGCACGCGTGCCGCCGCGGCGGTGTTCCCGTTCGCCAAGACCCCCGCCGAGCTCAGCGCCCAGGCCGTGCTCGCCTATCCGGTCGAGGGCGCGAGCAACACCTTCGTGCTCGCGAACGACGACGGCCAGGTGCTCGCCCGCCGCGCGAACGACGACCCGAACTTCCGCTACCTCACGCTCCCCGGCGTGACGCTCGACGATGCCGCGGCGAACCCCCTCGCACAGTGGACCGCGAGCGACGCGGGCAACGGATACAGCTACCTGCGCAACGTCCAGGCGTACGGCAACGGCGCGATCGCCGGCCTCGACATGTACAACTGGGCGACGGCGGCGGGCAGCGAGGTGCAGACCTACGACGCCGGCGGCGCGAACGTGCAGAAATGGCGGATGCATCCGCTCACCGCCACCGTCGAGACCCACCAGCAGCGCGTCGACACGGGCACGACGCCCGCGTTCCCGACGGCGCTGACCGGAAAGTACTCGTGGGGCCTCACTGCTCCGCTCGCGAACATCGCGTGGAACGCGCCGGCATCCGACGTGTGGAACACCGACGGCACGGTGACCGTCGAGGGCACCGGCACCGGATACTTCGGCGAGACCGTCCCGGTGACGGCGGAATACCTCGTCGGCTCGCTGGGCGGCGCGGCCGACGCGACGATGTCGGGCTACGTGGGCCAGACGCTCAAGGAGCTGCAGATGCACGCGCCGACCCACGTCGAGCGCACGGTCTCGGGCTCGACGACCACGGTGCGCGCGAAGGTCACGTGGGACTGGGCGTCCGTCGCCGCCGATGCGACGGCATCCGCCGGCACCATCGAGGTCCCCGCCACCGCGGCCACCGGCTTCGACGCCCGCCTCGTCATCACGATCGCGCCCGCCGAGAGCGTGAACATCCTGCGCGGCGCTGGCATCCACTACGACTACACGCACATGAACGGCACGAACTTCCGCCTGACCGACGGCAACCGCACGGTCACCGGCTTCGACGACTGGCGCAGCGGCGGGGCCGCGAACCGCGTCAACCCGAACACGGTGAGCTTCTACTTCGACCAGCCTCGCCAGCTCACGGGCGCCGGAGTCTTCGACCTCAACGGCCTGAAGAACGTCGGCGGGGTGACGGTGCAGTACCGCGATCTCATCGGCGGCTGGATCGACATGCCCACGGATGCCGTCGCCTGGCCGTACGTGAACCAGGCGCCCGACCTGAGCCTCGAGTTCGAGAGCACCCCCGTGCTCGTCACCGGCCTGCGCGTGATCATCACGAACAAGGCGAGCAGCAACTGGATGAGCCTGTCCGAGATCGAGGCCTACGGCCCCGCGCTCGTCGGCTGACCCCCTCTCCCTTCTTTCCCTTCTCCCTGAGGAAGACCATGACCTCCCCCACTTCGCGCCGCCCGTGGCGCGCCCTGTCCGCCGCGGTCGTCGCCGCCGGCCTTCTCGCCGCGCCCGTCGTTCCGGCGGCTGCGGCCGATTCGACCGATTCGATCGGGGATGCGCTGGCGCAGGCATCCGCTGTCATCGCCGATGAGATGCGCTCGAGTTTCGTGCTGCCGGTGCTGCCCGACACGCAGTTCTATTCGCGGTACAGCGCCTCGCAGTTCTACCCGAAGTACGACACGAACCCGTTCGAGGTGCAGACCGACTGGATCGTCGAGCACCAGGACGACCTCAACGTGCCGTTCGTCGTGCACGTCGGCGACGTCGTCGACCAGCAGTGGGTGACGGGCGAGTGGGATGCCGCGGCGAAGGCCATGCAGAAGCTCACCGACGGGGGCGTGCCGTACTCGGTCGTTCCCGGCAACCACGACGTCGCCGACATGAACGCGCGGTCGTCGGAGGCGAACTCGTGGCAGTACCTGCAGCGGTTCGACGCGGGTCGCATGGCCGCGCAGGGCGGTGAGACGTTCGTCGACAGCTTCCAGAACGGGCTCTCGACCGCGTACATCTTCGAGGCCGAGGAGCACGAGTGGATGTCGCTCGCGCTCGCGTGGAACGCCTCGGCCGACACGTTCGCGTGGGCGCAGCGCGTGATCGACGCGAACCCGGGCATTCCGGTGATCCTGTCGTCGCACGCGGTGATCAACATCGCGCTCGACCAGACGTCGCCCGCGGACTGGTGGTGGGGCGAGGAGCTGTGGAACCAGCTGATCCGCTCGAACGACGAGATCATCATGACGGTCAACGGGCACTTTCACGGCACCACGATGCGCGAGCGCACGAACGACTTCGGTCACCCGGTGTATCAGGTGCTCACGGACTACCAGATGGCGGCCGACGGCGGCAATGGATACATGACGCTGTTCGAGTTCGACCTCACGAACGACCGCATCGACGTCGAGTCGGTGTCGCCGTGGGTGACGGTGAAGGACAAGGAGTCGCTGACCGCGAACGACACTCCCGTGCTGGACGGGAAGTGGCAGTCGTTCTCCCTTCCTTTGGACTTCGAGGCGCGGTTCGGATACTCGGTGACGCCCGGTTCGGAGACGAAGGGCGACCTGTCGGAACGGGCCAAGGAGATCGTCCTGGAGGGCTGGGACGGCACCGGCGTCGGCGAGCAGTGGGCCGCTGCGGGGCGGGCGGACGACTACGTCGCCGTCGACGGCACGGTGGCGCACTGGCGGTTCGGTTCGGTGGCGGAGGGTGTCGTGGATTCGTCCACTGAGATCCCGGATGTGGCCGGCGAGAGCCCGATGTATCGCAGCGCGATCGAGAACACGGATGCTCCCGAGAAGCTCGAAGACGTGCAGGTATCCCACTCCAACGTGCCGTTCTACTCGTCGGACCGCGGGGCCGTGTGCTTCGCCGACGTGCACCGCAACGCGAGTGGTCCCGACAACATGTCGTACATCTCGACCGAGTACGGGGCGCCGGCGACGTTCGCCGATCTCTCGTCGTCGTCGGGGTACACGGTCGAGGCGTTCCTGCAGCTCGACGAGGAATGGACCGAGGCCGCGAACCGGTGGAGCGCCGCGCTGACGCGTGGAGGCGCACGCCAGTGGATCGGGATCGACGACTCGTCCGACCCGGGAGCCGGCGCCGCATGGCTCGGCATCTCGAGCCTGCGCGAGTACCAGTTCTCGGCGGGCGACACTGACACTCGTAACTCGTACACGCTGTGGTCGGGCGAGATCATGCAGGGGTCGTGGCACCACGTCGCGATCGTGAACGACCCTCGCGCGGACACCGCCATCATGTACGTCGACGGCGTGCCGGTGCTGCGCAACGCGTCGAATGTCGGCGGCATGATGGCCGCGGACTTCATGCCGTGGATCATCGGCGCCTCGACCTGGAACACCGAGGTCGAGCACGGCTGGCACGGGTGTATCGGCGAGGTGCGCGTGGTGGATCACGCTCTGTCTTCGCGTGAGTTCCTGTATCAGCGGGCTGATCTTGGGTCTGTTTTTTCGGTTTCCGGTGACTTCGATGCGGTGCTGCCGTCGGATGCTGTGGTGTCGTCGTTCTCCGGGCGCGGGTTTGCCGGGTCTTCGGTGAGTGTGGTGGTCGACGGGGTGTCGCTCGGGTCTTCGGTCGTTGCGGCTGACGGGTCTTGGACGGTTGCGCTGTCGTCACCCATCTCGGGGTCTGGCGCGCACGCGGTGTCGTTCGTTCCGTCGATCGGGACGCGGAGTGCTGCGGCAGTGTCTGTCTCCGTGCTGATCGGTGAGGGTGCGTCGCCGTGGGCGCCGGTGGAGTCCGACCTTACCGACGCGCTGGAAGGCGTGATCTCGGTCGACCCGTCGCGCTTCGCGCCGGGGGCTACGGTGTCGGTTTCGCTGCCTTCGGGGTTCGAGGGGGCGACTGTTTACGGGTACCTGTTCTCTTCGCCGGTGTCGGCGGGGTCGGGGGTCGTGACGGATGGCGCGGTCTCGTTGACCGTGCCGGAGACGGTGCCGTTCGGTGAGCACCGCTTCGCGCTGTACGCCGCGGACGGGGCGGTCATCGGGTGGGACTCGGTGACGGTCGTGGATCCTGCCGGTGGTTCGGATGGTGGGTCTGGGTCTGATGGCGGTTCGGCCGGTGGTGGGGCGGATGCCGGGGGTGGTGCGGGGTCTGAGGATGGCTCGCTCGCGACGACCGGGATCGACGGGTCGTGGATGCTGCTGTGGATTGCGCTCGGGGCGGGCGTTGCGGCTGGTGGGCTGACGCTGTTGCTGCGGCGGCGCGAGACGCGCGGGGTGGAGTATGGCGTGAGCACCTGAGTGAAGTGCGGCTCTCCCGGTCATGTGGATTTGCGGCCAGGGAGAGAACTGTGTTCGGAGTCCGACGTTGCCGTCGACGACCTGGGAAGCGAGTGCCGGACGCGAGGAGCAATGGTTAAGAAGGTCCAGTTTGTGACTTGGCCGTAGGCGCTCTCAACGACTCTTGAGCGAAAGGCAGCGGCAAGCTGGCGAGCACACTTCGCCGTCGGGATGAAAAGATGCCACCATGGTTCCATGGGAGTGACAGTGGTGGATTGGTTCGGCTACCGACCGGACGACGGCAGCATGACGGCGGCCATTGACGCTGAACGGATGTACTGCCCTTTCATTCGGAAGACTTGTGAGAAGGTTCCGAAGGATGGAACGCCATCTGGGGTTTGCGCATTGAAGCAGACCACGATGGACCCCGTCGTTTGTTGTCCTAACAGGATGTATGGTGACGACTACCGAATTCTTCGGGATGTTGCAGTTCGCGCGTTCGGGGATGGACTCAGTCTTGTCAATGGGCGAGAAGCTCAGGCACGGGCGCTTGCGACCGGATCTCGTGTAGTAGGTGTGTTCGGTAAGAAGTGGGGCGGAGAGGTTCACCTGCCGCAACGTAAGGGCGCCGGCTCATACTTCGTAGATTGGATTCTGGCAGTAGTTTCGCCCAGTGGGCTCGAGGAATTCGTTGCGATCGAAGTCCAGACGATTGATACAACCGGAAACTATCACGACTCGCTTGATGCTCTCCGCGATGGCAGGAGAAAGGTGGAGAGCAAGGCTGCGGGATTCAACTGGGAGAACGTCAACAAGCGGATATTGTCCCAACTCATTTATAAGGGAAATCTTCTTCAACGTGAACCGAAGTGCAGAGGCGGACTTTACTTCGTCACGCCAAGGGGCGTGTACAACAAGATCATGGATCGCTTGATCGGAACCGGGCAGCCGCTGCCTGACTACCCGCAGTCCGCGGGTTCGATCACGTTCTTGTCGTATGACCCAGATTGGGCCAACGCGGTCGATGGGGCTCCAGCAGCCCTCGTGGCGACTGGTTCGTTGACGACAACCATCGCGCAGGTCTCCCTTGCGCTCAACAGCCCCACCAATCTTCCTCCCATGGGCGTCTACGCAGACTCCATCGAGGCGGCGTTTCAGTGACCTGCTTGTCGGATGTTTGTTCTAAGCTCGGTTCATGCGATACGTTTCTCTGTTCAGCGGCGGCGGCGGCCTCGATCTAGGTTTCGAGCGCGCAGGATGGGAACCTGTCGTGTGCGTGGACAACGATCCCGTCTCGTGTGAGACGCTCTCGCACAACCGACCGGACTGGAATGTCGTCTGTGACGACATCCGTAACTTCGACGCGACTCCCTACCGGGGAGTGGATGCTGTCGTCGGCGGACCGCCCTGCCAAGGCTTCAGTACGGCGGGAAAAGGGGACCCGAACGATCCTCGTAATTTCCTTTGGCGCGAGTACATGCGGGTCGTCAGTGAAGTTCAACCGCGTGCCGTTGTGATCGAGAACGTCAGTGCGCTCACCCATCGACGAAACGGTGATCATCTCAGTGGAATCATGGATGCCCTCGAGGACCAGGGCTACACGTTCGCATACGGTGTCCTGAACGCGGCAAACTACGGAGTCCCCCAAGGCAGGCGGCGTCTCATCGTTATCGGAGTGCGAGATGCCGAAGCGAGCCTGCCTTTGCCTACAACGGCGGATCGACAGCCGACCGTTGGTGAAGCGATTCTCGATCTGGCGGATCTGCCGGATGACCCCGGCTTCAATCACGTCGCTAATCGGCACGCGCCGCATGTTGCTGCGCGCTGGAGCATGCTCGCTCCCGGGGAGGACGACCCGAACTACCGCCGTTCGCGACTCGATGTCTCGAAGCCATCCATGACGATTCGGGCAGGCGGTGGGTACGGGCCGAGCGGAAACCACTTGGCGGGTTTTCATCCGCCGATTCATCCCACTCTCCCGCGACAGCTCACCGTGAGGGAAGCCGCTCGCATTCAAACGTTCCCGGATGAGTGGATTCTTCGCGGGCCTAAGACGATTCAGGGTCGCCAGATAGGCAACGCAGTTCCAGTAAACCTCGCCGCCGCGATCGGGGCGCATCTGGTGTCACTTCTTGAGCGGCCTTCGCCCGCCTAGAGGTCGGCATCCGCTTGGCCGGTGGCAGTTGCAACGCTTGATCAAGCATCCCGCGCATCTAAGGTTGACGCTGCTCGGGGTTACGCTTCGCCTTTGTGCTCTTGGCTGCAGGTGCCGTTGCGATCATCGGATCCTACGGGCTCGGATGCTTCGATGATCGGGGTTAGCGTCGCGGGCAGTCAATTTGACTCGCTGGTGGACTGGTTCTCTCTCATCATCGCTCGGACAACGAGTTGGACGGATGCTGCGCGTTCTTCCGGCGGGAGGGATTCGATGAGCCTCTCGACTCCCAGTAGCTTCGAGAACTCGACCGGTTGCGAGAAGAATTGTCGTAACTGAGCTGAAGACTCAGCCTGAATCTTCATGAAGGTAGCCCCAAGGTACCCAGCCAACGCAGCGCCAACCGCACCGAGAGACCCGAGCGTGATCGACGTTGCGGCGTCGCGCGCAGTTAGTGCCCCAATGATCGCTAGCACAAGTAAAAGGCCGAATCCCACGTAGCTAGTGACGGCGCCGTTCTTGAAGCTAACTTCCGACTGTGTTGTGACAATCCGGTGATAGTACTCAATCCGCTCTTGTGTGACTGACCAGAGCGCAGCGAGACTAAGAGGTTCGCCCGAGTCTGCAAGGTTACGTTCCCTTTCCTGCAGTTCGTCGGCAATTCCAAAGTCCTGCTTCAAGCGGAAGTATCTGCGGCGCCGCTGACGGTCCCAGAGAATCCAAAAGAAAGCCACGTACGCGGTCAGGAACGTAGCAATCAGCGCGGGCATCCACGGGGAGTAGAGCAGCGGGGTGAGGCCATATTCGGCCCGCTCTCCAAGCCGAGTTATGGCTCCGACAATCGCGAAGGCAAACGGTAGGACTGCCACAGTGCCAAGAATCGCGTGACGCCGAGCCATCGACTTGTACTCGGGAGACTCGCTCCACGCCGCATCTGCGAGTATTCGCTCGACCGATGCGGGAGCTTGAGCGGGCGGTCGGGGGGCTCTCTGTCGATGAGACGCGGACGCAGGCTGAAGGCGGCGCGGTGGGCGCGGAGAGCTGAAGCGAAGCTTGGGGTTCTGCACCTTGACAGAGTGGCACATCACCGCTGAAATTCATGAACCCTCTCGATTGCCGCTTGGGTGAAGCGCCCGTGCTGCTCGAACTTGAGATCGCGCACGAGCACGCCCTTCCGCATGAGGTGAGACGACATGCCGTTAGAAGGATTGAGCCGGTGGCGGAAGGATCTAGTCGGGCTTAGCGGGCTGCTCGAGGGGACCAAGCGCCGTTACGCGCTGCTCTTCAGAAGCCCTAAAATTTGCCGTCGCGGTTGCCGAGGTTAGGCTCGAATATTCTGGGGAGCCTGATTAGGCACGCCAGACCCCCGGGCCCGGAGCTCTGAGCCGGCGTCGCACTCACGCGAAGTGCTGGGACCGAGGCATGGGCGCGGGGATCTGATGGTTCTTGCGCACGAGCGCCGCAGCCGAGAGTGGCGCGGGGCTCATGAAGGCACTCCTTAAGTGTTGGAAACCTGGCCTGTGCGCCAATCTTCCGCGTACGTGACGAGAGCGTTGGAGAGACTCGAGAGGGAGCCCTGACGTGCCTGGGGCGCTCGGGTGCCTGCGATGAACGCGCCGGTAGACAGCCAGAACCTATCCGTCTCGGCGATTGGAATCGCACGCATGTGCGGGTCAAGCGTGCGCATGAAGTTTGCAATCTCTTCGTCGGAGAACTTGCCTCCGGTACGCTCAGGCTGGCGAAGCAGGTGGGTTGTTCCCGCGAGTACACGAAGCATTGTAACTGAGCCGATCATGCTGATCTGACGGACCTCAACCGGCGTGAGCTCTCCAGTCATCACTGCATCCACGCCCGGGAAGGCTGCAACAAGGATATCGAGGAAGTGTGAAGCGGCCTGCGTCGCAGCCTCGCGGTTCGCGCGCAGCTCATCCTCGACGCGTGCGCCGACCCGTCCATTCACCCCAACGTGAAGTGCGCGGATAATGTCAGCGAGCCCCTTCACACCAATGAAGTTCGGGTTCGACGGAGACATCCGTGCGGACTGTCCGCTTTCGACGCGTCCACTGAGCAGCGGGTGCGAGTCGGCGAGGTCAACCGCGATCTCGTTGATGATGTCGCGCTTGTCGAGGAACGATGTGAAGTCTGCGTTGACGCCCTTTGCGTTGTTGTTGATGTCGACGAACATCTGCTTGGCGACCTCTTTGCTGACGACGGCGAGTTCGATCGGGATGTGCTCGTTTGCAATCTTCTCGCGCCGAGCGCGCAACTTAGCGACCTCCTTGCCGCGCGCGGCTGCGGTTGCGTCATCGCCGGTGCGCTCTGCAGCAAGCTGCGTTTCGCGTTCCTCGGCGATGCGGCGATTCAGATCGTCGAGGGCTATGAAGACGCCCAGCGTGCGGTGCTGGCCGTCGAGCAGGATGATCTCTGTCAGGACATGCAGGGGGATCGAGAGAACACCCCAGGCTGTTCCGTCTGGGAACTCCTTGACAGCAGAAAAGTCCACTTCCCCTGATGGGGCTCTCACAATAATGGCGGGCGAGACCCAGCTCACCGTCTGTGTCAGGTACTTCGCGAAGGCCTTTGCTCGATTCAGGTCAACCTTGCGGTTGCCGTCGATCGGCTCGTTCGGGTCGGGCCGCTTGGCGATGAGCTGAGGAAGCTGGCTCAGCGGGATAGTGAAGTCATACATCTCGCGCTGGCCCTGGCGGTACTTCGTCGCGGGGATCTCAAGTGGGCGGATACCTCCGAGACCCGCGGGAAGCGAGTCCATATCGATAGATGTGTCCATGTGCTTATCCAAACCTTTCGCCGATTTATAAGAGTAGCGCGTTTCTTATAGTTAACCTAGCACTCTATAATTTGGTGTTCAAGGTTATTGTGGGAAGCGGTAACTTATAAGGAGGGGTTAGGTGCCCCTGCTCGCCAGGAGCCCAGAGGCGGGGGTGGTGCGCAGAACGGCCAAGCTGACTCGCGCAGGCGCCCGAGACAGCCGCGCTCGGAGCCGTATGTACGTCAACCCGTTCCGAACGCTCGACCTGTTCGAGCTCGGTGAGACGCTCATTCCCAAGGTCGAGAGGCCAAGAACAAGCATCGATCTCGACTGGGTTAGTGTGGCTGCGGAGTTGAGGCACGTCGGCGCGTTGAAGGGCTAGGTCGCAGGGGCGTGCCATAAGCCGACCGACGAGTGGACCAAGCTTCTCTCGGCTCGCGCCGATGAGGACTCCGTGCGCGCAGGAGGTCACTTGCAATTGACGCAACAATTCTCGCGGCGCGAGCATCGATGTCAGCTACCCCTCGTCGCTTCGGGGAGAGGCGAGCGTCGCTGAACATCCATGTACGCCATGCTTTGTTGCCTTTGCTCTGATTGCACTTGCCGCAGGCGGGTACAAGATTGCGTATCTCGGAGATATAGCCAGTCGGACGTTGCTTGTCGACGAGGGGGCGGAGGTGATCCCACTCCGTGCTCGTGTCACCGCAGTACGCGCAGGCGACCCGCTCGAGCATCCCGAGAATCTCCAGGGCCTCGCGAAGCTCGGCCTCGCTGGGAACGACGACAGGGATCACGCCATTGACGAACGAGTTGGTGATGCTCGATGAGCGCCCAGTGATGCTCACAGGCGACGGCATAGCGAAGAGTTTTCGATATGTGACCTCACCGACCGGCGCCACAGACTCTGATTCTCCTGCGAGACGCGGACTCTCCATACTCTGATTCTCGACCATTGACCTCGGACCTCTAAGTACGACGGTTCAGCACATGCGCTACGACCTCGTCGGCGGGCAGTGTCGCGCGGCCATAGAGAACATGATCGAGGAGCACGCCGTCGATCGTGTCGTAGATCGAGACCCGAGCCAGGCGAACCTGGCCCGCGATTGCGATGGCATCCTTCATCGAGTCATAGAGCGCGCGTTGCTTCCACCGCGATGCGCCGTAGGTCTCGAAAACGCCTTCCGCATCGGTGCCTCCGAACATCCGCGACGCCGACGGTGATGACCAACGTCGGCCTCCAGTGCCTGACTTCTGCTCGTGGTCCGTGCAGTACGAAAGGTAGGCGTCTCTCCACGGAAGATGCGACGCCCAAGGGTGGTCAAGAGTCAGCGCGCGGTAGCGGTTGAAATGAAACCCTTCGTCCAACTCGATCAAGACTCCTTCGGACGAAAGGTCCCACGCTCCTGGCGAAAGGCGCGGTTGCTCGAGCGCCCCACCGAGTCGGCGATACAAAGCCATGACGTTGGCTGCCGCGTCGGAGGGCATCGATGGCAGCCGTGGGGCCGGCGGCTTAGGCGAGACGGTCAGTCCTGCGCTGACTAGGAAGCTACTGAGCGCGGCAGCGCGGGCACCTGTTCTGACCATGATCAGTTGAACCTCGGCCGCGTGCGCTCCAATAGCTGAGTCCTCAACCGAGCCGCATCAGAGCGTCTGTCGGTTGCGAGCCACCCCACTTCGCAACGACTCAGCCATTCGGCTACGGCATCCGCTTGCTCCTGCGTGACCATGTCCTGGCGACTGCGGGCGCGTGCTCGATCAAGTCCGAGAACGTCAATGGCGACGCGGGTACGCAAGTTGCTCCGGGTGAGATCTCGGCTCGTAGATAGATGCTCTGCGATGCGGTGGTGAAGGTTGCCGCTCGCGCTTAGGTAAACGCATACCCCGTCGCTGAACCACGCGACTAGCCCCGGCGTCTCGGGCACCTCATCGAGATCAAGCTTGACTGCTTCGACTCGGGTCGGTACGACAGAAGAGGAGTCCAGGTCCGCAACGGTCGAGTCCCCGAGCTCCAACAGGCTGTTCGCGATGACGGGCCAGACGCTACTCTCCTTCGCTTCATCGGGAACCGCGGCAGAGAAGGCGAGCAAGGCAGCCCTCAGCGCCGCGTCGGCCGGGGCGAGTGCTTCGGCGTACCCGCTCGCAAGAAGATAGGAATGAGTCGATGCGGAGTGAGCGAGAACTGCATCGAGAAAAATGTCGTGCAAGCGCGGACTCGCCAGAACGACGAACTCCAAGTCGCCTTGCCAGAGGCGGCTGGTCGTAGGGCTGTCCTTGAGAGTGAGCACGGTGCCGAACGGGCCACCCGTTACGGGCAACGCGCGGCGGACGTCGTGAACGATCTCGTGAAAGTGCGGGTCATTGACGCCGAAGCCAGTGAAGAGCAGGCGTCGGGTCATCAGCGTTGCTTTCACCAACGAACTCAGTGCCGCACGGTCGGCGTTGAAACTGAGGTAGTCGTCGCGCGTGAGGACGATTGAGTTCGGGTCGGTGACGCTTCCGTGCAGTTTCAGCAACCAGCGTTCGGGATCAGTCGCGTCGCCGGGAATCACTCTCCGCGGCATCCCGCCATCGTCGGCTGCCAATTCGAAGAGCTCGTCGTAGTTCAGCGTGACGGCTTGCTCTGAGTCCAGCGCGGCAAGGAGAGCGGGCGCGAGCCCGTAGCGTCGCATGTCGACCGCTTCGATGACTTGGCGAGTGAAAGCGTCCGGATCTCCCGGGAACACCCGATCAAACTCTCGATGAAGGTATCCGGCTTGATCGAGTACATCATGGTTTTTCGCGAGGTCTGCTGCGACCGATTCGTCCAATCCTGCCGTGCGGGCGAGTGACTCGATAAGTCCGGCCCAGTTCGGAGCGCCCGCGGACACGCTGATGCCCGCACCCATAAATGGGACGAGTCTCGCATCATGAGCTTCTGATCCCAGGCGAGTGGCCGTCTTCAGTTGTTCCTTCGTCAATCCGGGCCAGGCTTGGCGGTCTGCGCGACGTATCGCTTGGGCGAGGTCATAGTCTCGAGCAGTTCGGAGCACGATCGCAATGTCGACCCGGTACTCCTTCGCTGCTTCGCGGCATGCGTCGTAAAGCTCTCGGAAGATCTCACCGCGGACGGGTCCACCACCGCCTCCCCCGACGCCGAAGAGTGGCACGGCGAGAAGCGGGAGGCTGTCGGCGCCACGCGTAGGGCCGGTTCGACGTTCGGACGCCGCCTTCGCCGCGACGGCGAAGAACTCATGGACGCGAGGGAGGATGTCAGACGCGCGGTCTATGCCACCGTACGGGACGGCGGTGATGATGATTTGCGGATCCCGCTCTAAACCGTCTTGTGGATTCAGCGGGAGTGTAAATCGCAACTCGGCTTGATAATCAGCACGGATGTTTGGATCCAAGCGCTGTTCGACGTGATCACCGGCGTCGCGCCATCCGCCCTCCGCCCGGAGCTCTTTGTCCGAGGTCCACATGAACGCGTCACATGCGAAGCGGCGAACATCGCCTTTGATAACGAAGACATGAGGCGGCGGCTCGAGTGTCGAAGTCATGAGCCGATCCTGACAGGCATGCCTTCGCGGCGAAAGGTTGAGAAGACGGTAGATGCGCAGCCGCTGTTTTCGACAGCTACAGAGTGCAGTCCCGTCGAGACCATTAGTCTCGTGGATGCGCTCTTCGCTCAGGAGCCGCCGGGGTGGGACCCTTCGACAGGCTCAGGGGTCCAGTGGCGTGTGCGGCCCTTCGTCTCGTCGGCTCGCACCTCGCTCAGGGACCGGGGTACTGTCAACCCTCCCCGCCCCCGTCCGCCCCACCCGCTAGCCTGGCCCCAGCGACACACACGATCCCAACCGGAGGGGACCCGCATGTCATCCGAAGCCACCGCCACGTTCCACTCGAACGCCGATGCCGCCGCCACTGCTGCAGCCGTGCAGAAGACCCTCGCCGACACCAAGGCGAAGGTGCTCGGGCAGAGCCCCGACGGCACGCAGATCGACTTCCAGACCCGCAAGACGATGCTCAACTGGGAGCTCATCGGGCGCGCGACGGTCGTGCCCGCGGCATCCGGATCCGACGTGCACCTGTGGCTGAACGTGCACCACAACCGCCCGCCGGCGCTCATGGACGGCGTCAAGAACAAGAAGGCCGTCGAGAAGCTCGCTGGTCAGATCCAGGCGAACCTCGGCTGACGGCATCCGCTGTGTCGTTCGTGCGGGTCGCCGACGGTCTCGCGATCGTCGACGAGATCCTGCGCATCCGCCGGGGTGAGCGTCGCGGACCCGACGGGCGCCCCGACGTCGAGGTCGACTGGCGCGCGCTCAGCCCGTGGATCGTCGAGAACGATCGGGTGAGGATCTTCCCGCTGGCGCGGTCCGAGGGCGACGACCCCGACGAACGGATGCCGGCGCTCCGACGCGAGCTCGAGAGGGCGTTCGTCCACTTCTACGGAGGAGACGGGTTCCATGCGGAATCGCCGCTCGACCCCGACGAGGGATACGGCCGCGTGCTGAGTCGGGAGAAGCTCGTGTCGTTCCCGAGTGCGGTGTGGCGGGTGCAGGACTACGCGTTCACGCTCGTGCACGCCGTCGATCCGCACACTCCCGACGCGACGACGCTCGCGCTCCACATCTTCCCCGCCGAGTGGCGCTGGCCGGTGCTCGGCAACGCCGACACCAAACGCGCGGCCTCGCATCGCCGCCGCATCGAGAAGCAGGTGCGCGAAGCGAACGCGAGCTGGACCTGGCCGGAGGATGCCGGTGAGTGACCGGCATCCGTGCTGCGATCCGTACCGCGACGGTGAACGCACCGACCCGAACGATGAGCAGCGCGCTGGTCGCGTGCGGATCGTCGAGACATCCGAGCCCGGCTGGTCGATGACCTACCGCGTCGAGTGCGCGACCTGCGCGCGCCGCTTCACCGTGAAGCAGATCGACGGCCCGGCGCTGCACTGGACGTGGGTTCCGCAGGGCGAGAAGCGTCGGCGCTCGCACTGATCAGTCGCACCGGGCTAGCCACTCGAGCCATACAGTTTTGATATGGAGATCGCGGCGAGCACAGCCCAGCTGCTGTGGAACCTGTCCTACCAGGCGGTTCTGGACACGATGCAGACCCGGCAGTTCGTGATGGAGCGGCATTCGAGCCTCGCCGTGGCCCCGGCAATCGAGCATGAAGAGACGACGACGAGCAATCTCTTGCGGCGCATCGGATACTACGGCCAGAAGGTAGGGGCATACGCCGCCCAGCACACGCGCACGTTGGAAGGCGGTCTGTCGAAGAATGGTCGGCAAATCATCGTGCCCAGTGGTGCAGACCTCGAGCTCGCCATCGAGGTGAGTCCTGGGCAGTGGCTCGATCTCTTGCTCCAGGCGAAAGCTTTCAAGCCGACAGGGACATACTCCAGCTGGAGCCCGCAGCAGAATCAGAAGCTGATCACCTGGGCTAATCGCCACGGGCGCACTCCGGGAATGTTGCTGTACAACGACCATCTTCCGCCGTTCGTGACCAACGCTCCACCGATGACGGGTGCTGATTATGCGTGCACCGCGTTCGGCGGCTGTGGTTCTGTCAGTCGAGCACAGCTGGGCAAATGGGCTGAGACCAAATACTGCTTCGGCCCGGATGCGACTCCCGCGGGAGTCAGTCTGTGCCTCGACCAGGCGCTGATGGGCAACACGTCTCCAGCACCGAACAGCATCCGCCCGTATCATTTCCAGCTTGAGCATCTCTTGCATGTTGGGGAGCACGGCGACGCAATCGACGCCCAGGGAACGACGCTAAGGGGCTTGGCGCGCCCGGCAAGACCGAAGTGGGCGACCGAGCTGATCGAGTCTCGAACGGCTGAGAGCGCAGACGCAATCGATGTCGATCAGGAGGCTCGCGATGACGACCAGCGAGACTCCGAGGAAGTGGCAGCGAAAGCCTCGGTCGTGATTCCGTTCGATGAAACCGAAAGTCCCGGGTAACGGGCCGACACCTACGCCCGCCGCACGCGCAGCGCGAACGCCACCGCCGCCAGCGTGATCACGACCACGCCGTATCCGAAGCACACCGCCTCGAGCCCGACGACGCCCACGAGCAGACCCGCCGCCACGGCCGGCACCCCGAACGCGAGATACGCCAGCACGTAGATCACGGCGAACGTGTCGGCGCGCTCGGTCGCGGGGATCTTCGGCGCGAGCGACGCGACCACCCCCGAGAATGCGGTACCGAAGCCCATGCCCGTGACTCCCGCGGCGACGAGATAGAAGGGGAGCGACTGCACCGAGAGCGCCGCGAGCGACAGAGCGGTTCCGACGGCCAGTGCCGCCGTGCCGAACAGGACGGTCGTGCGCGCCGGCATCCGCCGCATCGCGAACGCCGTGACGGCGCCGACCCCCGCGAGCAGCACGACGCCCAGTCCCTGCCAGACGTGCGCCTCGCCGCCGAGCTCGCCGCGCACGATGTTCGCACCGAGCGAGAGGAACAGCCCGCCGGTCGCCCAGCCCGCGATGATCGCGGGTGCGCCGCGCCAGAAATCCGAACGGATGCCGGTGGGCACCGACAACCGGAAACTCAGCGACGCCCAGACTCCGGGCCGACGCGGCGCGGTCTCGGGGATCGCGAAGAACAGCGCGGCGAGCACCACGTAGGCGGTGGTCAGCGGCGCGAAGACGTCGAGCAGGGCCTCGCCGGTCACGTCGAGCAGCACCGCCGACACGAGTGCGCCGGACGCAAGACCGATGCCGGGGCTCAGCGAGTTCCAGAGGGCCGCGGCCTTCGGGCGTCCGGTCGGGGCGAAGTCGAGCACGGTCGCGGAGAGCGCCGAGATGAGGAGGCCGCTCGCCGCGCCCTGCAGGATGCGGGCGAGGAACAGGGTGGCGACGGCATCCGCATGCCAGAACAGCACCATGCTGGCGGCGAGCAGCAGGAATCCGCCGACCGCCACCGGCCGCCGGCCGATGTGGTCGGAGAGCGAACCGGCCGTGAGGAGCGTGAGCAGCAGCGCCACGGCGTACACGGCGAACACCGCGCTGATGACGATCGCGTCGAACCCGATCTGCTGCGCGAGCACCGGGTAGAACGGCGACGGCGCGCTCGCGCCCATCATCATCACGATCTGCGCGACGACCGCGAGCGGGAAGCCGAGGCGGGAGCGTATGCCGTCGCGACGCTGATCCGCGCGGGCTCCCTGAGCCTGACGAAGGGCCCCACCGTGCTGCGGCGGCACGGTGATCGACTCGGTACTGGTCATGCGGCGCTCCTCAACCGTTCGAGTTTTCTCGAACCATCCGACCGTACTCGCCATTCGTCGATTGTTCAACTATTCTCGAACCATGCCTGGCGATCTTCCGCACCCGGAGCGCTCCGAGATCCAGCTGACCGACGTGCTCTTCGCGCTCAGCGACCCCGAGCGCCTCGCCATCACCCGCCAGCTGGCCGACGGTCCGCTCGACATGGCCGCCTGCCACGCCACCGACCCGAACCTGCCGAAGTCGACCAAGTCGCACTTCATGAAGGTGCTGCGCGAGGCGGGCGTCATCCGCAACGAGCCCGACGGCCGGCGTCGCCGCCTGACCCTGCGCCGCGACGACCTCGACGCGCTGTTCCCCGGGCTGCTGGACTCGGTGCTCGCGAAGTAGCTGCCGCTGAATAGCGGATAACGAACCCGCAACACCGGCATATCGGTTCTCAGCGTTCTGTCAGGATGAGCGTATGACTACACCGAACGACACCCCCGCGGGCTGGTACGACGACGGCTCCGGACGTCAGCGCTGGTGGGACGGTCAGCAGTGGGGAAACTTCGCCGACGAGGCCAGTGCTCCGGAACCCACGGCTCCCGTCGCCTCCGCTGCCCCGGCAGATTTCTCCGCGCCCGCGCCCGCGCCCGCCTTCGCCGGAGCATCCGCTCCCGCGTACCCCGGCGCGCACACCGCCGTGGCGGAAGAGCCCAAGAAGAAGCTCAACGTGCTCGCCCTGGTCGCAGCCATCGTCGGCGCTGTCGGCTTCATCTTCGCGTGCGTGCCCGGCGCGCTGATCCTCGGCTGGATCCTGCTGCCGATCGCTTTCATCCTCAGCATCGTCGCCCTCTTCCTCAAGGGTGACAAGAAGTGGCTCGCCTTCATCGGCCTCGGGCTGTCGATCGTGGGAACCATCGTCGGCTTCGTCGTGTTCTTCGCGGTCGTCGCCAACTCGTTCGAGGTCGCCTTCGGCAGCGGAGAGACCACGGTCTCCCAGCCGGCCGAGGACGAGTCGGATGCCGATGCCGACGCCGAAGAGCCCGTCGCCGAAGAGCCGGCCGATGCGGCACAGGGCACCCGCGAGAACCCGTACCCGGTGGGGTCCACGATTGACAGCAGCGACTGGACCGTCGTCATCAACTCGATCAACCCCGACGGCAACGCCACGGTCTCCGAGGCAAACCAGTTCAACGACCCGGCTCCGGCCGGTTCGCACTACGAGATCGTCAACTACACGGTCACCTACAAGGGCGACGAGTCGGGCATCGCCGCTGAGGTTCAGCTCGCCGCCGTCACGGCGTCGGGCTCGGTCATCAACAGCTACGACGCGCTGGTCGCGCTGAACGACGGCATGGGGCTCGACGAGCTCTACGCCGGCGGCTCGGCCACCGGATCCGAGGCCTTCCTCGTTCCGGACGGCGAGACCGTCGTCTATCGCATCACGCCCGGCTTCTTCGCCGACGACGTCTTCATCAAGTAACCACCAGCCCGAGTGAGGCCCCGGTTCGCGGAAGCGGCCGGGGCCTCCTCCGTATGTCCCTCCCATTGCATCTGTCCGCGACCTCGGCGAGGCTCGAAGCATGGCCATCACTGCGACTCGGATCGACGATTACTTCACCCGCTACGCCGCAACGCTGACGAACTTCGACGCCGGCGCGTGGGCGAAGCTGTGGGCCGAGCCGGGGGTGGTCGTCGACGACGCGGCGTCGATGGTGGCCGAGTCCCGTGAGGCGCTCGTGCAGGGGCTCTCGATGTCGTTCCCCCTGCACAAGCGGCTCGGTTTCGCCGCGGCGGGGCACGAGGTGCTCGACATCACCCTCGTGACGGACAAGCTCGCGCTGGTGCACGTTCGCTTCGCGTTCCGTGATGCCGAGGGTGCTCGCCTCAGCGAGATCACCAGCTACTACCTGCTGCGCGACAACGGTTTCGGGCTGCAGACGGCGGTGTGCATCGAGACGGATGCCGCCGAGAAGACCCGCGAACTCGCCACCGCCCGAGGGGTCGAACTGCCGGGGTGAGCTGCGGGGACGCGAGACCTCGCGCTCGATCGGTGCGAAGTGTTGGTTATGGCGCGTCATTACCGACATTTCGCACCGGTCGGCGGCACTCGGACGCGTCGGAGCGCCGCGCCGCCGCGCCGCCGCGCCTACGACGCCACGCGACCCGGAGCCGCGGCATCCGCACCGATCTCGGCCCATACGGCGTCGAGCGACAGGCCCAGAACCCCCGCGATCGCGGCGATCGTCGAGAACGCAGGTGTCGCGACGCGGCCGGACTCGATCTTCCGCAGCGTCTCGGGGGAGACTCCGGCGTCGAGCGCCACGCCCAGCATCGACCGCTCGCCCCGCGCAGCGCGCAGCAGGGCACCGAGGCGCTCGCCGCGTTCGACCTCGGCGGGGGTGAGGGGCATCCGGACCATCATGATGCCAATACTAATCCCGGGATAGGATTGCCGGGATAGTTATTGGTCGCCACCGGAAAGCACCCCATGATCGAAATCCTCACGCCCGACGAACTCGACCGCGCCCGCGCGACCGGCGCCCTCGTCGGCGACATCCTGCACGCGCTGAAGGCCCGGGCAACCGTCGGCACCAACCTGCTCGACATCGACCGTTGGGCGAAGCAGATGATCGAGGATGCCGGCGCCGAATCCTGCTACGTCGACTACGCCCCCTCGTTCGGTGACGGGCCGTTCGGTCACTACATCTGCACCGCCGTGAATGACGCCGTGCTGCACGGCATGCCGCACGACTACACGCTCGCCGACGGCGACCTGCTCACTCTCGACCTCGCCGTCTCGCTGCGCGGGATCGCGGCCGACGCGGCGATCAGCTTCATCGTCGGCGCCACGCGCGACCCCGAGGACGAGCGTCTGATCGAGACGACCGAGCGCGCGCTCGCCGCGGGCATCGCCGCCGCCCGCCCCGGCGCCCGCATCGGCGACATCTCGCGCGCGATCGGCACGGTGCTGAAGGCCGAGGGGTACCCGATCAACATGGAGTTCGGCGGCCACGGCATCGGCTCGACCATGCACCAGGATCCGCACGTCGCCAACAACGGACGTCCCGGCCGCGGCTACGTGCTGCGCCCCGGCCTGCTGCTCGCGCTCGAGCCCTGGATCATGGCCGACACCGACGAGCTCGTGACGGATGCCGACGGCTGGACCCTCCGCAGCGCGACGGGTGCCCGCACCGCCCACACCGAGCACACGGTCGCGATCACGGAGAAGGGCGCGGAGATCCTGACGCTGCCGACGCGGTAGGTACCCTCCGTCTCGTCGCTGCGCTCCTCGCTCAGGAACCGGGCCGCTCCGGTTCCTGAGCGAGCGGAGCGAGACGGAGGGCCCCGAAGGGCACGCCCCTACGTCCGCCGCACCAACTGCCGTGCGCGTCGCGCCGACCGGCCCGCCAGGTCGCGCAGCCCCGTGCCCGACCCCTCGCGCTGCAGCTCGACGCCGCCGCTCGAGCCGGTCGTGAGAAGCACGGCGCTGCCGGCCAGCAGCGGCGACGATCCCGCGCGCATCAGCGCACCGGCATCCGATGTCACGGGCACGTCGAACGTCCACCCGGCCCGCCGCACCTTCGCCATCAGGCGGAGGGTCGAGGAGGGGCCGTGGTCGGCGAACACCCTCAGCGGATCGATCG
The DNA here is from genome assembly GCF_023091225.1 of Microbacterium galbinum. Classification (NCBI taxonomy): domain Bacteria; kingdom Bacillati; phylum Actinomycetota; class Actinomycetes; order Micrococcales; family Microbacteriaceae; genus Microbacterium; species Microbacterium galbinum. The sequence continues at coordinate 1,995,897 of NZ_JAHWXM010000001.1, read as the reverse complement.
CGACCGAGATGCCGGAACGCGCACGGGGTCGCTCGCTCGCGATGCGGCGCTCGTCGCCGGGCTCGTCGCCGAGGAGGAACAGCTCGACCCGGTCGTTGGTGCGCTCCCGCCCGGCGACGAGCGCCTCGGGCGGCAGGTCGGTGAGCGACTCCAGCGGCAGCGACGACAGGCGGTCGGTCTCGGTGTCGAAGACGAGCGCCTCGCGCCCGTCGCGCAGGATGCTGACGTCGATCGACAGGTGCAGTCCGCCGCCGCGCGACCAGTTCGCCGAGGTCACCGCGGCCACACACGACAACTCGGTCTCGAACTCCGCGAAGCGCACGAGGTCGTCGCGCAGCCCGGCGCGCAACAGCGCCGCGCGGATGCGGTGGGGGAACGACAGCCCGGCGTCCACACCGGGGCCGAAGCGCCTTTCGACGACGGGGGTCACCACGTCGATCAGTCGGTTCCGGTATTCGGCGGGGTACCGCAGCATCTGCCTGCCGCTCAGGCGCTTGAGGATCTTGCCGCGGAACCAGTGCCGCAGCAGGCGGTCGCGCAGGGTGCCCGGCTCGGTGTTCGCCTCGACGACGTCGAGCACGTTCTCGAGATGCGGGTAGTAGGTCTCGGGATCGATGCGCGAAGCGCTCGCGCTGCCCGGATGCTTGACCCACGCGTAGCAGGGCACGCTCGCGAGGATCGAGATCTTCGACGCCGCGAAGTACGCCTGCATCACGTAGAGGTGGTCCTCGAGGCGCACGCGGCCGTCGGGGAAGCGGATGCCGTGGGCGCGCAGGAACTCCGTGCGGAACAGTTTGTGCGGTGTGAGCATCTCGAGCAGCGGGTGCTCGCCGAGCACAGCATCCGGAATGTCGCGACGGAAGATGCGGCTCGGCAGGTCGCGTCCGATGCCCACCTCCTTGCCGACGACGACGTCGGAGCCGTTCGCATCGGCATAGTCGCAGAGGGCCTGGAGGGCGGTGTCGAAGAGGTAGTCGTCCTGGTCGACGAACTGCACATAGGTGCCCTGCGCGGCCGCGACGCCCTCGTTGCGCGGCGTGCCCGGCCAGCCGGAATGCGGCAGATTCAGCACACGAACATGCGGACGATCCTGGGCGACGCGGTCGAGGCGCCGCTTCGTCGCCTCATCGGAGCCATCGTCGCAGAGGAGGATCTCGAATTGGTCCGGGCGCAGGCTCTGCCGGTCGAGCGAGGCGATGAGGTCGCGGAACCCGTCGCCCGGGTTGAAGACGGGCACGATCACGCTGACCCGGATGGACGGCTTCTGGATTCCGATGAACGACGACATTGCCGCCAGTAGAACACTCGTCGCTGTGACCCGCACCGGGATTGCATTTCCCCCGGGCGTGTGGTGGGGACAATCGAGGCGGCCTCAGGGGGTCGGTGGCCCGTCCGCCTCCGGCGGCGCGTCGGGCGAGGCATCCGCCTTCTTCTTGTTCTGCGCGTCGATCGCCACCCCGATCGCGATTCCGAGCGACAGTCCGAGGCCCATACCGAGGCCGAGGTTGTCGAAGAACAGCAGGCCGGCCACCATGCCGAACGGGATGCCGAGGGCGATGCCCATGACGAGGCCGTTCTGGGTCTCCTTCTCGGACTTCTCTGACTTCTCTTCGGGATCTGCCATGCGTACGACGGTACGGAGGTCGGACGGGCGGCGCATCCCCCTTGTGGGGGACCCGGATTCCCACCCCACACCCAGGTGAACGATATATCGTTGAGTATCGTTCACCACCCCATCTGGAGGTCATCATGAACAACGCATTCCCCTTCGGCGGAACCGGCAGCAACAGCGCCGACAACCCGCTCGGCAACATCTTCGGCACCGGCGGCCTCGGCGGCCCCAACGGTCCGGCCGGCGCGCTCTTCGACGCCTTCGACCAACTGCGCAAGTCGTTCGACCAGCAGCGTCCGTCCGGCGGCAGCCGCATGGCCCGCGGCGATGTCCGCGCGGCGGTGCTCTCGCTGCTCGCCGAGCGCCCGATGCACGGCTACCAGATCATCAACGAGATCTCCGAGCGCAGCGGCGGCTCGTGGAAGCCGAGCGCCGGCTCCGTGTACCCGACGCTCCAGCTGCTCGCCGACGAGGGCCTGATCGAGGCCGAGGAGCAGAACGGTCGCAAGACGTACTCGCTCACCGAGGCCGGTCGCGCCGTCGCCACCGAGACGACTGAGACGAAGGCTCCGTGGGAGTCGACCTCGAAGGACGGCCACCGCAACGACCCGCGCTTCCATGCGCTGCCCAAGGCCGGTGTCGACCTCGCCGCCGCCGCCGCTCAGGTCGGCCGCAGCGGATCGCCCGAGCAGGTGCAGGCCGCGATCGACGTGCTCGACGACGCCCGCCGTAAGCTGTACAGCATCCTCGCGCAGGACTGATCCGGCCGGGATGACGCGCTTCTGCCCGCCCGGCCTCCGGGCGGGCGTTCCCGACGGCGGAGGAAGAACACGATGACGGATGCCCCGGCGCAGAGCGCCCACCGCGCTCGCTACCGTCGCATCATCTCCTTCGCCGCTCGGGAGTTCGTGAAGATCTGGTGGTTCGAGCTCGTGCTGCCGCGCTTCGGCATGAGCGGCATCTCCGAGCGCACGCGCGCTCCGCGCATGCAGAAGTTCGCCCGCCGGTTCCACGGCCTCGCGGTCGAGCTCGGCGGCCTCATGATCAAGGTCGGCCAGTTCATGTCGTCGCGTCTCGACGTGCTGCCGCCCGAGATCACCGCCGAGCTCGCCGGCCTGCAGGACGAGGTGCCGGCCGTACCGTTCGCCGATATCCGGGTGCTCGCCGAGGCCGAGCTCGGGATCCCGCTCGGGCGTGCGTTCGCGTGGGTCGACGAGACTCCGCTCGCCGCGGCATCCCTCGGTCAGGCCCACCGGGCGAAGCTGTCGGAGCAGGATGCCGCCGACACCGGGCTCGACACGGTCGTGGTGAAGGTGCAGCGTCCGGGGATCGACGGCATCGTCGCGACCGACCTCGCCGCGCTGCGCCGGGTCGGGAAGTGGCTCACGCGGGTGCGCATCGTGTCAGACCGGGTGGATGCCCCCGCCCTCGTCGAGGAGTTCGCGGCCACGAGCCTCGAGGAGATCGACTACCTGCACGAAGCGGCATCCGCCGAGCGTTTCCGGGAGGCCTTCGCCGACGACCCGCGCGTCGACGCGCCGGAGATCGTGTGGGAGCGGTCGACCCGCCGCGTGCTGACGCTGTCGGACGTCACGGCCATCAAGATCAACGACACCGACGCGCTGCGCGCCGCCGGCATCGATCCCGCGCAGGTCGCCGAGGTGTTCGCCGAGGTCATGTTCGACCAGGTGTTCACGCACGGCTTCGTGCACGCCGACCCGCACCCCGGCAACATGTTCGTGACGCCGCGGGCGGCGGGAGCGGATGCCGGTGACCCGCCGTGGCACCTCACCTTCATCGACTTCGGCATGATGGCCGAGGTTCCGGCGAATCTGCGCGCCGGCCTGCGCACCCTTCTGATCGCGGTGACCGCGCGGGACAGCCGCGGACTCGTCGCCGCCGCGAAGGAGATCGGGGTGCTGCTGCCCTCGGCCGACACCGGCGAGCTCGAACGGGCGCTCACCGCCCTCTTCGCACGGTTCGGCGGCATGGGCTTCGCGGAGCTGTCGAAGGTCGACCCGCGCGAGTTCGCCGACTTCGCCGACGAGTTCGGCGACATGGTGCGCCGTCTGCCGCTGCAACTGCCCGAACACCTGCTGCTGCTGATCCGCGCGGTGTCGCTCACCTCGGGCATGTGCAGTGCGCTCGACCCGACGTTCAATGTGTGGGATGCCGCCGAGCCCTACGCCAACCGGCTGCTGCGCGACGAGAGCGGCAACCTCGTGCAGGACATGGCGCAGCGCGCCATGAAGACCGCCGGCATCACGATGCGTCTTCCCGACCGCATCGACGCGATCATCACCCGCGTCGACGACGGCAACGTCACCTTCGACACCTCGCGGCTCGAACGCCGTCTCGACCGGCTCGAGGGCATCGCCCGCCGCATCGGGTCGGGCGTGCTCTTCGCCGCGATGCTCGTGGGCGGCGCACTGCTCGTCGAGCCGGTGCCCGGACTCGGCTACACCCTGCTCTGGGCATCCGCTCTGCCCCTGTTGCACTCGGTGTTCTCGGGCTTCTTCCGCCGGTAGGCGCGGGGCCGCACTGCGCCGCTTCGACAGGCTCAGCGACCCAGGGCGGGGGTGTCTCGCAACTGGGTCCCTGAGCTTGTCGAAGGGCCCCAGTGCGCCCGCGAACGGAGGAGATCTCGCGTTCGGCAGGAGCATCCGCCGCTTTTGGTCCTGCGCAGCGCGAGTTCTCCTCCCGAGCGAATGGATGCTGCCGCCCTGCGACGCTTCGACAAACTCAGCGACCCAGGCCGGGTGGGGGTGTCTCGAAACTGGGTCCCTGAGCTTGTCGAAGGGCCCCACCCCGCGCAAGCCCCCGTGCCTGTGAACGCGCCGTGGGAGAATGGTTTCTCATGGAGACCCCCGAAGAGAAGCCTCCCCGCACCACCGCCACCAATATCGTCCCCAAGGCCACCGAGACGGGCCGCAAGATCGTCCGCGACATGTCGGCCGTTCCACCACGCGGACTGCACCCGGCGCTGATCCCCGGCGTCTCGGTCGAAGAGACGGGGCGCACCTATCGCACCGACCACCTCGTGTTCGGTGTCGCGCTCCTCGCGACCGTCGCGTTCATCGCCTGGGGCGTGTTCGCGGGCGACAACCTGTCGGGCACCGCGAGCAGTGTGCTTGCGTGGGTGGTCGAGTACTTCGGCTTCTTCTTCACGACGATCGCCACCGTGATCCTCGTGTTCATGCTGTTCGTCGGCTTCAGCCGGTACGGGCGCATCCCGCTCGGCCGCGACGACGAAGAGCCCGAGTTCTCGATGTTCTCGTGGATCTCGATGTTGTTCGCCGCCGGCATGGGCATCGGTCTGGTGTTCTGGGGTGCCGCCGAGCCGCTCACGTTCTTCGAGACGCCGCCGCCCGGCACCGTCGAGGCCAACACCCTCGAGGCGATGCACACCGCGCAGGCCCAGGTGCTCTACCACTGGGGTCCGCAGGCCTGGGCGTTCTACGCGCTCGTCGGCGGCGCGATCGCCTACGGTGCATTCCGCCGCGGCCGCACCCCGCTGATCTCCTCGATCTTCGCGCCGCTGCTTGGTGAGGGCCGCACGACCGGTCCCCTCGGCCGCACGATCGACATCTTCTCGATCATCGTCACGCTCTTCGGCACGGCCGCCTCGCTCGGACTCGGCGCCCTGCAGATCGGCCACGGCGTCGAGCTCGTCACGGGCATCGGAGAGGTCGGCAACGGCATCCTGATCGCGGTCATCGCCGTGCTCACCGCCTGCTTCATCGCCTCGGCCGTCTCTGGCGTCTCGAAGGGCATCCGCGCGCTCTCCAACACCAACGCCGTGATGGCGCTGGTGCTCGCGTTCTTCGTGTTCTTCGTCGGACCGTCGATGCTCATCCTCAACGTCATCCCCTCGGTGGCCGTGCAGTTCCTCGGAGACCTGCCCACCATGATCGCCCGCTCGGCGTCGCAGGGTGCCGAGGTCGAGACGTTCCTCTCGGGCTGGACGATCTTCTACTGGGCCTGGTGGATCTCGTGGTCGCCGTTCGTCGGCATGTTCATCGCGAAGATCTCGCGCGGCCGCACGCTGCGCCAGTTCGTGGCGGTCGTGATCGTCGTGCCCTCGGCGATCTCGCTCATCTGGTTCGCGATCTTCGGCACCACGGCGATCAGCCAGCAGATGGACGGCGCCGGGCTCGTGGTCGATCCGCCCGAAGAGGTGCTGTTCGGCGTGCTCGAGAACCTGCCCTTCCCGCTGATCACGAGCATCCTGCTGATCCTGTTGATCTCGATCTTCTTCATCACCGGCGCCGACTCGGCCTCGCTCGTGATGGGCACGCTGTCGCAGCAGGGTCGTCCGGAGCCCGCGCGCTGGGTCACGGTCACCTGGGGCGCCCTGGTCGGCGCGATCGCCGCGGTCGTGCTCGTGTCGGGTGACGAGGGGAGCGGACTGCAGTCACTGCAGAACGTGACCATCATCGCGGCGCTGCCGTTCGCGGTGATCATGGCGTTCATGATGGTCGCGTTCATGATCGACCTGCGCCGCGACCCCATGATCCTGCGCGAGCTGTATGCCCGTGCGGCGGTGCGCCACAGCGTCATGGCCGGCCTCGAGGAGTACGGCGACGACTTCGCCCTCGTGCCCGTCGAGTACGACCACTCGGGTGACGACCTCGCCTGGATCGACGAGGAGACCGTCGACGAGACGCTCTCCGAGGTCTACGAGGCGGCGACCGAGGCGATCGACATCATCCCGCAGCGAGACGTGGATGCCGCGGTGGATGCCGCCGTCGACCCCGAGCAGACGGACGCTCCGGAGCGGCCGCGCGTCGACTGATCGGTGTGCGCGGGGACCCTTCGTCTCGTCGCTGCGCTCCTCGCTCAGGAACCGGTTCCGGTTCCGGAGCGAGCGCAGCGAGACGAAGGGCCGACCCGGCGAAACCTCAGCCGAGGCGGGTCAGGCGCACGACGAGCAGGCCGACCGAGGTGATCAGCACGAAGTAGCTGAGCACGAGTCCGAGGATCGCGGCGAGCAAGAACCGCCCGCGGTCACGCAGGGCGCGGTGCCCGACGAACACTGCCGCTCCGGCGACGACGATCGAGACGAGATAGCCGATGACGCCGCTCGTGAACGTGAGGAACACGATCAGCGCCACGATCCCCGCGGCCAGCGCGATGAGGTGACGGTACGGGTTCGGTTCGGCCGCGGTCATGCCCCGAGCCTATCCAGACGAGGGGCGCGCTACTCCTCCGCACCCTCCGCCGTGGCGGTGATGCGGGCGGCCATGCCGGCGAAGATCGCACCGTGGAACGGCAGCACCGCGAGCCAGTACAGACGTCCGCTCAGCCCGCGCGGGAAGAACACCGCCCGCTGCTCGTACCGGGCGCCCGTCCCCTCCGGCAGGGCGCGCAGCTCGAGCCAGGCCGAGCCCGGCACCTTCATCTCGGCGCGCAGCCGCAGCAGCCCTCCGCTGGCGGGTGAGGCATCCGTCGTCGTGCCCGGTGCCTCGACGGCCTCGACGCGCCAGAAATCGATCGCGTCGCCGACCCGGGCGTCGGTGCGGCTGCGGCGTCCGCGGCGCAGGCCGACCCCGCCGACGAGGCGGTCCATGAGACCGCGCACCGCCCACAGGAACGGCGACGAGTACCAGCCGTTCGATCCGCCGATGCCCAGGATCACGCGCCACAGCTGATCGACGGATGCCGTCGTCTCGAGCGACCGTGCATCCGTGAACACCGTGCGCCCGGCCCAGTCGGGGTCGCTCGGCAGCGGGTCGCTCGGTGCGCCCGAGACCTCGGCATCCTGCCAGCTGGTCTCGATCGTGTCGTTGTTCGACCGGCCGATCGCGAGCGCGACGGCCCGGCGATACGGGGTCAGGCCGCCCGTCGGCCGCGGGATGAGGTCGTCGACGTCGCGGTTCTTCACGACGCACTCGTTCTGCAGCGAGGCGACGAGCGGGCGCGCGATCGAGCGCGGCACCGGCGTCACGAGGTTCACCCAGTGCGAGGCGAGACCCGGGGTGAGCACGGGGAGGGCGGCGATCGCGCGTTGGGGGAGTCCGGCCTCGACCGCGTAGCCGTTCATCATCTGCCCGTAGCGCAGCACGTCGGGTCCGCCGATGTCGACCGCCCGGTTCACGCTCTCGTCGACCCGTGCCGCGCCGAGCAGATAGTGCAGCACGTCGCGGATCGCGATCGGCTGGATGTGATTGCGCACCCACTTCGGGGCGGGCATGTACGGCAGCACCTCGGTGAGGTGACGGATCATCTCGAACGACGCCGAGCCCGACCCGATCACGACCCCGGCCTGCAGCACGAGCGTCGGCACTCCCGATTCGAGGAACACCTCGCCCACCCGCACGCGCGAACGCAGGTGCGGCGACAGCTTCACGTCGTCGGGATGCAGTCCGCCGAGGTACACGATGCGGCGGGCCCCGGCCGTCGCCGCGGAATCCGCCACCGTCTGCGCCGCGCGCTCGTCGGCCTCTTCGAAGTCCTTGCCGGCGCCCATCGAGTGGATCAGGTAGTAGACGACATCGACGTCGCGCATGGCCTCGGCCACGGCATCCGCATCGTCGGCCGAGCCCTCGACGATCTCGCAGTCCGGACCCCAGGGGAAGGATGCCGCGCGGGCCGCGTCGCGCGCCAGAACCCGCACGCGGTACCCGGCGTTGAGCAGGCGCGGGGTGAGGCGTCCGCCGATGTACCCGGTCGCCCCGAGGACCAGGGCGACGGGGGCGCTGCCGTCGTCTCGGGGGATCGCGCGCAGGTCGTCTTCGCGTCCGGTGGGCTGGGTGAGCTCGGTCATGTCCCGAGCGTAGGTCGGATCACCGGAGATTTCACTAGGCTGGCGTTTCACTAGTCAAACTAGTAATCTTTCTTCCGAGGAAGGTGATTCGATGTCCCCGGCAGTGGAGAAGACCCGCACGATCGGCACCCGACGCGCCCTCCGCCGGACGCCCGGGATGATCCCCGCAGACGGCGTCGACCTCACCCCGCTGTCGGCCCGGCAGGCCGTCGGCCGCATGTCCGGCATCACCGCTCCCGTCGAGCGCCGATCCTTCTGGCGCGCCGCCGGGATCGTCGGCGGCGTCTCGCTCGTCGCCGCGGCGTCCGCTCCGCTCATGGCCGGACTGCTGCTCTCCGGATGACCCGGCATCCCCGGATGCCCCACCAGACCATCGCGAACCACCGAGAAGAAAGGAGCCCCCCATGGGACTCGACGACAAGATCAAGAACGCCGCAGAGGACATCGCCGGTAAGGCGAAGGAGGCTGCGGGCAAGGTGACCGGCAACGAGAAGCTCGAGGCCGAGGGCAAGGCCGATCAGGCCAAGGCCGACGTGAAGAAGGCGGGCGAGAACGTCAAGGACGCCTTCAACAACTGAGCGAGCCGCAGGAACTTCGGGGAGACGGTGGGTGTACCGTCTCCCCGAACTCTGTCCCGGGGCATTCGCCTCGCGACGGGAAGAAAGTGAGAACGACATGTCCGATCCCGTGAAGAGCGAATCCCTCTGGCAGCGGCTGCTCCGCCGCTTCCGACCGGCGCCCACCGAACCGCGTCGGCTCACGGTCGACGACGTGACGGTGGTCGATCGCCCCATGCTCCGACGGGCGGTCGCCGGAACCGTGGTCGGCAACCTCATGGAGTGGTACGACATCGGCGTCTACGGCTACCTGGCGGTGATCATCGGACGGGCGTTCCTGCCGGATGCCTCGGCCGGGGCGCAGTCGCTCTTCTCGCTCGGCGTTTTCGCCGTGACCTTCGTCGCGCGCCCGCTCGGCGGCATCGTGCTCGGCCAGCTCGGTGACCGGATGGGGCGTCAGCGCGTGCTCGCCTTCACGCTCATCATGATGGCCGCCGCGACGTTCCTCATCGGTGTACTGCCCGACTTCTCGGTCATCGGGGTCTGGGCGCCCATCCTGCTGATCGTGCTCAAGCTCGCGCAGGGCTTCTCCACCGGCGGCGAGTACGCCGGGGCGACGACCTTCATCACCGAGTACGCGCCCGACAAGCGACGCGGGTTCTACGCCTCGCTGCTCGACCTCGGCTCCTACATGGGCTTCGCGATCGGCGCGGCGTTCGTCTCGATCCTCCAGCTCACGCTGTCGGCCGACGTCATGCAGGGCTTCGCCTGGCGCATCCCGTTCCTGGTCGCGCTGCCGCTGGGTCTCATCGCCATCTACTTCCGACTCAAGATCGAAGACACCCCCGCTTTCCAGGAAGCGCAGGATGCCGCGGCCCACGCCGCCGACGAAGCGCAGGCCGCGGCCGATGCGCCCAAGGGTGTCATCGCCCTCATCCGCGCGTACTGGCGCGAGCTGCTCACGGCCTTCGTGCTCGTCGCCGCGGCGAACACCGTCGGCTACGCGCTCACCTCGTACATGCCCACGTACCTCACCGGAACCCTCGGCTACGACGAGGTGCACGGCACGCTGCTGACGCTCCCGGTGCTCGTGGCGATGGCCCTCTGCATCCCGCTCACCGGTCGGCTCTCCGACCGCATCGGCCGCAAGAAGGTGCTGTTCATCGGCTCGACCTCGGCGATCGTGCTCGCGGTGCCCGCGTTCCTGTTCATGATGCACGGCGAGATCTGGTCGACCGTTCTGGGCCTCGTGCTGCTCGCGTTCCCGGTGACGTTCTACGTCGCCAACCTCGCCTCCTCGCTGCCGGCGCTCTTCCCGACGTCGTCGCGCTACGGCGGCATGGGCATCTCGTACAACCTGGCGGTGGCGCTGTTCGCCGGCACGGCGCCGGTCGTGATGGAGGCGCTCGTGCAGATGACGGGTTCGTCGCTCGCGCCAGCGTTCTACGTGATCGGCACGTCGATCGCCGGGTTCATCGCGGTGGTCGTGCTCAAGGAGTCGGCGCGCCGACCGCTGCCCGGCGCGATGCCGAGCGTGCAGACCGAGCAGGAGGCCATCGAGCTCGTCGAGGGTCAGGACGACAACCCCGACCTCGACCTCGACGAGCTGTTCCCCGAGCGGGTCGAGCAGGCAGCGGATGCCGCGGGTGACGCCGACGGCGCCGAGCCGGCCGAGCCCGAGAAGGTCTGAGGCGGGCAGGCGGGCGGGTTACTCGCCCGCCGCTCCCTCTTCCTGCGACTCCTCGTGGTCGCGGATCACGTCGCGCAGTTCCTGATCGAGATCGGATGCCTCTTCGATCGCCGAGGTCATGCCGGCGAGGAAGCGGGTGACCACCGCGCGCTCCTTGTCGGACATCTCGTCGACGAGCGACAGCATCCGCCGGTGCATCGCACCGAGGGTGTGGCGCACCTCGTCGTCGCTGCTGACCGTGGGGACGACGATGCCCGCGCGGCGGTCGGTCGGGTGCGCCTCGCGGCGGACGTGCCCGCCCTTCTCGAGGCGGTCGATGAGGGTCGTGGTGGATGCCGTCGAGATGTCGAGCATGCGGGCGATGTCGATCGAGCGCACGATGCGTCCGGCGCGCTGCTCGCGCAGCAGGAAGCGCAGCGCGACGAGGTCGGTCTCGTTCATGCGCATCGACGCGCGCGTGCGGGCGCGCATCGCCGTCTCGGCCGAGCGGTAGCGGCGCAGCAGGTTGAGCACGTCGACCGTGCTCGCGGAGTCGACTTCCGGGTACCAGTAACCCGAGCGGGTGAACTCCTCGGAACTCTCCATCACGCCACCCCTTCGTTCTCGGCGCTCACGCTCTGCGACTCGCGCTCGAGCATCTCGATCGTGCCGTCCTCGACCTCGGCGGGCACGATCTGCAGCACGCCACCGGTGATCGCGTCGTGCTCGGCGGCTGCGACCTGCTCCAGCCGCCACACCGGCACGGTGGGGAAGCGCTCGCGCAGGCGCTCGACCATGTCGGAATACAGGATGTATCCCGCTTCGTCGAGAGTGAATCGCTCAGCCATGGCATCCTTTCCGGCGGGCGGTATTCCATCTTCTCACCCGATGGACGCCCTGATCGCCATTGAAAACCGCTAGGCCACCTCGTTACGTGAGCGTCTTGTAGCATGGAGGGGTCAGGGGGTGACACTTGGTGAACGAAACGACGACGATCACATCCGATCTCGTGCACTGCGTCGACGAGTTCCGTCGGGTCGATGCGCAGTTCGCGCGACGCCTCGCTGCGGTGCGCGCTCCGAACGACACCGACCGCGTCGCCATGCGTTTCATCGCGGACGCGCCGGCCGACGCCCCGGTGACGCCGGGTGATCTCGCGGCGCACCTGAGCGTGAGCACGGCGGCCATCACGAGCGTGATCCGCCGTCTGCACGAGCGCGGTCAGATCGTGGTCGCCCCGCACCCAGCCGATGCCCGGTCGAAGGTGCTGCGCCCCTCTCTGCGCGACATCAACTCGCCCGTCGACGACCTCACCCGCCGCATCGAGGCGATCGCCGAGGAGTTCACCCCGGAGCAGACCGACGTGGTCGCCCGCTTCCTGCGTCGGCTCACCGAGGAGATCGACGACCTCCCGTAGGTTCGCGTCGACCGTTATATCGGTCGATGTTTCGTTCTGCTTTGAAAGTAACTAGGTAACCTAGTAATGTAAATCTCACGCAGTCTCGACCACGAGGAGAGCAGCATGGGACACCTGACCTACGGAAACACCAACGCCCCGATCGACGTGGATGACGCCCTGCTCGTTCACCTCCGTGCCGTCACCGTCACGAAGCTCCGGCGCAACGAGTCGTTCGCCCTCACCGTTCCGACCTTCGACGGCACGGTCCAGACACTCTGGATCCACGCCTCCATCCCCCTCCGGTTCTCGTTCGACGGAGACCCGCAGCTGCATCGTCCGCTGCTCGCGAAGATGATGGAGGCCGCGAACTCCGCGAACGGTCTCGACCTCTCGCGCGAAGAGTACGCCTCGTCGCTCGAGCAGGCCCGCGAACTCCAGACTGTGAGCGCCTGACATGCCCCATCGAGATCGCAAGGCGTCGCGCGCGTCACTCGCGAAACCGCGCCGCCGGTTCACTGTTACCCTGCCTCCCCGCGGCCTCTGGGTCGAGGTCGAGCGAGGATTCCACGTCGGCAACGAGCGCGGGGTGTTCCTCGGCTCGGTGAAGGCCGCCGACCCCGAACCCGGTTATCACGCCTTCGGGCCGACCTCCGAGCACATCGGGTGGTTCGACGAACTCGAAGGGGCGAAGGTCGCCGTGATCGCGGCCACCGGAGTGGGCTCGCTGGCCCGCTGACGGATCGGCGCCCTTCGTCTCGCTGCGCTCGCTCAGGAACCGGTTCCTGAGCGAGGAGAGCGGCGACGAGACGACGGGCCCGGACACGGAAGAGGGGGCCGCGGGTGAGAATCCGCGGCCCCCTCTTCGTTCACTCAGACCTGCGCGTTGCGGCGGCGGATCATCAGGCCCGCGCCGGCGAGCAGGGCCAGGATGCCGAGCATCCAGAGCAGCGAAGCTCCGCCGCCCGTCGCGGGCAGCGTGCCGTCACCGGCATCCGTCCCGTCTCCGGGGGCGACGACCCCGCCGCCACCCGGCGTGCCGGGGGCACCCGTGCCGGGGTCGGTCGGATCGGCAGGCGGCACCACCGTGACCGCGCTCTGCGCGACCGCCGTCGTGCCGTAGTCGTCGGTCACCGTGTAGACGAGCGCGTACGCGCCCGCCGACGGCCCGACCATGCGCGCCGCGCTGGCCGCCTGCACCAGCTCGACCTCGATCCGGTCGGTCAGATCGACACCGTTCGCGTCCTTCGCCGAGACCCCGGCGAGCTCGTCGAACTCCTCGCCCTCGACGACGGTGCGGGTCGGCGGGACACCGCCGAACGTCGGCTCGACCGCGGTCACGGTCACCGCCCGCTCGACGACCGTCTCGTTGCCGGCCAGGTCGGCCACCCGGTAGGTGAGCGTGTAGACACCGGGCTTGGTGGTGTCGACCGTGCCCTCGACCGTGATCGCCGAGGTGACGTCGCCGTCGATCTCGTCGGTCGCCGAGACTCCGGCGAGCGGCTCGAACGGCTGTCCCTGCGCCACCTCGGACTCGGCGGGAAGGCCCGCGAACTCCGGACCCTTCTCGTCGTTCGCCGTGCGGGTGAGCGTCACCTCGTCGATCACCTTGCGATCCATCGTCTGGTAGGTAGTGAGGGTGATCGCCTCGGGCGTCACGTCGACGTCGGTGTATTGCGGCTGGTTCGACTGGTCCTTGATGGCCGCCTCGGGAGACGACGCGTCGAGACCGTAGAACTTGCTGCCGCTCGAGGAGTTGCCGGTCACGTACAGCACCTGCCCCTCCTCGGCCGCGAGCGTCACACCCGACTTCTCCTGCGCCTCCAGGTCTCCGGCCGGCGTCGTGCCGTCCATGAGGTAGCTGCGCGTGTAGATGTGGTCGTGACCGGCGAGCACCAGGTCGATGCCCAGTTCGCTGAACACCGGTGCGAGGGCCGCACGGCGCTCCTTCACGTCCTGCTCCACGGAGTGGAACGCGGCCGAGTACAGCGAATGGTGCATGACGACGACGATCCAGTTGGCGTCGGCGCCCTGCTCCTCGACGACCTCGCGCAGGAAGGCCGCGTGGTCCTCCTCGTTGGTGCTGCGCGCGTTGGTGTTGATGTTGAGGTAGAGCACGCCGTTGTAGGTGTACCAGTAGTCGCCTCCGGCTCGCCCGTCGATGCCCTCGTACCCGTGGGTCTCGGAGCGGTTCGGGGTGAAGAAGTGCGAGTTGAACTGGTCGGACTGGTTGTCGTGGTTTCCGATCGTCGCCTGGAAGGGCACCTGCTTGAGCAGCTCGGGGGCGATCAGCGAGGCGTACTCGTCTTCGGAACGGTGCGTCTCGATCTGGTCACCACCGCTCACGATCATCGAGGCATCCTTCTCGAACTGGTCGATCTGACCGAGCGATGCGGCCCAGCGGTCGCGGTCGTTCTGCCAGCTGCCCGACGCACCGATCTGCGCGTCCGTCAGGTAGACGAAGCTGTATGTCTCGTCGAACGTGCCGGTCCACAGCTCGTACGAGCGCGACCATCCCATCTCGTCGTTGCCGACCCGGTACAGGTACGAGGTCTCCTCGGCCAGTCCGTCGATGACGACCTGGTTCGAGTAGCGCCCGTCGCGGGCCTGCGCAGTGGTGGCGTCGAGCGTGCGCGCCTCGGCGACCGGGAATCCGGCGCCGGTGCGTGCGGATGCCGGTGCCACCTGCACCTGCGCCGCGATCCGACGGTCGGTGTAGAACGTCAGGTTGCGCTGCGTCTCGTCGGATCCCACGTGAAGGAGCACGTCGGAGATCGCGGCGGGAGCGCCCTGGGCGGCGATGGTGAGCGAGGTCAGCTGCATGAACACGTCGGAGCTCGTCGCGTTGGTGTTGTGCACCTGCACCGCGATCGTGTTCGTGCCCGCCCGCAGAGCGGATGCCGGAACCGTGAACGCACCCGTCAGCGGCGCCGACCCGTTGTCACCGGCGTAGACCATGTTGCTCGGGCCGTTGCCGATGCGCGCATCCGCGAAGCCGCCGACGAGCTGCCCGTTGACGTACACGCGTGCCGCGTCGTCGTAGGCCAGTTCTCCGTTCAGCTGAGTGATCTGCGCGAGGTCGGCCTCGTCGATCTCGAACGTCGTGCGGAAGAAGAACGCCTCCGTATTGGTGGTGCCCGTCTTGTACTGGGTGACGAGGGTGCTCGGCGTGTAGCCGCCGCCCAGGTCGCCGATCACGCCGTTCTTCGCGCCGAAGCTGCCGGTGCCGGTCTTCCACGACGTGTCGTCGTAGTCGGCGGCGGTCCAACCGGTGTGGGTCGCCAGGCCCGCGGCGGGGTCGTCGGTCGTGTCGTGGAAGCGCCAGACGGTGTCGGCGTTCGTGACCGCGGTGCCGTCGATGTCGATCGGCGCCTGCACGGTCGGCTCGGTCGGCTCCTGCGCATCGGGGCGCGTCGGCAGCGTCGGCTCACCCGGTTCGGTCGCATCGAGCGGGCGCAGTGCGACGTCGAAGACGTGCATGATGCCCTTCGACACGTCGTTCGGCAGGGTGACGCTCTTGACCGTCTTCTTCGTGTCGAGCGGAACGACCGCCGTCGCGAAGAGGGTCGGCTTGGCGGTGTCGGAGCCACCGGCGAGCGTGTTGCGCTTCGTGAGCGGCACCAGGCGGATGTTCCCGGGCTCGGCGCCCGTGTTCGTCCAGTCGGTGAGGCGCACGTCGACCTTCTTCGTCGAGCCGTCGGTGTAGGTCACCAGGGCGGTGCCGCGCGAGGGGCCGTTGGTCGCGAGACCGAGGAAGGAGATCCCGGATGCCGCGACGTCGCCGAAGTCGAGGACCTGGCCGTTCGGGATCCAGTGGTCGACCTCGCCGGCCACCGTGTCGGGCCAGGTGAACTCGACACCGGTGTCACCGAGGGGGAGCTTCGCCCCACCGGTGACGCCCGCCGCTGCGAGGTCTTCACGCGAGAGGCCGATGCCGCCGGCATCCAGCCCTCCCATGTTGACGGCGCCGTCGGAGGTGATGCCGATCGAGTTGCGGTTGTCGCTGCCGTCGCGGAACGACGGGGGCACGTCGCCCTCGCCGGTGCCCCACGTCGAGGCCGTCGCGCCCATCGTGAAGTCGAGGGTTCCGCCCGAGCGGGCGAAGTCGGCGGGCAGCCACGACGCGGTCTGCGCCTGACCGTTCACCGACAGGCCCGTCGTGTAGCGACGGTCGTCGCCGGCGCCGGGAGCGTCGATCGAGATGGTGCGGTCGGAGCCGATCGAGGTGATCTCGATGTGCTCGAACATCGGCGCCGAGACCAGCAGGTCGGCGGTGCCCCAGATCGCGGGCATCAGCCCGATGTTGGCCCACACGTACCAGGCGCTGAACGAGCCGAGGTCGTCGTTGCCGGCCAGGCCGTCGGGAGCCGTGGTGAACAGCTCGTCGGCCGCGCGGTACAGCGTCTCTGTCGTCTTGTGCGGAGCCTGCAGCCAGTTGTAGACCCACGGCAGGCCGAAGCTGGGCTGGTTGGCGATGTACGCGGCGTCGCTGAAGGCGCCGGCGTCGAGATCGCGCAGGATGCGGTCGAGCTGCTCGGTGGCCTCGTCCTTGCCGCCGCGCAGGTCGATGAGGTCGGCCATGTTGTGCGACACGTTGAAGCCGTACTGGTACCCGGTCGACTGCTCGAACTGCGCGCCCTGCGTGGTGAGCGAGGTGTTCAGGAAGCCGTTGCGGTTGCGGGCGTCGATGTGCCCGGTGGCCGTGTTGAAGATGTTCTTCCAGTTCTGCGAGCGGGTCGAGAACTGCTCGTACGCGGCCTCGTTGCCGAGGCGCTTCGCCATCTGCGCGATCGCGAAGTCGTTCGTCGTGTACTCGATGGTGCGCGAGGTCGCGGCGCCCTGCTTGTCTCCGTCGATCCATCCGTGGATGCCGTACATCACGGCATCCGATCGTCCGGTGTTCGTCATCGGCAGCGTCTGCGTAGCGAGCATGCTCTCGAGAGCCTTCGCGCGGTCGTAGTCGGTCGAGCCGAAGTCATCCGTCGCCGCGACGATGTTCTGCAGCGAGTCGCCGCTCATCTTCGTCTGGATCTGGTTGTAGGTCGGCCAGCTCGTCCACTTGCCCGACTGCGAGACCATGTCGACGATCGACTGGTTGATGTCGCTCGCGCGCTCCGGGTAGAGCAGGGCCACCAGCTGCGACTGGCCACGGTAGGTGTCCCAGCCCGAGAAGTTCACGTAGAAGTCGCGGCCCTCCTCGACGCTGTGGATCGTTCCGTCGTAACCCGTGTAGCGGCCGTCGACGTCCTGGAACGTGTTCGGGTGCAGCAGCGAGTGGTACAGCGAGGTGTAGAAGGTGATGCGGTCACGGTCGGTGCCGCCGGTCGCATCGATCGATCCGAGTCCCTCTTCCCAGGTCGCGCGCGCCTGAGCGCGGGTCCGGTCGAAGTCAAGCGCGTCGGTCTCGGCCTGCGCGTTCGCGCGGGCGCCGTCGACCGAGACGTAGCTCAGGCCGATCTTGGCCGTGACATCCGCGCCGTCCGCGAAGGTCAGGTAGGCGCCGGCGCCGTGCTTGGTAGCGGCGGATGCCTCGGTGCCGCCGGCCTGCACGCCCGCCGGTGTCCACGTGCCGAACGACTCGACCGGCTGGTCGAAGGTCGCCGAGAAGTAGGCGGTGTACTGCGAGCCGCCGTTGCAGACGATGTTGGCCTTGACCGAGCCGGTGAGCTCACCGGTCGCGGGGTCGAAGGCGATGTCGGAGGCGTGCACCTGGTTGTTCGATCCGCCGGCTTCGAAGAGCAGTGTCGAGGTCGTGGCCGTCTCGTCGAACGAGTAGCGGCTGACCGCGGTGCGGGTCGTGCTGGTGAGCTCGGCCTGCACGTTCTCGAGGCCGACGGAGTAGTAACCGGGCTCGGCGGTCTCGTCGTCGTGCGAGAAGTCGAGGAAGTACTCGCCGATCGCGTTCGCCGGGTTGGTCGGCAGGGCGCCGTCGGTCAGGGCTCCCGTGAAGGGAATGACCGGGAAGTCGAAGCCACCGAAGTTCGACCGGCATCCCGTGCCCGAGAGGCGGGTCATGCCGAAGCCACGGATCTGGTCGGCGTCGTGCTCGTAGCCGCCGAACTGCTGGCCGTTGCCGGTCTCGAACGTGGTGGGGCTGGACTGCACCATGCCGAACGGCACGGTCGCGCCGGGGAAGGTGTTGCCGTAATGGTCGTTGCCGCGACCGTTGTTCGCGTCGTTCATCTGGGTGCCGATGAACGGGTCGACAGCCTCGAACGGCGTGAGCGTCGAGACCTCTTCGGCATAGGCGGCGGGCGTCACGAGGACGGACGACGCCGTGAGGGCGGTGATGATTCCGGCGGCGAGGGCCGCGCGGCGTCTTCTCATGTGTCGGCCGGGGGATGCCGAACGCATGGGGGGCATGCGATTACCTCCATGTGGTGGGTGGATGCGCTGCCCGCATTCTGACAACGCTGTCAGGAACACTATGGAGGTTTGTGGACGCGATGTCCAACAACAGGTGAACGAAAGATGTCGGCGGGCGGGGCGGGGCCCTTCGACAGGCTCAGGGACCCAGCAGCTGGTAGCTGGGTCCCTGAGCCTCAGAGGCTGGGTTGCTGAGCCTGTCGAAGCAGCCCGCCCCGCGGCATCCGCTTACTGGGCGGTGTAACCGCCGTCGACGAGGTGGTAGCTGCCGGTGACGAAGCTCGCTGCGTCGCTGGCGAGGAAGGCGATGAGGTTCGCGACCTCGTCGGCCTGGCCGAGGCGGCCGATCGGGTGCTTGCTCACGAGGTACGCCTTCGCCTCTTCGCCCATGGTCGCCAGCAGCGGGGTGTCGATGAAGCCGGGGCCGACCGAGTTCACGCGCACGCCCTGCGCTGAGTACTCGAGAGCGGCCGACTTCGTCATACCGACGACCGCGTGCTTCGCGGCGACGTAGGCGGGGGAGTTGGCGAAGCCGACGCTGCCGAGGATCGACGCGACGTTGACGACCGAACCGCCGCCGTTGGCGAGGATCGCGGGCAGCTGCGCCTTCATGTTGCGGAAGACGGCGTTGAGGTTGATCGAGATGACCTTGTCCCACGCCTCGTCGGTGTACTCGGCGGTGGGGGCGGATGCTCCGCCGATACCCGCGTTGTTCACGCCGATGCGCAGCGGGGCGAGGGAGTTCGCGAGCTCGACCGAGGAGGCGATCCAGGCCGGGTCGGTCGCATCGCCGACGGATGCCTCGGCGACGCCGCCCGCGGCACGGATCTCTTCGACGACCGCGTTCGCGTGCTCGGCGTTCAGGTCGTTGACGACGACCGCGGCGCCGTTCTTCGCGAGGAGGAGGGCGGTGGCCTTGCCGATTCCGCTGCCTGCTCCCGTGACGATCGCCGAGCGGTCCGAAACGTCGTACTGAGCCATGGGTGGGCTTCTTCCCGGGCGGGCACTGCTTCCGGGAGATCTTCTCGGACGGTCCGTCCTTCTCTCCAGCCTACGCCTGTTCCGAGTGGGTGGATTCGCGTGAATGGAGTTTTCGGGTGGTGTTCGGCATCCGTTCGGGAGGAGTTCTCACGGATGGGAGGAGGAAATTCCCGCATCCGTCCTCCCCACGCGGAGATCTCCTCCCGAACGGGCGCGGGGCGGGCGCTCGCTCCGAGGGGTTAGGCGACCCGGGCTCACTGACCGAGGAGCCCGAGCAGATGGCGGGCCTGGGCTTCCGTCGAGCCCGACGGGTTGCGGGAGAATCCTCCGTTCCCCGGAAGGAGCATCGCGAGCCAGAACGCGGCCCAGAGGGGCCGGTACGCGTGGAACCGATCCTTACCCTCGTCCGAGATCCCCACAGCGGCCAGCAGAGTTCCCGCGTCGAAGACACCCGTGAGGCGACCCGCGATGTGCTCGACGTGATCCGCCAGGTCATAGGCCGGATCCGTGAGCCCGCCGTCCTCGAAATCCACGAGGCGGCAGGTGCGCCCGTCCCAGAGGATGTTCGCGGGATTGAGGTCTGCGATCCCGAGGCTCACGATCTCGGGGGCGGGGAGCGCATCAGACGACGAGAGCCAGGCCGCCGCGGCGTCGATGCCCGCGCGTACCAGAGCCGGATCGTGACATGCCGAAAGGTCCTCGGGGGCGCGGAGCCATCCGCGAAGAGCGGGGCGGAGCGTGGATGGGCCGAGGCGGCGCTCGCCGATTCCGGATGCCATGACCCGGTCGAGGGGGATGCCGTGCAGCCGCCGCAGGGTCTGTCCGAGAGACGCGGTCTGCGCGGGAGTCAGAGGTGCGCCCCCGAGAGCGTCACCGGGAAGCCGCGACATGACGACCACGGGGTGGCCACCCACCGTCTCGCGCCTCAGCGGCCGGGGCGCGATGCCCGGTGCGTGCGCCTCGATCGCCTGGAGACAGGCCCACTCCCGGTCGGCTTCCCCCTCCGACCAGGTGAGGAACCTCTTCTGCACCTCACCCCCGGTGAACGTCAGGTCGTGCGTGTGGGACTGCATGCCGGACAGCATACGTGCGCGACGACGGTCCGTCGTGGGACGTCGCTCCTGTCGGGTGGCGCACGCCGCGGAGGCGCCTCGTCTCGCTTCGCGCGCTCGGGAAGCGATGAAGAGCGGTCAGCGGATGCGGGCGATCTGCAGCTGGATGCGTGCGGTGTCGGGGGTGTGCGCGAGGAGAGTGTCGGCGACGCGGCGCGCGGTGGCGACGCTGCTGTCGTCGGTCGAGGTGGCGATGCGCGTCGAGACGACCGAGGTGCCATCGGGTTCGGTCGAGACGAGGATGTCGGCCACCGGCCCGTCGGAATCCTTCGCGGATGCCGCCGCGACGACCTCCGGCAGGCGGGCGAGCAGCGGCCGCGCCGTGAAGATGTTCGTGACGCCGGGAACGGTGCGCACGTGGCGGGCGAGGTCGACGGGTTCGTCGGGCGTGGTGGTGCTCATGACACATCCTTGATGTCGGTGTGGATGTCTTCGACGGAGATGTTGACGGCGACGACGTTCAGGTCGGTGTGCTTCGCGAGGGCGGCGTAGGCGACCTCGCGAAGCTCGTCTGTCAGGTGCTGGATCGACGTGCCGAAGCGGACGGATGCCGTCAGGTTGATCTCGACGGGAGCGCCGAGCGTCTCGGCGTCGCCGACGATCTCGGTGCGGCTGATGAAGACGCCGTCGATCGCGTCTCCGCTGTCACGCAGGAGCGCGCGCACTGCCCCCTCGGTGACCGTGATCTGCACACGCGGATCGGGGTGGCTGATGGGCAGGCTGCGGCCGGCGCGCAGTTCCTCCTGGATGGAGGTGAAGATGCGCTCGAACCAGGACTCGGGAGGCGCGGGCAGCTCGGCGGCATCCGCATCGATGAGGTCGCGCGACAGGCGACCCACGCGTTCGAGCGCCTCGAGCGCGTTGAGGCAGTCCGGGCAGCTCTCGATGTGCGGGTCGCGCGGCGTGCGGTCGCGGTCGAGATAGTCCGAGAGCTGATCGATGGTCGTGCCGCAGTCGAGCGCGTCATCGTGATCGTGCGCGGTCATCGCCAGCCTCCCATCTGGATCGTGATGCTCGAACGGGCACGGGAGAGGAGTCCTCTGACCGTGCTGGGTGAGGTTTCCATTTCCTCTGCAATCTCGGTGTAGCTGAGCTCTGCGACCTGGCGCAGCAGCCAGCACCGTCGTTGATCTTCGGGCAGCGTATCGAGGGCCTTCGACAGGGCCGCGAGCTGGGCGTTGCGGATCGCGATCTGCTCGGGTTGGGTGCTCTCGGTATGAGGGGCATCGTAGCCGGTGAGCGTGGCATCCGTGGGGCGTCTGCGGATGAAGGCGAAGGCCTCGCGGCTGGCGATGCGCATGAGCCAGGATTTCACGGCATCCGGATCCCGCAGGGAGTCGAGCTGGCGCCACGCCGTGACGAGGGCGTTCTGCACGACGTCGTCGGCCTCGCTCAGAGAGCCGACGATGCGCGACACGTACGCCCGCATCGAACCCGCATACCGCCGCACGATCTCGCGGAAGGCGGAGGAGTCGCCGTCGACGGAGCGATGCACCAGGACGCGATCCGAGACGACCGTCAGATCGCCGCTGCGCGGACCTGTCGAGCGGGCCATCGGACCTCCACCAGAACTTTCTGAAACTTTTTTGTGACGGATCGCGTGATCCGCGCCTCTTACTTGTGAGCGACGTTATCGCTCCCGATCCGGATCCCCCAGGGGTTGTGGTCGGCCGTCGAAAGAGATAGGACACGTCATGGCAACGCAGGATCAGAAGAACACGTCGACCAGCCCCGCCGAGAAGGAGCTGCCCGACACCACCGGCACCCCGACGCCGGCCGCCGTCGCTCCCCGCGTGGACCGTTCCGCCGGGTTCTCGACCTCTCGCATTCCCGCGGATGTCGACGCCGCCGGTACGACCACGATCGCCGAGGGCGTGGTGGCCAAGGTCGCCGGTATCGCCGCTCGTGAGGTGCCCGGTGTGTACGCACTGGGTGGCGGCGGAGCACGCGCATTCGGCGCGATCCGCGACGTGATCAACGCCACCGACCTCGCACAGGGCGTGAAGGTCGAGGTCGGGGAGACCCAGGCCGCGGCCGACCTCACCATCGTCGTCGAGTACCCCGCACCCATCCAGACCGTCGCGAACAACGTCCGCGCCGCCGTCGCCGGGGCGATCACCCGTCTCGTCGGCCTCGAGGTCGTCGAGGTCAACGTCGAGGTCAACGACGTGCACGTGCCCGGTGACGACAACACCCACGAGAACGAGGAGTCGCGCGTCTCATGAGCCCCACCGCCACCGGCGCCCTGATCGGCGCACTTCTCGCCCTCGCCGCCCTGCTCTTCGGCTTCTGGGGATTCCTCCTCATGGCCGTCTTCGCAGGGGTCGGAGCGATCGTCGGACGCATCGCCTCCGGCAAGCTCGACGTCCGCGGTCTCGCCGACGTCATCACGGGGCGGCGAACCTCCTGATGCGCGTCGACCAGAACGTCATCGCCGGTGGCCGCCCCGCGGGGCAGGCCACCGGCGGGGAGTCCGTCCCGGGCCGCGTCGAGGTGAAGGAACGCGTCTATCGCACGGTCGCGGAACAGGCATCCGCATCGGTGATCGGCGTCTCCCGCAGTGACGTGAAGGCCGACGTCGTCGCGCGAGGCGCAGGGTTCGCCCTGCGCATCTCGTCACCGCTTCCCGTGCCCGATCTCGACGACACCGCCGCGATCGCCCAGACCACCCCGGTGCTCGACCGGGCCCGCGAGCTGCAGGAGCACCTGCAGCGGGAGCTGACCGGCCTCTTCGGCCACGAGGTCACCCGCGTCGCCCTCACCATCACCGGCGCCATCATTCCCGAAAGGAGACGAGTGCGATGAGCACCCCCGCACTTCGCCGCGTCATCCGACGCGAGACCCACTCGCCGCGCACCGTCGCGATGTTCGTCGCGGTCGTCCTCCTCATCCTCGCCCTCGCCTATGTCGCCCTCGAGATCGTGTTGAGCCTCGCCGCTCAGCCCGCGCTCCTCGTCGGCCCGGCGGCGGCCGCGGGCTGGCTGGTCGGCCTGCCGACGCAGCCCGCCGGTCTCGTCATCGCCGGCAGCGTCGTGCTCGCGCTCATCGGCCTGGTGTTCGTCATCCTGGCGATCACCCCGGGGCGACTGTCGAAGCACACCCTCGATGCGGGCGACCGCGCGGTCGTCGTCGACAACGGCGTGATCGCGAGCGCCCTCGCCCAGCATCTCTCCGAGGAGACCGGGATCGCGCGCGACGCCATCACCGTCGGCGTCGGCCACCGCAGCATCGACGTGACCGTGCGCCCCGGCGCCGGAGTGCCCCTCGAGCAGAGCGAGGTTCTCGCCCTTGCCGAGTCCGAGCTGCAGACGTATCGGCTGACCCGCAGCATCCGCACCCGCGTTCGCATCGAGCGCGCGACCGAGAAGGACGCCGACCTGTGAACGCCACCAACCGTGCGCTGAACCGCACCCTGCTGCTCCTCATCGGCCTGATCTTCCTGGCCCTCGGTGCCGTCGGCATCGCCCTCCTGAGCTGGCCGACCGCGGCCGACGTCTGGACGGATGCCGGCAAGAACGCCGAGACCTGGCTCGATCAGGCGGGCGCCGCGACCGCGATCGCCGGCGGGGCCGCCTCGTGGATCGGTGTCGGAGCCGTCGTCGCGATCGTCGTCGTGATCGCGCTGCTGATCCTCGCCCTCACGAGCGTCTCGGGCCGTCGGTCGAAGACGGCACTGCGCTCCTCCGGCGCGCAGAACCCGCTCGGACGCGTCACCGTCACGGAGTCGT
Source organism: Microbacterium galbinum (assembly GCF_023091225.1). Taxonomy (NCBI): domain Bacteria; kingdom Bacillati; phylum Actinomycetota; class Actinomycetes; order Micrococcales; family Microbacteriaceae; genus Microbacterium; species Microbacterium galbinum. The sequence goes on along the minus strand of NZ_JAHWXM010000001.1, from coordinate 1,971,710 downwards.
TCGTGTCGGATGCCGTCAAGAAGTCGCTCGCAGGCCGCGACGAGATCCTCTCGGCGAGCGTGACCGCCAACGACGTGCGCCACGAGCCGGTGCTGCACGTGGCGGTCACCCCGCGGCAGAACACGGATCCGCGCGAGCTGGTCGATCACCTCGATCGGCTGCTGACCAACCTCGCCACGCTCACCGGCCGCGAGACCGCCGCCTACGTGTCGATCCACACCAGCCTGCGCGCGCGGCTCGCCCACGATCAGAGGCGGTTGTCGTGACGGCATCCGCCCGCTGACCGGGCTGCACAGACTCGCCGTCGGTCACGCACCGGCCGACGGGAGGACGGCGGGGGCAGGACCCCGCCGCCAGAACCACCATCACGAAGGGAAACATCATGGGACTCGACGACAAGATCAAGAACGCCGCAGAGGACATCGCCGGTAAGGCGAAGGAGGCCGCGGGCAAGGTGACCGGCAACGAGAAGCTCGAGGCCGAGGGCAAGGCCGATCAGGCCAAGGCCGACGTGAAGAAGGCCGGCGAGAACGTCAAGGACGCGTTCAAGGGCTGACATGATTCCCAGCCGCGCGCTGGGTGAGACCTGCTGGGGACAGTGGGAGGGGGCGGGGCCATTCGACGGCCCCGCCCCTGTTTTCGTGCCTGCGGTTCCGGCGGTGAGCGCACCGAAGACTGTTGCAGATCGAGAATGCTAGCTAAGCTAGAGATCATGGAAAAGCACGAGAGGCTGCGGTGGGTCGGCCTGGTCTTCATCAGCATCGCGGTGTCGCTGATCATCGTCGACTCGACGATCGTGAACGTCGCGATCCCGGCGATCGTCGACGACCTCGGCATCACCTCCACCGAGGTGCAGTGGGTGCAGGAGTCCTACACCCTCGTCTTCGCCGCCCTGCTGCTGGTGTTCGGCAGTCTCGCCGACCGGTTCGGGCGACGGCGGATGCTGCTCATCGGCGTCGTGGTCTTCGCGGGGTCGTCGGTGCTGGCGTCGCTCGCCTCGGACGGCGGTGCGCTGATCCTCGCCCGACTCGCCCAGGGGGTCGGTGGGGCGATGATCCTGCCGACCACGCTGTCGATCATCAACGCCACCTTCCGCGGCCGTGAACGCGGGATCGCCTTCGCGGTGTGGGGGTCGACCATCGGAGGCATGGCCGCCGTCGGGCCGCTGCTCGGCGGATGGCTGACGACCGCGTTCTCGTGGCGGTGGGCCTTCGGCATCAACATCCCGCTCGGCGTGCTGATCATCATCGGCGTCGCGCTCACCGTCGCCGAGACGCGCAGCGATCGTGCCGAGCGCATCGACGGGGTGGGGGCCCTGCTCTCGGTCGTCACGATGGGCAGCCTCGTCTTCGGTCTGATCGAGGGGCGCACCTACGGTTGGTGGGGCGTCGAGCAGCGGCCCGAGATCGGCGACTGGACCTGGCCCTTCGACATCTCGCCCATCCCGTTCGCGTTCGCGCTGGCGCTGGTCGGGCTCGTCGCCTTCATCGCCTGGGGCGTTCATCGTGAGCGCGCCGGTCGCTCGACCCTCCTCGCCCTGCGGCTCTTCTCGATCACGTCGTTCCGCAACGGCAACATCGCCGCCGCGGTCGTCTCGCTCGGCGAGTTCGGGATCATCCTCGCCCTGCCGCTGTGGCTGCAGTTCGTGCTCGGCTTCGACGCGCTGCAGACGGGTCTTCTGCTGCTCTCGCTCGCCGGCGGTTCGTTCCTTGCGAGCGGCATCGCGGGGGCGACGAGCGGTCGGATCGCGCCGGTATGGATCGTTCGCATCGGACTCCTCGCCGAGATCGTCGGTGTCGCCGGCGTCGGCCTCGCGATCGGTCCGGATGCCTCGTGGGTTCCGCTCATCCCTCTCCTGTTCGTCTACGGGGTCGGTGTCGGGCTCGCGACCGCCCAGCTCACCGGCGTCGTTCTGGCCGATGTGCCGGTGGCTGACAGCGGCGCCGCCTCCGGCACGCAGTCGACCTCGAGACAGCTCGGGGCGGCGCTCGGAGTGGCGATCCTCGGAACCGTGCTCTTCACCAGCACGGCCGGCATCCTCGCCGCTTCGCTCGACGACCAGGGCGTGCCGACGGCTCAGCGCGATCAGGTGGTCTCGTCGGTGGTCGACAGCGCGGGCGCGGCGATCAGCGGACTGGCGGCGAACCCCGAAACGGCGGACGCCGCGGATGCCGCGCGCGAGGCATTCTCGGACGGCACGCGCTACGCGGCGTGGACCGCCGCGGGCTTCCTCGCCCTCGGCCTCCTCGCGACGGTGTCGCTCGGGGGTGCGGCGGCGCAGTCATCCCGGCGCGATGGAGAGAGCTGAGCCTCTCGGTTTAGTCGCATTGCGTTTGGGAGGAGATCACACGGAAGGGAGGATGGATTCCGAGAATTCGTCCTCCCATCACGGAGATCTCCTCCCGAACGGGCCCGGAGTGGAAGGCGCTCGAGTCTGCGCGAGTCGCGGAGTTCGCACGCCCCGTGCGCGAGACGGCCACCCAGGTCGAGCTGGTCTCGTACTCGAACGGCGTGGAACACACCGAGGTGATCCCGCTCGGGCGCTGAGGACGGGTCCGGGGGCGGGAGCCTACCCTTCGGTTTAGTTCTGTTTAGTGCCTGGGCGACATCGGCAATGTCTTTTTCGCGCGATTATTCGCTCCTTCTGTGTGCGAAGAGCACACTCTTGACGCACGCTTACAAAACCGGTTTACTTGGGTCGAGCGATCCTCCGCGATCGCCCCACCACAGCAGGTAGCCGACCCGAGGCGACCGAACGAAGGAGTTTCTCGCAATGAAGCGTTATGCAGGTGTTCTCGCCCTCGCCGCCCTCGCGCTGCCCCTCGCGGCATGCGGCTCGTCCGGCGGCGACGCAGCCCCCGACGGCGGGGAGCTGACCTCCGGCCCGATCTCGATCTGGTACTCGACGAACGAGCAGGAGATCGAGTGGGCCGAAGCCGTGGTCGAGGCGTGGAACGCCGACCACCCCGACGAGCAGGTCACCGCAGCGGCCATTCCGTCGGGCAAGTCGTCGGAAGACGCGATCGGTGCCGCCATCACCGCCGGCAACACCCCGTGCCTCGTCTACAACACGGCGCCGGCCGCGGTTCCCGCCTTCCAGAAGCAGGGCGGTCTGGTCAACATCTCGAAGACGTTCGACGACGGCGAGTCCTTCATCACCGAGCGATCCGGCGACGCGGCCGACGGCTTCCGCTCACCCGACGGCGACCTGTACCAGGTGCCGTGGAAGGCCAACCCCTTCATGCTCTACTACAACAAGGACGTCTTCGCCGCGGCCGGACTCGACCCCGAGAACCCCGAGCTCGCGACCTACGACGACGTGCTCGCCGCCTCCGCGGCCGTGAAGGAGAGCGGCGCCGCCGACTACTCGCTGTACCCGCCGGCATCCGGCGACTACACGAACTCGCTCTTCGACTTCTACCCGTTCTTCCTCGCGAACTCGGGAGGCACCCAGCTCGTGAGCGACGGCGCCGCCGCGTTCACGAGCGAGGAGGGCCTCGAGACGCTCGAGTTCTGGAAGACCATGTACGCCGAGGGGTACTCCTCGGCCGAGGCCTACAGCGGTGACGCCTGGGCCGGTCCCTTCGCCGACGGAGTGTCGGCCATGGGCATCGCCGGCCCCTGGGGCGCCGGAGCGTTCGACGGCAAGGTCGAGTACGGCGTCGTGCCGCTGCCGACCGCCGCGGGCACGGCCGCCGCAGACACCTACACCTTCGGCGACTCGAAGAACGTCGGCCTCTACACGTCCTGCGAGAACAAGCAGACCGCGTGGGACTTCGTGAAGTTCTCGATGGATGCCGAGAACGACCTGGCCCTCCTCGAGACCACGGGGCAGTTCCCGACCCGCACCGATGTCGATGCGATCGCCGCCGACTACCTCGCGACGAACCCCGTGCTGGCGACCTTCGCCGCCTCGGTGCCCCTCACGGTCGACGTGCCGAACGTCGCGGACGCCACCGAGATGTGGCAGACGTTCCGCGACGCCTGGGGTCAGGCCGTGCAGGCGGGAGAGGGCGACCTCGAAGAGACCTTCTCAACCGCCGCGGACAAGATCGATGCCCTGATCGCCCAGGGCTGATCGATCTCGACCGGCTCCCCAGCCGGTCACCACCCCGGGGTGCGCGTGTCATGGCGCGCACCCCGGGACTCTTCGCTCCGCCGTCGTGCCGGAGCCCCGCCGCCGCACCCGCAACGGTGCCCGGCAACGCAGAAACCCGGCAAAGGAGCCCCGCCATGAAGCGCATCGTCGCGTTCATCGCCTTCACCCTCGCTCTCGTCCTCGGATCGTCCGCGCTCGCGGCTCCGGCATCCGCCGCCCCGGAGGACGACGTCGCGACCGTCATCGATCGCCTCGAGGAGTACTACCTCGGGCAGGGCGACGAGATCATCATCGCCAACGGCATCTACCTCGCCCGCACGTCGGAGGCGCTCGACTACGTCGCGTCGCAGAACGCCGACGGCTCGTGGTCCGACGTGAACTACGCCGATCGCACCAGCTCGGCGAACGGCAGCGTGTGGTCGGCGTACACCGCGCTCTACCGGATGCTCGCGATGACGCAGGCGTACAAGGACCCGAACGCCGAGGGCTTCGGCGACCCCCGCCTCGTCGACGCGGTCGGTCGGGCGCTGCTGCACTGGGATCGCGTGAACCCGGGCAACACCAACTGGTGGGAGACCGAGATCGGCGAGTCGATCGCGATGGGGCGCATCTCGATGTTCCTCGGCTCGGCGCTGAGCCCCGAAGCGTTCGACGTCGCGCTGAAGCACAACACCGGCAAGCTCGACCCGGTCGGCGCGAACGGCGCATGGCGCACCTCGAACTACATCTTCGAGGCGCTGTCGACCCGCGACATCGCGAAGGTCAAGGAGGGGTTCGCGACCATCGTCGCCACGATCGCGGTCGATCACTCCGGCACCGTGCAGGAGGCCGTGCAACCCGACGGCAGCTTCTGGGCGCACGGCGCGCAGCTCTACAGCGAGGGCTACGGCATGGTGCTCTTCACCTACGCCGCACTGTGGTCGGATGTCGCCCGCGGCACCGGTCTCGCCTTCACGCGCGACCAGCTCGACTCGATCGCGTTCTACTTCATCAGCGGTACGCGCTGGCTGATCCGCGGCGAGATCGGCATGCTCTACCTCAACTACCGTCCGCCGAAGACGGTGAACGACATCACCAGCCACGCCTCCGAGTTCATCGAACCGCTGCAGCGGATGGCGCGCACCGACGCCCTGTACGCCACCTGGTACCAGGCCGTGCTCGATGGCGTGCTCGGCAAGACCGAGACGAACGGCGTCACCGGCAACAAGTACTTCTGGCGCTCCGAGTTCTCCTCGCACCTGCGCGACGGATACGGCATCTTCACGCGCCTCAACTCGTCGCGCACCTTCGGCGCCGAGCTGCGCACCTCGTACCGCGACGAAATCGGCAACCCCGTGTACTGGAACGCGATGGGTTCGACGGCGATCCAGGTGAACAACCGCGAGTACCTCGATCTCGGACCCGCCTTCGACTGGTGGCACTACCCCGGGGTGACCGCTCCGAACGTCAAGCGCACCGAGCGCGGCTTCGAGAACCGCGGCCGCAACGGCGACGGCGGAAGCTTCACCGGCGGCACCTCGAACGGCGAGTTCGGAGCGAGCGTGCTCACCCTCGACACCGCGGGGACCACGGCGCAGAAGAGCTACTTCTCGTTCGACGAGGGCATGGTGGCGCTCGGCGCCGGCATCGCGTCGACCAGCGACGCGGCCGTGCACACGACCATCAACCAGGCAGCCGCGAAGCCGAACGCGAGCGTGGGCGGACGGCCCGTGGCCGCCGGCACCGACCAGCAGGGCGTCGGATCGGCCACGTGGGCGTACAACGACGAGGTCGGGTACGTGTTCGCCGCGGGCCAGGACGTGAAGGTCTCGAACAAGACGCAGTCCGGCAGCTGGGAGGGCGAGGAGGCGATCAGTCGAGATGCGTTCTCGCTGTACGTCGACCACGGCGCGAAGCCCGCGGCCGGCACCTACGACTACACGGTCCTGCCCGCCGCCACCCCCGCGGAGGTCGAGGCGTACGCGGCGAAGCCCACGATCCGCACCCTGCGCAACGACACCGCGGTGCAGGCCGTGCGCAGCAGCGACGCGGGAATCACGATGGCCACCTTCTTCGCACCGGGATCCCTCGACCTCGGCGACGGCCGCACCCTGACGGTCGACCAGCCGTCGATCGTGCTGCTCGACGAGCGGGGTGAGACCCCGGTCGTGAGCCTCTCGAACCCCGACCGTGCCGGCCTGTCGGTGGGTGTCACCCTGGCCGGGGGCGGGGCCGAGAAGCACGCGGTGTTCCGACTCGGTTCGGGCGAGAACCTCGGTAAGACGGTGACCGCGCCGCTCGTCGACGGGACCCTCCCGACGTCTTCGCCGTTCGCCGCCAGCAGCACCGCCGACGGCTCGTCCGTCGACGCCCTGGGCGATCGGGACGCCGCGTCGGTGTGGCGCTCGGCCGCCGGGGGGACGCAGTGGGCCGCGGCCGCGCTGCCCCGTGGATCGTGGGTGACGAAGGTCACGATCGACTGGGCGGATGCTCACGCCACCGACTACGTGGTGCAGACCTCGCCGAACGGCGTCGACTGGACCGACCGCGCGAACATCTCCGGCGGCGACGGCGGCCTCGACGAGGTGCCGATCACCCCCACCGCTGCCGAGCACGTCCGTGTGCTCCTCCTCGGCGGAGAGGGTGCGGGCTACGGCATCCGGGAGCTCACCGTGGCGTCGAGCGTGAATCTCGCTATCGACAGTGCCACCCGGGCGTCCGGCTACGCCGGATACAACCTCGTGTTCTCCCTCGCGGACGGCGACCCCGACACGCGCTGGCGGGGCAACAACGCCGACAGCGCCTGGGCGCAGATCGACCTCGGATCCTCGAAGCCGGTCTCCACGGTGCGTTTGTCGTGGGAGGCGGCGTTCGCCAAGACCTACAAGATCCAGCTCTCCGACGACGGAAGGTCGTGGCGTGACGCGTACACGACTCCGTCGGGCGGCAGCGACGGGGGGATCGACGTCATCACGCTCGACGGGCAGACCGCGCGCTACGTGCGTATGCAGACGCTCACCCGAGCGCTCAACTATGGACCCTCGCTCTGGGAGTTCGAGGTGTTCTCCGACCGCCTGGTCGTCGAGGCCCCGGCCGTGCCCGCCGCCAACGCGAACCTCGCCCTGGGCCGACCGACCACCGTCGACAGCGTGCACCAGAACAACGCCACCATCACCGGGCCCAAGGCCACCGACGGCTCGAAGTCGACCAAGTGGTCGTCGGCGCGCGCGGTCGCCGAGCACTGGCTCCAGGTCGATCTCGGGAGTGTGCGCTCGGTCTCGCGCGGCGTGGTGGCGTGGGAGGCCGGTACGTCGAACGACTACCGGATCGAGGGTTCGATCGACGGTGCGACGTGGATGCCGTTGGCCCGCGTCCAGACGGCGCAGCCCACGCTCACCCACACGCACGACTTCGCGCCCGCCGAGGTGCGGTACGTGCGGCTCGCGGGTCTCCCCTCGACGCAGTACGGACTCAACATCTGGGAGTTCGAGCTCTACGGCGGATACACCTTCGAGTGCACGGGGCCGGTGACGGCGCCACGCGACTCGACGGCGGTCGTCGCCGCCACCGTGTCACCCGTGACCCCCGACGACGTCTTCACCGCGATCTCGATGGACGAGTCCGTCGTCACCGTCGCGGGAGACGCGCGGGTGTCGCCCGACGGGCGGGTCGAGGTCGACCTCCAGGCCCGCGAACCCGGACGCACGACGGTCGGCATCCGTCATCAGGGCGGCACGGAGATCGCGTGGTGCGGGGTGACGGTCGACGCCGACACCTCGTGGCTGCAGGCGCAGATCGATGCGGCGAACGCCCTCGACAGCACCGCCTACACCCCCGAGAGCTGGGCGCCGCTGCTCCCGGCGCTCGAGGCGGCGAAGCAGGTGCGCGGCATGCCCGGCGCTCCCCAGGAGGATGCGGATGCCGCGGCCGCTGCTCTCGAGGCGGCGCTCGCCGGCCTCGTGCGGCTCGACGCCGTATCGAGCGCTCCGCGCGATGTCGTGGCGACGGCCTCACGGGATGTCGTGACCGTGCAGTGGTCGGCTCCCGAGCGTCTCGGCGGATCGCCCGTCACCGCCTACGAGGTCACGGTGGGCGATCACGTGGTGCAGGTGGAGGACGGTGCGCTGACGGCATCCATCGGCGACCTCGTCCCCGGCGACTACAGCGTCACCGTGCGCGCGCAGAACAACGGTGGGTGGTCGGAGCCCTCGGCGCCGGTGACCGTCACGGTCGATCCCGATGTCGTGGCGCCCGTGGTGACGGTCGAGGGATCACCGAAGGTCGGCGGCCGCATCGACGTGACGGGCAGCGGCTTCGAGCCGGGCGTCGAGTACGTCATCCAGCTGCGATCGACCCCCGCCGACCTCGGTGTCGTCATCGCGGACGACGACGGGGCGATCGCGTTCCGCGGCGTCGTGCCCGAGGACACCGATCCCGGCGAGCACACGATCGTCGTGATGCAGGCGGATGCCGACATCGCCTCGACTCCGGTGCTGATCCTCGCCGCCGACGAGCCGGGCGTCCCCGGTGGACCGGGCACCCCCGGCACCCCCGGCGGCGGCACTCCCGGAGGGGGAACTCCCGGCGGAGGAGCCGACGGCCCCGGTGGCCTGCCGGCGACGGGCGGCGACCTGACGTGGTTGCCCTGGACGCTCGCCATCGCGTTGCTGTTGCTCGGATCGGGCGCCGTCGCTGTGCGGTTGCGGAGAGGCGCCACGACCGATTGAGTGCGAGTGCGAAGGGGTCGTCCCACTCGGGGCGGCCCCCTTCGTCGTGCCCTAGCGTGCGCGTGGCGGGTGCTTCGACAGGCTCAGCAACCCAGTGAGGGAGCCTGTCGAAGGGTCCCGGGTAGGCGTGAGGGTACTCTGGGTCTCTGAGCCTGTCGAAGGGTCCCGGACGAGGAGCCCGGGCGGGGGGACACGACGAAGGCCGCCTCCCGAGGGAGGCGGCCTTCGAGGTCCGGGGCTCAGAGATGCGTGAGCTCGGCCACGCCGATCGACGAGTCGGCCATGCCGTAGAACACGAACGTGCGCTCGCCGATCTTCTCGACCGCGGTCGGGAAGACGACGTTCGCGAGCGTGCCCTGCGTCTCCTCGGCGGTCTCGGGAGCGAGCAGCGGCTCGGGCGAGCGCGCGAGGATCCGCCGCGGGTCGTCGGCGTCGAGCAGGATCGCACCGGCGGAGTACACCGACCCGTGCGCCAGCTCGAAGCCCTTCGGGGTTGCGCCGGAGACGCCGTGGTGCAGCAGCAGCCACCCCTCCGGCACGCGCAGCGGCGAGGGGCCGGCGCCGATCTTCGCACTCTCGTACGCCATCTCGGGCGCGGCGATCATGGCCGAGCCGTGCACGCGGGTGAGGGCGGAGGCATCCGCTCGTGCCGCCTCAACGTCGACGTAGCCGATCCAGATCGACGGACGATCGTCGTCGATCCCGGCCGGCGGGCGCGCACCCTCACCGGGGCGCAGCCATTCGAGGTCCCACATCGGGCGATGCAGCAGGGCGATGCTCGGGCGGCCGTCGGGGCCGGGGACGAGTTCGGGGAAGAACACGATGTCCTTATTGGCGAACAGGTTGAGATCGCTCGCGAGCTCGGGCTGGTACGCGAACTGGATCGGTCCGAGCCGTTCCCACGAGACGGTGTCGCGTGAGACCGCGAGAGCGGGCCGCGGGCCGAGCGGGCCGTAGGCGATGTAGGTCATCACGTGCAGGCCGAGGGGCTCGAGGAAGGTGATGCGGGGGTCCTCGACCCCGCCGTTCTGGCGGCCGTGCTCCCACTGCTCATCGGGGGCGAGCACGACGCCGAGGCGCTCGACGCCGACCGGCACGCCGTCCTCGACGATCACCCTCGCGCGCGCGATGCGCGAGACGTTGCCCGCGGCCACGACGCGCGGGAAGAGGTAGAGCTCGCCGTCGGGGCCCCAGGCCGTGCCGGGGTTGAGCACCCCCTCGGCCTCGAGCGGGTCGTCGTCGCTCGCCGTCATGATCGTGCCGAGACGGGTCAGTGCGTAGGGGATCCGCGTCGTGAGGTCGGCGGCGGGTGGGGAGGATGGAGTCATGGCGATGCCTTCGGGGTCTTTCGGTGTCGAGTGCTCAGCCCTTGATGGCCGAGCCGAGGTTCGCGGACGTGAAGTGCCGCTGGAACAGGAGGAAGAGCACGACCACCGGCACGGCGAGCACGCAGGCGCCGGCGAGCACGGCGCCCATCGGGTTCTCGAGGAACGAGCCGTTCGTCTGCGAGAAGTTCGCCAGGCTCACGGCCAGGGTCTGCTTCGTCGCGTCCTTCGTGACGAGGAACGGCCACAGGAACTCGTTCCAGGGCCCGATGAAGGTCACGAGCATCGCGGTGAGCACGGCGGGGCGCACGAGCGGCACGGCGATGAAGAGCAGGATGCGCACTTCGCTCGCGCCGTCGATGCGCGCGGCGTCGAACACGTCGCGGGGGATCTGCAGGAAGTACTGGCGGAAGATGAGCACGGCGACCGAGTTGATCGCGAAGGGCAGGATCATGCCGATGAAGTTGTCGGCGAGACCGAAGTAGCGCACGACCATGACGTACAGCGGGATCATGAGCAGCTGGAACGGGATCGCCTGCACGAGCAGCACGAGGGCGAAGACCATCCCTCGACCGCGGAACGAGAGAACCGCGAGCGCGTAGCCGACGAGCAGGCCGAACACGAGGGTGCAGCCCACCACACCGGCGGTGAAGATCAGGGAGTTCAGCATTGAGCCGAGCAGGTTCACCGACTGGTTGATCGCGACGAAGTTGTCGAAGGTGAGGTTCTGCGGAAGCGGCAGCAGACCGAACAGACTGGTGTCGCGCGTGCGCTGGAGGGCGCCGATGATCATGTAGTAGAACGGCACGAGCGCCGCGAGCGCCCCGATGAGCAGCAGCACGAAGCGCAGCACACCGAGCACCCGTCCGCTGCGCGCGGGGCGGGCGGCCTTGTCGGGAGCGGTGCGGGTCGTCGACGTGGTCATCGGTTCTTGCCTTCCGTGATGCGGCGCGAGACGAGCGAGACGATCATCACGGCGATGACGAGGATCATGCCGATCGCGGCGGCGATGTCGGGCTTCCCCTGTTGGATGCCCTGCTGGTACATCAGCAGCGCGGGGGTCATCGAGGCGTTGTTGGGTCCTCCGCCGGTGAGCAGGTACGGCTCGGTGAAGATCTGCCCGGTGGTGATGATCGACAGCAGCACGACGAGCGAGGTGACCGGGCGCACGGCGGGAAGCGTCACCGAGCGGAACCGTTGCCAGCGTCCGGCGCCGTCGAGCTGGGCAGCCTCGTGAAGTTCCTTGGGCACGTTCTGGAGCGCGGCGAGGTACAGCAGGATGTAGAACCCGAGGTTCTTCCAGGTGACGTACACGGCGATGAGCGGCATGATCAGCGCCGGGTTGGCGAGCCACGACGGGTCGGGGGCGAGCGAGCCGAGCAGGGAGTTCACGACGCCGTTGCCGTTGAACAGGAAGATCCAGACGGCCAGCGTCGCGACGGATGCCGTCACGTAGGGCACGTAGTACGAGATGCGGAAGAAGCCCTTCCAGTGCACGACGGCGTCGAGCCCGGAGGAGAGCAGCAGACCGAGCACGACGGTGAGCGGCACGTTGATGACGAGGAAGATCAGCAGGTTGCCGAACGCCTGCCGCACGATCGGGTCGGCCAGCACGGTCGCGAAGTTCTCGAAGCCGACGAACGGATGCTCGACCGCGACGCCCGGGGCGGTGAAGTAGAAGTCGTGCACCGACATCCAGATCCCGAATCCGAACGGGATGAGGAAGACGACGATGACGAAGAGGATGTACGGAGAGCTCAGCAGGAGTCCGAGGGGGTTGTCGCCGAGCCATCGGTGCAGCGCGCCGCCGCGACGACGCGGCGGGTCGGCCTTCGATCTCTGCGCTGGTGCGGCACTGCCCATGGCGATTGTTCCTCACTGATACGACCGTTCCGTCGTCGCATCCGGCTGTGGTCCGGTGGTGCGCGACGGTGACAACTCCTTTAGTAAACCGGTTTTGCTGTGCGAGGTCAACCTGCCGGACTTCCGGTGGAAGACGGCGCTAAATCTCGCTAAACGGTCGGTTACACTACAACCATGAACGCGACTCCCCCCGACGGCGTCGGCGCCGATCGGCCCGCCTCGCCCGTGCTGCAGCGCAAGATCACCATCGGCGACGTCGCGGCCAGGGCCGGCGTCTCGAAGAGCGCCGTGTCCTTCGTCTTCAACGGCCGCTCCGGCGTGGGTGAAGAGGCGCGCGAGCGCATCCTCGAAGCCGCTCGCGCGCTCGAATGGCGTCCGGATGCCCGGGCGCGCGCTCTCTCGCGCAGCCGGGCCCAGGCGCTGGGCCTCGTGATCCGTCGCGCCCCCGAGCTGCTGAGCACCGACCCGTTCTTCCCGCAGTTCGTCGCGGGGGTCGAGAGCTTCCTCTCGACCGTCGGCTACGCCCTCGTGCTGCAGGTCGTCGACGGCGAAGAGGCCGAACGCGAGGCCTACTCGCGTTTCGCCCACGAAGCCCGGGTCGACGGCGTCTTCCTCACCGACCTCCGCGTCGAGGACGAGCGTCCGGCCGAGCTCGCCGGACTCGGGATGCCCTGCGTGCTGCTCGGTTCGGGAACCGGCGAGGGCACGGCCCCCATCGGGCTCGACGACGCCGCCGGCATCCGTCGTGCCGTCCGCCACCTGCACGCCCTGGGTCATGAGCGCATCGCGCACGTCTCGGGTTCCGATCGCTACGTGCACTCGCGCGTGCGTCGCGAGGCCTGGGCCTCCGAGCTCGCCCAGCTGGGGCTGCGCCCCGGCACCGTCGTCGAGGCCGACTTCACCGGTGCGGCCGGCGCGCGCGCGACGCACGAACTGCTCGACGACCCCGAACCGCCGACCGCCATCATCTACGCGAACGACATCATGGCGATCGCCGGCATCTCCGCCGCGATCGATCGGGGCGTCCGCGTGCCCCACGATCTCTCGATCATCGGCTTCGACGACATCCCGCTCGCGCCTTACATCATCCCGCCGCTGACGACCGTGCGACAGGACGTCTTCCAGTGGGGCAACGCCTGCGCGCGCGCCCTCGTCTCGATCGTCGAGGGGAACGAGCCGGGAGCGATCGAGCTGCCTCCGGTGGAGTTCATCGTGCGGGGCAGCACGGGACCCGTGCGGGGGCAGGGCGAGGCGATCATCGAGGCGGCGGGATGACCGCGCCCGCCCCGCGCCTCGTGGCCTTCGATCTCGACGACACCTTGGCGCCGTCCAAGAGCGCGATCGACCCCCGGATGGGGGCGCTCCTGGTGGCGCTCGCCGAGCGCGTGACCGTCGCCATCATCTCCGGCGGGCGTCTGGAGCAGTTCACGGCGCAGGTCGTCGACAGGCTGCCCGCCGCCGGCCCGGAGACGCTGGCGAACTTCCACCTGCTCCCGGCCTGCGGCACCCAGTACTACCGCATCCGTGCGCACGGGATCGAGACCGTCTACGCGCTCGACCTCGCTGCGGGGCGTCGCGCCGCAGCGACCGCCGTGTTCGAAGAAGAGGCGCGCCGGCTCGGTCTGTGGGAGGAGACGACCTGGGGCGACGTCATCGAGGACCGCGGCTCGCAGATCACCTTCTCGGCGCTGGGGCAGCAGGCTCCGCTCGATGCCAAGGCGGCCTGGGATCCGACGGGCGAGAAGCGCAACGCGCTCAGCGCCGCCGTCGCCGCTCGATTGCCGGATCTCGAAGTGCGCTCGGGAGGGTCGACGTCGATCGACGTCACCGAGCGGGGCATCGACAAGGCGTACGGCATACGACGACTGGTCGAGCAGACCGGCATCCCCCTCGATGACATGCTGTTCGTCGGCGACCGGCTCGATCCCGCCGGGAACGACTACCCCGTGCTCGCGATGGGAGTCGAATGCCATGCGGTCACCGGCTGGGAATCGACGGCGGAGTTCCTGGAGGGTCTCCTCCCTCGGTTGTGAGGCGGGGCCGACACCCGTTCGGGAGGAGATCACACGGATGGGAGGACGGATTCTGAGAATTCGTCCTCCCATCGCGGTGTTCTCCTCCCGAACCGAGGGCGGGAAGAGCGCCGGGGATCAGCCGGCGGCCGGCGCGATCTCGTTGGGCGTGACCTCGAGCTCGGTGCTCGCGAGCACCTCGCCCGTGGTGAGGTCGACGGCGTGCACGCTGTTCGCGGCGGGCTCGGTCACGTAGGCGATGTCACCGGCCACGACGATCGCGGGGTGGGCGTCCTGCCACTCGGCGGGTCCCTCCCACGCGTCGATCACGGGGAAGGTGTCGGTGATCTCGCCGGACTCGGGGTCGAGCACGTGGATCGACCCGTCGGATCCGAGGATGTACGCGAGCTCACCCGGGCCGCGGGCGACGTCGCGGAACGTGTACTCCGCACCCTCGGGCAGGTCGACGACCTCGTACGTCAGCGCCTCGGTGTCGATGAGGGTGACGGCGCCGAGCAGGTAGCCCTCGGCGTCGGGGTCGTTCTTGTAGTCGCCGACGATGATCGGGCTGGACTCGCTCACGTAGGCGTTGCCCATCCGGCCATAGGGCTGGTCGGGAGCGGAGAGCTTCGTGATCTCGCCGTCGGCGTAGACCAGGGCGCCGTCCTCGCAGCCGAAGACGACGACCTCGTTCGCGGCCGTGCCCTCGCCGTGCACGCCGGGGCACTGGTCCGACGAGGCGATCTCCGCGCCGTCGGCGTCGCGCACCACGATGCCGTTCCGTCCGTCGGTGTTGCCGACGGTGGTGAGGAACGTGCCGTCCTCGAGCACGATCGAGACGCCGTGGTGCGCCTCGACGCCCGCGATCGTCTCGACCTCGGGAAGTCCATCGGATGCCGCGAGATCGGCCGTGTCGAAGATGGTCGTGTCGCTCGTGCCGTCGGCGTAGAGGATCGTCTTGCCGCCGTGGCGAACGACGTGACCGGGGGTGTCGGCCGCGAAGACCGTGTCGGTGAGGGCCGCGTCGTCGGAGGAACCGGCGCCGGTGTCGAGCACCTGGAAGCCCTCGCTCATCGTGACCATGACGTGCCGGTCGTCACCGGCCGGATTGAGGCGGGTGAACTCCTCGGAGTCGAAGTCCGCGACGGTCTCGAGGGTCTCGCCGTCCAGCACCAGGATGCCGCCGTCGTACGAGATCGCGACGCGGGCGCCGGCATCCGTCGTCGAGCTCTCGCTCGCCGGGGCATCCGCGGCGGGGGTGGTCGAGCAGGACGCGAGGGTCACGACCGCGCCGAGGGCGACGGCACCGACCAGCGCTCTGCGCAGGGGGAGTTTCTTCATGCAGGTGCTTCTTTCTCTGTGAGGGGTGGTCTCAGCGGGTGAGACCGGAAACGATGCGCTCGGTGTTGACGCGCATCATGGTCAGGTAGTCGGGGGCGCCGCCGTCGGCGTCGGTGAGCGACTCGGTGAAGAGCTCGATCACCTCGACGTCGATGTCGGCCTCGTCGGCGAGAGCCCGTGCGAGACGATCGGGCGACGACGACTCTGCGAAGATCGCCGGGACACCGGTCTCCTCGACCGCGTCGACGAGGTCGGCGAGATCGGATGCCGAGGGCGCGGCGAGCGTCGTGCCCCCGGGGATCACGGCCCCGACGACGTCGAAGTCGAAGCGTTCCGCCAGGTAGCCGAAGACGTGGTGGTTGGTGACGAGGGCGCGACGGTCGGCGGGGATGCGCGCGAAGGCATCCGTCATCTCGGCATCCAGGTCGTCGAGCTCGGTGCGATAGTCGGCGACGCTCGACTGCAGGGCGTCGGGATCGATCCCCTCGATCTCGGCGAGCGCGGGTTCGAGCGCGTCGACGACGGCGAGCATCTGCGCCGGGTCGGTCCAGAAGTGCGAGTCCGGCATGCCCGCGGCATCGCCCTCGCTGTAGTCGAGCACCTCGATCGCGTCGCCGGCGACGAAGGTGCGGGCGTCGGAGGCGGATGCCGCGTCGAGGTGCTGCTGCAGCCCCTCCTCGAGTCCGAGTCCGTTCGAGACGATCAGGTCGGCCTCGCGCAGGGTGGCCGCCTCCTGCGCCGAGATCTCGAAGGAGTGCGGGTCGGCGTTCGGCTTCATGAGCGTGACCACGCGCGCCTGATCACCGACGAGCTGCTCGACGACGTCGCCGAGGATGTTCGTCGAGACGACGACGAGGGGGCGCGCGTCGGTCGCGGGCGGCGCGCACGCCGTGAGGGTCGCGGCGAGCAGGCCGACGGTGGCGAGGGCGGTCGCGGCGCGGGAGCGGAGGCGGGGCGGTCGCATGTCAGCGTCCTGTCTCGGCGACGAAGGCCGGCTCGGTGGCGGTCTCGAACGTGCGGGCGATGCGGGCGGCATCGGCGTAATCGATCTCGTACAGCTGCCGCTCGACGGGGGCGCTGAGGTAGGCGCGGTGCTGGTCGGCGACGAGCACCGGGGCCGCGCCCGACGCGAGCGAGGCGGCGACGAGGGGCGCCGTCTCGGCGAGCAGCGAGCCGTCGGCGGCGCTGAGCACGAGCATCCGCCCGTCCTCGGCCAGCCCGAGAAGGTGACCGTCCTCGTCATCGACCGCGGTCACGTGCACGAGCGGGGCCGGTGCCGTGAGCAGCGTCCAGGTGCGGGCTCGGGTGTCGAGCAGTCGGATGTCGGTCGGGCTCGCGAGGCCGGCGACGGTCGGGCGCCCCTCGCGGTTGTCGAACGAGGCGACCGCGCCGGTGGGAGCATCCGCCGGGTACGGGATGCGCTCGACGACGAGCTCGCCGTCGTCGACGTGGGCGAGCAGGGCGCCGTCGGCGCATCCGATCACGGCGCCGACCCGGGTCGTGATCGTGCCCGAGGGAGCGGCGCACGTCTCGTCGAGTCCGGTCGGCTCGCCGTCGGCGGTGTAGCCGGCGACGCGCGCCCCGACCCCGTCGACCGCCTCGGTGACGAGCGCGAACGACCCGACGGGAACCACGAGTCCGGCGTGCGGCTCGCGCTCGAGGCGGAACTGCTCGCGGATCTCGCCCTTCGAGAGGGCCTCGGTGCCGAGCAGCACGGCATCCCCCGAATCGGCGAACGAGATGCCGGTGCCGCCGGAGGTTGAGCTGTTCGTCGTGGCGACGGTCGCTGCACCCTCGCCGTCGACCGTGCCGAGCAGGGCCGGGGCCGCGCGGTAGTAGTGGAAGTGGTCGACGTGGTCCCACGTCCACACGCCGCTGTCGACGATCTCGATGCCGTCGCCGACGTCGGCGAACAGGTAGCGGCCGTCGGTGGTCATCGCCCGCGGTGCGTCGATCGCGCCGATCTCGGTCACGGTCTCGTCGAGCAGGTCGAGGTGCGTGACCGTGCCGGCGGGGTCGATCGCCGTGAGCCCGAGCGGGGGTTCGGCGACCTCCTCGGCTCCGGCGATCGCGCCGTGACCGTCGCCGGTGGAGGGGGCGTCGGTCGCCGTCTCGGCGGACGTGTCGGCGGTGGGCGCTCCGGTGCAGGCGGCGAGGCCGAGCGTGAGGGCGCCCAGGAGGGCGAGGGAGGTCGAGCGGGAACGCACGGGGTCCTTTCGGGGGCGAGTGGGGTCGGTTTGGGCGGTCATGCCGACACCGGTGCGGTCGTCGCGTGGGTCGTCGAGCGGATGCCGGAGACGGCTGCGCGGGCGACCCACGAGAGGCAGGTCAGGGCGATCGCCGCGGCGGCGACGGATGCTCCGGCGGCGGTCGCCGCGAACCATGAAGTCGTGAGGCCGAGGAAGACGGCGACGATGCCGAATACGCAGGCGAGCAGCATCCGCGTGGGGATGCGGGTGGTCCAGTGGCCGGCCGCGACTGCGGGGGCGAGCAGCAGACCGACCACGAGCATCGAACCGACGGCCTGGTACGAGGCGACGACCGCGAGGGTGACGAGGCCCACGAGCGCGGCCTGTGCGAGCCGCGGGCGCAGGCCGAGCACGGTGGCGATGCGGGTGTCGAGCGCCAGTGCGACGAACGAGCGGTGGAAGCCGCAGGTCACGGCGAGACCGATCGCGGCGGCCGCGGCCAGCAGCATGAGGTCGGTCGAGGTGATGGCGAGGATGTCGCCGAACAGGATCGCGGTCGCGTCGGTGGCGAAGCTGCCCGAGTGGGAGATGATGATGACCCCGAGGGCCAGCATCGAGACGAAGAGCAGTCCGATGCTCGTGTCGTAGGACAGCTTCGCTCGGCGCTGGAGTGCACCGATCCCGATACTCATGGCGACGGCACTCAGGGCGCCGCCGGCCAGCACGGGCAGGCCCAGCACCGTGGCCAGCGCGACGCCGGGGAGCATGCCGTGGGCCAGTGCCTCGCCGAGGAACGCCATGCCGCGGATCACGACCCACGTGCCGACGACGCCGCAGAGGATCGCCACGAGTGCGCCGCCGAGCATGCCGCGCTGCACGAACTCGAGCGCGAAGGGGGCGAGGAGAGGAAGGGTCACGTTGAGCGAGCCTAGAGCTTTTTGAGAATGATTATCAAACTCATATGATCGAGACATGACTTCGTCCCCCGTGCTCGCCGATCCGATCGCCGTCCTTGACGACGTGCACGTCGCCTTCGACGGCGTCGACGTGGTGTGCGGCGTCGATCTGCGCATCGTGCCGGGGGAGTTCGCGGTGATCGCCGGGCCCAACGGCGCCGGCAAGTCGACGCTGCTCGAAGTGCTCGCGGGCACGCGCTCGCCGCGGCGCGGTCAGCGTTCGGTGCCCGGCGCCGTTGCCTTCGTGCCGCAGCGCGCGGCGATCCCGCCCCGGTTGCCCGTCACGGTGCGCGATGTCGTCGCCGTCGGCGTCTGGGGTCGGCTCGGCCCGTGGCGACGGATGGACGGCGAGGCGCGCACGGTCGTGACTCGGTCGCTGGAGCGACTGGACATCACCCGCCTCGCGCCGAGCCCGTTCGCCTCACTCTCGGGCGGGCAGCAGCAGCGCGCCCTGCTCGCTCAGGGTCTCGCGCGGCAGGCCGACCTGCTGCTCCTCGACGAGCCGACGACCGGGCTGGATGCCGAGAGCAGTCGGCGCATCCGTTCGGTGCTGCGATCCGAGGCCGATCGCGGGGTGGCGGTGGTGTGCGTCTCGCACGATTCGGCATTGCTGGATGCCGCGGATCGGGTCGTGCGTGTGGAGGAGGGGCGGGTCGTCGGGGTGCCTCGCGCGTAGCGGAGGAGATCTCGCGCAGCGCAAGAGTGGATGCCTCGAATGTTCCTGCGTTGCGAGAGATCTCCTCCTGAGCTGACGCCGCGGCATCCGCTCGTCTGCACGGACCGCGCACGTCTGCACGGAGATTCGGGCGGATGCTCCGTGCAGACGTGATTCGTCCGTGCAGGTGAGCGCGGGGTGCGCCCTTCGTCTCGCTTCGCTCGCTCAGGAACCGAGAAACCCGGCTCCTGAGCGAGGAGCGCAGCGACCCGGTTTCCGTAGAGCCGCTACTGGGGCCCTGAGCAGCCCCT
This sequence comes from Microbacterium galbinum, assembly GCF_023091225.1. Classification (NCBI taxonomy): domain Bacteria; kingdom Bacillati; phylum Actinomycetota; class Actinomycetes; order Micrococcales; family Microbacteriaceae; genus Microbacterium; species Microbacterium galbinum. The sequence continues at coordinate 1,952,253 of NZ_JAHWXM010000001.1, read as the reverse complement.
GGGCCCCTGAGCCTGTCGAAGGGTCCCTGCCCGAGATGTCCTACGGCACGAACTGCGGCTCGGGCTCCGCGACCTCGAGCTCGACCCGCGGGGTGCGGGCGTGGTCGACCACCGCGATCACCGTGGCGACGACGAGGAAGACGCTGACGGCCCAGAGCGCCCACATCGCGCCGGATGCCGGCCTGCCGGCGAAGCTCGTGTCGGAGAAGAACGCGTAGTAGATGATCAGCGCGAGCGCCATGCCGATCGCCGAACCCGTGCGCTGTGCGAACTGGATGAGCGATCCGGCCACACTCGAGCGGTGCCCTGGCGTGTGCAGCAGTGTGCGCGCCTGATTCGCGGGCGCGGAGAGGCCCGAACCGAACGCGCTGACGCAGAGGAGCGCGGCGATGAGCGGCGGAACGGTGCTCGTCGAGGCCGCGCCGAACACGAGCCCGCTCCCCGCGAGGGCGAGTGCGCCGGTTGCCGTGCCGAGCGCGACCACGTGGCCGTTCGTCGGCGAGACCCGCGTCGCGATCCAGGAACCCAGGAGGCTCGCGGCGGCGGCCGGCAGCATCCACATCGCCGTCTCGAGCGCCGACAGGTGCGCGAGCTGCTGCAGGGCGATCGTCACGACCAGGGTGCCGGCGGTCGCCGCCGCGTGCATGCATCCGGAGATCAGCACGCCCGCCGGGAGGTGGGGGAGGCGGAACAGTTCGGGGTCGACGAGGGGTTCGCGACCGCGCCGGGTGACCCGTCGCTCGTGGGCGATGAAGGCCGCGAGGAAGGCGATGCCGAGTCCGATGCCGACGAAGATCCACGGTGCGGGGGGCTCGGTGCCGGAGATCGCGCTGAGCGGGCCGATCGTGAGGACCACGCCGACCGCGAGCAGCACGGTGCCGATCGTGTCGTATCCCCGGCGGCGCTCGCCGACGGGTTCGTGAACGACCACGAACGCGAACGGGAGGATGATGGCGCCGGCGACCACGGTCACGAGGAACAGCAGTCGCCAGCCGAGTTGGTCGCCCGCGACGTCCATGATGAACCCCGCGAGCACCGGGGCTCCGAGTGAGGTGAGGGAGGTGATGGCGGCGAGGGCGGCGAGTGGCTTGGCGCGCTCTCCGGCGGGGAACACGCGCTGGATGAGCCCGAGTACCTGCGGCATGAGCAGGCCGGCGCCGAGGCCCTCGATCACACGCGCCGCCACCAGCCACTCGATCGTGGGGGCGAAGGTGCACGCGACACTCGACGCGACGAACACGATCATGCCGGTGAGGAACACCGTGCGACGCGGCACCACGTCGCCGATGCGGCCGGCGGGCAGCAGCATCGCGGCGTAGGCGAGGGTGTAGCCGACGAGCATGAACTGCACGGTCGCGGGGTCGCCGCCCATATCCGCCTGGATGGCGGGAAGGGCGATGCCGAGCTTCGAGACGTCGAGGATCGTCAGCGCGGCGGCCCCGGCGAGCACGGCGAAGACCGCCCACTTCCTGCGACCGCGCGTGCCGTCGATGGTCGTCGCATCCGACACGTTGATCCTCCTGAAAGTAATACCGACGTAACGTAAAGGACTATATAACAGTATTGGACTATCAAGACACACTACGAGATTGGGTTTGAGATGAGCTCGAGAACAGCGCTGATCATGATCGACATGCAGAACATGTACCTGCAGCAGGAGCGACGGAGCGCCCTGGGGTGGCCGCCGATCTGGAATTTCGACGAGGTCGTCGCCGAGTGCGCCGAGCTGCTCGCGGCCGCTCGCGCTCAGGGGATGCCGGTGATCTACACGCGGCAGACCTCCCGCGCCGACGGAGCGGACGCGACGCCGAGCATGCGCCGTCTGCTGGCGTCGTCGGCTGCGAGCGACGAGGAGTCGCCGATCGGCGACGACGCCGACTGGGGCTCGCAGGTGCTCGACGCCGTGCGCCCCGAGCCCGGTGACATCGTGATCGAGAAGCACCGGTGGGATGCCTTCTTCAACACCGACCTCGACCCGATCCTGCGCAATCTCGACGTCACCCGCCTCATCGTCGCCGGCCTGCAGACGAACGTGTGCGTCGAGACGACCTCGCGCACCGGCATGATGAAGAACTTCGACGTGGCGGTTCCGCTGGATGCCGTCTCGACCGACGGCGAGGCGCTGCACCGCGCCGCCCTCGACTCGCTCCGCGTGCTCTACGTCGAGGTCGCCCCGTGGCGCGAGCTGCTGGCCGAGGATGCCGAGTGGGCGCAGCGGTACACGACGCCGGGCTACGGCCGGACGGCCGAGGATCTGGCGACGATCGGCGCCTGAGCGGCACCGCCGCAGAACGGCTCCCGAGAGGTCGTCTCCGCACGCATCACGCGCGTGCGGGGGCGGCCCCTTCGAGCGCGTCGGGCACGGGGATCTCGGGATGCTCGAGCACGACGCGCAGTTCGTCGAGCCAGTCGAGGGTCAGCGTCGTCTGCCGCAGCCACAGCGTGTAGAGCGCTCGCCGACTGCGCCAGACCGGGCTGTCGTAGTCCTCGCGCTCCTCCTCCCAGTTCGACAGGAGGTGGGTCAGGCTGAACTGCCGCTGGCGCTGGAACGTGACCTCGGCGTCGAGGAGGTAGGCGGCGTCGGCGTCGTCGAGCGTCCAGAGGTTCAGCAGTCGCAGCATCGCGTCGTCGCGCACGCCGTGGTCGGGCTGATCGTGGAGCAGCCAGCGCCGGAGCTCGTCGAGACCTTCGTCGTTGATGATGTAGCTCGTGCGGCCGCGCTGGTTGCGCTCGCTGATATCGATGAGGCCGAGCTTCTCCATCTTCGTCAGCTCGGAGTACACCTGCGAGGGACTCGCGTGCCAGGCGCGGTCGTTCACGTCGTTGAAGCTGGAGTTGAGGTCGTATCCGGTTCGAGGCTTTCCTCGCGAGAGGGCGGCCAGGATCGCGTGCCGGAGGGCCATAGGGGTCCTTTCTCTGACGGACGTCGTGCAGATTTCTTCGGACTGCGACGTGATTCTCGCGTGTCGGATGCCCGGAAACACGGGGCTCGTCCCGACGGGGACAACAGTGTCATCAATACGAAACAGTACCGAAACAGTACATCAGTGCATAATTCCAATTATGGACTACAAAGCCATCGCACAGAACCGGTTAGTGCGTCTCGTGAGCGGTCGGATCGTGATGACCGTCGTGACGGCGCTCTTCATCGCCGTCGTCGTCTTCTTCGCCATCCGCGCCATCCCCGGTGACCCCGCGCTGACGATCCTCGGAACCGACAGCAGCCCCGCCGAGCGCGAGAAGCTGCGCGAGGTGATGGGCCTCGACCAGCCCCTGATGTCGCAGTTCACGATCTGGATCGGGCAGGTGCTCGGCGGCAACCTCGGCTTCTCGTACAGCCAGGGTCGCCCCGTGACCGACATCATCGGACCGGCGCTCACGAACACCCTGCTCCTGGGCGGACTCGCCAGCATCCTCGCGATCGGTCTCGCCATCGTGATGGGCAACCTCGCCACCACTCGGTTCCGCGGCGTGCGCCGCACGACCGACTGGATCGAATCACTGTTCCTGTCGGCCCCGCAGTACACGGTCGCGCTCGTGCTGCTCATCGCCTTCGCGGTGGTGTGGCCGCTGTTCCCCGCCGGCGGTGTCTCGACCCGCGGCGACGGCTCGGTCGGCGACCTCGCCGCCCACCTCCTGCTGCCGGCGACCGCGCTGGCACTCGCACCCGGCGCCCAGATGGCGCGGTCGCTGAAGACGTCGATCTCGACCCTGCAGTCGACCGACCTGCTGCCCACCCTGCAGGCGCGCGGCCTCTCGCCCTGGCGGCTGACCGTGCACGCGCATCACAACGCGCTGCCGCCGATGATCACGGTGCTCGGCATCCAGGTCGGCACGATGCTGGGCGGTGCACTGTTCGTCGAGCAGATCTTCAGCATCCCCGGCCTCGGCGCCCTCATCGTGCAGTCGGTCGGCCTGCGCGACTACACGCTCGTCCAGGCCGTCGCCCTGATCATCGCGATGATCTTCGTCCTGGTGCTCCTCGTCGCCGACGTCGTCAACGCGGTCCTCGACCCGCGAATCAGAAAGGGACGCGCATGAGCGCACTCGCCGAACCCCCGGTCCTCACCGCCTCCGTCGCGGCGTCGGATGCCGTGCCCCGATTCCGTCGCCGATCGGTGCTCAGCCGGATGCCGCTGCGATCCGTCGTCGCGCTCGGCATCGTCGCGCTGCTCACCGCCGTCGTGCTCGCGGCTCCGCTGCTGCCGCTTGCCGACCCGCTCACGGGGTCGCTGTCCGAGCGTCTGCTCCCCTTCTTCACCGACGGCCACGTGCTCGGTACCGACACGCAGGGGCGCGACCTGCTCAGCCGACTCGTCTACGGAACCCGCACCTCTCTCATCGTCAGCGTGGTCCCCATCGTCATCGCCACCGTGCTCGGCCTCGCGATCGGCACGATCGCCGGTCTCGCCGGCAAGGTCACGAACACGATCCTGATGCGCGGGGTCGACCTGCTCTTCGCCTTCCCCGGAGTGCTGCTCGCCCTGCTGCTGGCGATCTCGTTCGGTGTCGGCCTGGGCACGCTGATCCTCGCGCTCACCCTCGTGTGGATCGCGCCGGTCGCCCGCATCGCCGAGACCGAGGTCTCCCGCATCCGCGAGCTCGACTTCGTCACCGCGGCCCGTTCGAGCGGGGCGACGGGCGGCACGATCCTGCTGCGGCAGATCGTTCCGGTCACCCTCCCCGCCGTTCTCGCGTACTCGACCTCGCTCGTCGGCGCCAACGTCGCGATCTCGGGCGGTCTCGGATTCATCGGACTCGGCGTCCCCTCGCCGCAACCCGAGCTCGGGTCGATCCTCTACGAGATGCAGGCGGCGGTCTACACGAACCCGACACTCGCGCTCGCGCCTGTGGTGATGATCCTGCTGCTCTCGATGCTCTTCCCGCTCGTCGGTGACGGCATCCGCGATGCGATCTCCGGAAAGGGACAGAAGTCATGACCGAGACCCTCCTCGCCCCTCCCGCGGGAGGCCTCGCCGACCCGGCCGCGCTGGTGCTCGACGCCACCGGCATCAGCGTCTCGTTCCCCCGCTCGGGCGGCGGCGCCAGCACCGTCGTCTCGAACCTCGGCCTCGGTCTCGAGAAGCGTCAGGTGACCGTGCTGCTCGGCGAGTCCGGCAGCGGCAAGTCGGTGTTCGCCCGGGCGGTGACCGGCCTGGCGGCGCGGACCGCGACGGTGAGCGGAACCTCGTACTTCGACGGCGTCGACCTCATCGGCGCTCCGGCATCCCGTCTGCGGATGCTGCACGGCGACCGCATCGGGATGGTGCCGCAGGACCCGAACTCGTCGCTCGACCCGATGCGGCGCATCGGATCGCAGATCGTCGAAACCCTGCTGCAGCACCGCCAGTGCCCGAGTCGCGCGGCCGCCAAGGCGCGTGCGCTCGAGCTGCTCGAGCAGGTGCAGATCCGCGATGCCGAGCGGGTGATGCGCTGCTATCCGCACGAGGTCTCGGGCGGAATGCGCCAGCGCATCGCCATCGCGATCGCGATCAGCTGCGGGCCCGAACTCATCGTCGCCGACGAACCGTCGAGCGCGCTCGATGCGGCCGTGGGCGCACACGTCGTCGGCCTGCTCGACGATCTGCGCAACCGTCTGCATACGGCGATCCTCTTCATCACGCACGACATCGGCGTCGCGACGCTCATCGCCTCGCAGGCGCAGGACCGCGTGGCCGTGATGCTGGGCGGTCAGATCGTCGAGCTGGGCTACGCGCCCGACGTGCTGCGCGCTCCCCGCCACGAGTACACCCGAGCGCTCCTCGCCGCGGAGCCCTCGGCCGGAGTGCCGCGCGGCGGGCTCGCCGTCGTTCCCGACTCCGTGCGGATGCGCCGCGACTGGGGAACCCTGCACGAGGTCGCACCCGGCCACGCCGTCGCCGACGGAAGCGTCGGAGCCGGCGGATCCGACGGAGCACAGGAGGAGGCAGCATGACCGCGGTACTGGAAGGCTCCGGCATCGTGAAGCGCTTCGGCGACTTCACCGCCCTGCACGGCGTCGACTTCTCGATCGAGTCCGGACGCACGCTCGGTGTCGTGGGCGAGTCCGGCAGCGGCAAGTCGACGCTCGGGCGCATCGTGATGCGCCTGATGCGACCGGATGCCGGCACCGTGCGGCTCGATGGGCGCGACCTCTTCGCGCTGAGCGCGAAGGAGCTGCGGCAGGCCCGTCGTGACTTCCAGCTCGTGCCGCAGGACCCCCGCAACGCCCTGAACCCGGCGATGACGATCGGTGACAGCCTCGCCTTCCAGCTGCGCGCGCAGGGTATCGCCCGCCGAGAATGGGCGTCGCGTTCGGTCGATCTGCTCGCAACCGTCGCCCTCGCCGCCGACTACGTGCACGCCTTCCCGCACGAGCTGTCGGGCGGACAGGCCCAGCGCGTGGCGATCGCCCGCGCCATCGCCAGCAAGCCGAAGCTGCTGATCTGCGACGAGGCGGTGTCGGCGCTCGACAAGTCGGTGCAGGCGCAGGTGCTGAACACGTTCGCCGACCTGCAGGCGCAGCTCGGGGTGGCGATGTTCTTCATCACGCACGACCTCGCCGTCGTCGAGCACATCGCCGACGACATCCTCGTGCTCAACCGCGGCCACGCCGTGGAGTCCGGCGAGACCGCCGCCGTGCTCGCCGACCCGACCGATCCGTACACCCGAGAACTTCTGGCCGCGCGCACCCTGATGCACGCCTGAAGACCGCACCACCCCTACCCGCACCACCGCACCACTACCCGCACCACACACAGCGAACCTGAGGAGAGACATGAACACCCCATCCCCACGCCGCAGAGCGGCAATCGTTGCAGGCCTCGTTCTGGCGTCGAGTCTCGCGCTCTCGGCCTGCTCCTCCGGTGGAGCGCCGACCGGCGGATCCGACGGCGAGCAGGAACTGGTCATCGGCTCGCAGATGGCCTCGTTCCCGAGCCTCGACACCGGCGCGATCACGACCGCCGGCTACGAGGGCCAGCGCCTGATCGGCAACCTCGTGTACGAGGGCCTCACCAAGCGCGACGTCTCCGACCCGAACGCACCCGCCGGTGTGGCGCCCGCGCTCGCCGAGTCGTGGGACGTCTCGGAGGACGGCCTGCAGTACACCTTTCACCTGCAGGAGGACGTGACGTTCCACGACGGCACCCCCTGGGACGCGGATGCCCTGATCTACAACATCACCCGCTACACCGACGAGTCCGACCCGAACTACGACCCGGTGCTCATCACGTACTACACGGTGCTCACCTTCGTCGATTCGGTCGAGAAGGTCGACGACCAGACGGTGACGTTCACCCTGAACCAGCCGTTCGCCTTCTTCCTGGCCGACCTGTACAACGTCTACTTCGCGAGCCCCACGTCGCTCGACGAGTCGGGGGCCGCGGGCCAGGCCACGAACCCGGTCGGCACCGGTCCGTTCGTGTTCGACTCGCTCGCCCAGAACCAGTCGATCTCGTTCACCCGCAACGAGGACTACTGGGGCGACGTCGCCAAGCTCGACCGCCTCACGGTCGAGCTGATCCCCGATCCCTCCGCACGCACCGCGGCTCTGCGCTCCGGACGCGTCGACTGGATCGAGGCCGCCCTGCCCGATGACCTCGCGAGCCTCGAGGATGCGGGCTTCGTGGCGACCGGCAACCCGTTCGACTGGGAGTGGTCGTGGCAGCTCATGACGCAGGAGGCACCGTTCGACGACATCCGCGTGCGTCAGGCGATGAACTACGCGATCGACCGCGACGCGATCGCGGACGACCTTCTGCACGGCACCGCCGCTCCCGCCGCCCAGATGTTCGCCGAGGCGAGCCTGTACTACACCGCCGATGACGACCTCTACACGTACGACCCCGAGAAGGCCAAGGCGCTGCTCGCCGAGGCCGGCTACCCCGACGGCGTCGACGTGACCGTGGGCTACATCACCGCCGGGTCGGGCTCGATGCAGGCCAAGGCCATGAACGAGGCGCTGCAGGCGCAGCTCGCCGAGGTCGGCATCGACGTCTCGCTCGAGCCGGTGGACTTCTCGGGCATGTACGCGCAGCTCGGCGAAGGCAACACCGGATGGCAGGCCGCGAACCAGGCGTTCAGCCTGGAGCAGCCCTCCAGCTGGAAAGGCTTCTGGTTCGGCTGCGACGGCAACTTCTTCGACTACTGCAACGAAGAGGCCGAGGCGCTCTACGACCAGGCGCTGGTCACGGTCGACGACGAGGAGCGCGCCGCTCTGCTCACCCAGGTCGGACACCTGGTGACGCAGGATGCCGCGTGGCTGTTCGTCGCCAACGACACCGCCCCCCGTGCGATGTCGTCGGCCGTGCAGGGCTTCGAGCAGCCGAAGAGCTGGTGGCTGGACTTCACGTCGGTGTCGATGGCCGAGTGAACGGATCACCCCTGAGGTGACCGAGGGGAGGAGGGCGACGGGGTTCCGTCGCCCTCCTTCTGCGTGCGCCCTTCGTCTCGCTTCGCTCGCTCAGGAACCGAGTTGCGTCACCCGGTTCCTGAGCGCTACTGGGCCCCTGAGCGCTACTGGGTCCCTGAGCGCTACTGGGTCCCTGAGCGCTACTGGGTCCCTGAGCTTGTCGAAGGGCCCCTGAGCGCTACTGGGTCCCTGAGCTTGTCGAAGGGCCCCGCCCCGCCCGCGTCACCCCTCAGTTCTCCGTCGGAGTCTGGGCCGACGGCTTCTGCGGCGCCGGCTCCCACACGACGAGCAGGAACGCCGCGATCGGTCCGAAGAAGAGCGTGAGCAGGAACCACGTCCACGCCGAGCGGTTGCGCGTGCGGGCGTAGCCGCCCGCGAGGAGCGCGACGGAGGTCCACATCGCGGAGACCAGGGGGAACAGGGAGTTGTAGTCCATGCGCTCGACCCTAGGTCGAGGATTCCGGGCGCGGCGGCGCCGCTCGGGCGCGCCTGCCGATCACCTGCAGGTGGATCCGGAAGGAGCGGATCCGACAGAACCTCTTGACACATCCCGCGCCCGGGTCTAACGTACAACCAAATGGTTGTACAACGAGAACTCACCGAAGCGGAGGTCGACCGTGTCTTCCACGCACTGGCCACGTCGACCCGGCGCGACATCCTGCGCCGGACTATCGAGAACGAGCAGTCGGTCTCGACCCTCGCCGCCGAGTACGAGATGTCGTTCGCCGCAGTGCAGAAGCACGTCGCCGTGCTGGAGGCCGCGAACCTCATCGTCAAGCGCGCCGAGGGACGCGAGCGCCTCGTGCGCGCGAATCCCGAGATGATCGCCCGCGCCAAGGCGCTGCTCGCCCGCTACGAAGAGCTGTGGCGATCGCGCATCGCTCGCCTCGACGACCTGCTGGCCGCGCCCGCCCCGAGCACCGACAGCACCACGAGCACCACGAAGAACGCCGAACACACCGAACACGAACAAGGAGACTGACAATGCCTGTCACCGATGTGATCACGGATGCCGAGAACCTCACCATGACGGTCGTCGCCGATCTGGCGGCCCCGGTCGAGCGGGTGTGGGACGCCTACAGCGACCCGCGGCAGCTCGAGCGCTTCTGGGGTCCTCCCGGATGGCCCGCCACCTTCACCCACTGGGACCACACCGTGGGTGGCAAGGCGAACTACACGATGAACGGACCGCGCGGCGAGAAGGCCTCCGGCACCTGGGAGTTCCTCAACATCGACGGCCCGAACGGCTTCGAGGTCCTCGACGCCTTCGCCGACGAGGACGGAACCCCGAACCCCGACCTGCCGTCGATGCGCATGACGTTCACGTTCACACCGACCGCCGAGGGCACGCGCATGGTCAACACCAGCTACTTCGCCTCGGCCGAGGCGCTCGAGCAGGTCGTGGCGATGGGCGCCGTCGAGGGGACGACGCTCGCGATGAGCCAGCTCGACGCCGTGCTGCAGGACCTCCGCGACTACGCGCAGGGCAAGGGCACGCGGGTCGAACTGCTCGACGACACCCACGTGCGCATCACGCGCCTCGTCGAGGGGCCGCGTGAGCTGGTCTGGCGTGCGCACAACGAACCTGAGCTCATGAAGCAGTGGCTGCTCGGACCCGACGGCTGGGTGATGACGGAGTGCACGGTCGCGACCGAGGTCGGTCAGGGCTACGTCACCTCCTGGGCTCCGGTCGGCGAGACCGAGGGCGAACCGTTCGGGTTCGAGGGGGAGGCGCTGCTGATCGATGCCCCGAAGCGGTCGGTGCAGACCGAGCGGATGATCGGGATGCCGGTCGAGACGCTCAACGACCTCAACCTCTACGAGGAGGACGGCGCGACCCTCATCACGCTGTACATCGAGTACCCCGACAAGGAGACGCGCGACATGATCCTCGCCACCGGCATGGCCGACGGCATGGAGACCTCGTACGCCCGCCTCGAGCGGGAGCTGCTCGCGGTCTGACCGTTCACAACTCCGGAGAAACCGGCCGATTCCGCACGGATCGGCCGGTTTCTTCGCGTTGCGGGCGCGGATCTCCGGAGTCGTGAACGGTTGCCGGTGCCCAGCGGAACCTGTCGACGAACCGGCCCAGTCGAGGCATCCGCACGAGGAGGAGCAGGATGCCGTAGCCCAGAGCGCCGCCGGTGACGTTCGAGAGGAAGTCGTTGATGTCGGCGACGTGCCCGCCCGCGAAGAGCCGCTGTGCCGCGAGCTGAGAGAGCTCGACGGCGAGGCTCACCCCGGCGCTGATCGCGACCACTCGCGGCCACGTCGGACGTGCGAGCACGAGCGCGACGAGGATGCCGAGCGGCACGAAGACGAGAACATTCGTGAGAGCGTCGGCGATCTCGTAGTCGGCGAAGGGCACGAGCGCGAGCGCTGGAGTCCAGGGTTCCCCACTGCTCGGCTTGTTCAGGAAGATCGGGAAGATCGTGTTGCCCACGATTCCCGCCGCATACACGGCAAGGGCCGCGGCCACCGCGGCGCGGGGCCACGAGAACGCACGGCGGATCTGCAATCGCCACAGCATCAGCAGGAAGACCACGAGCGCGAGGGGAATGACGACCGGCAGCACCGGCACTTCGCCGAAGGGATTGTCCATCGCATTCGACGTTACGGTCAATGCCGTCGCCGCCGCGTCATCCTGCGGAGTGATGTTCGGCGCTCGCCCGTGGCACCAACTCAGGAGGAATGGACGATCCGGGCCCGAATCCGGGGGTTTCCGTGCCCGACGGCCGCACTCTTCCTGAGTTGGGTACGCCCTCCCGAGCAGCCACTGTCCACCCAGGCGGGATAAAGTGGCGACACGATGAGGATCACGCGCCGCACTCTGCTTCTGGGCGCCGGGGCCGGGGCCCTTTCGGTGCTGCTCGCCTCGTGTACCCCGGAGCCCGAACCCACGCCCACGCGCACCCCGACGCGTTCGCCCGAGCCGCAGCCCACGAACGGCGTGCCGCTTCCGGCCGCCAGCATCCGCTCGACCTGGACGAGCGACCAGTACGCGTTCGGTGCCGTCAGCTTCGTGCCCGCCGGCGTCGGGGCCGAGACCCGCAGCGCCCTCGCGCGCCCGGTCGACGACCGCCTGTTCTTCGCCGGCGAGGCCACCGATGAGGAGGCCCCGGCCACCATGCGCGGAGCGATCGCCTCGGGTGAGCGCGCCGCCGATGAACTGCGGGATGCCGCGGGCGACGGCGAGCGCATCGCCGTGATCGGTGCGGGGCTCGCCGGCGCCACGGCAGCCGCGCGGCTGAACGACGCGGGCTTCGAGGTCACCGTTCTCGAAGCGCGCGACCGCGTCGGCGGACGCGTGTATTCACGGGTCGACGACGCCTGGCCACTTCCTCCGCAGCTCGGCGCATGGCTGTTCGGCGAGGCGGATGCCGACCTCGTACAGACGCTCGAGGCCGAGGACATCTCCGTCGTCGATCTCGCGGGCTCGCTCTGGCGCTCGCCCGACGGAGACACGGATGCCGTCGCCACCGAGTCCCTGACCGCGGCGATCGCCACCGCTCAGGCCGCCCCCGTCGACAGTTCGGTCGCGGATGCTCTCGTCGCGGCAGGCGTCGACACGGCCGACCCCACGATCCTCGCCCTGCTCGCGCTTCTCGCCACCACCTCGGGCGCGGAGGCCGCGAAGCTGTCGAGCTGGTTCGCCCCGCCGCTCCCTCCGGCCGAGCCGCGCGCCGCCCGCGACAGCCTGCTGCCGTTCATCGAGCACACGCTCGACGGTGTGCAGGTCGGTCTCAACCAGCCGGTCACCCGCCTCGCCTACGACGACACCGGCGTGAGCGTGCGCATGGGCACCGGTGAGGCGCTGTCGTTCGACCGCGTCGTCGTGACGGTGCCGCTCGGAGTGCTGCAGGAGCAGGGCATCGAGTTCGACCCGCCGCTGCCGTTCGCCAACCGCGGCGCGATCTCGGCGCTCGCGATGGGGTCGATCGAGACCGTGTGGCTGCGCTGGGACGAGCCGTTCTGGAATGCCGAAGAGGCGGTATGGCACACGGTCGGCGGCGATGTCGGCATCCGCACCTGGATCAACCTGCTCCCCGCTACCGGCGAGAACGTGCTGGTGGGGATCGTCGGCGGTGACGCTGCGGCGAGGTTCTCGGAACTCGGCAAGGACGAGGCGGTCACCCTGGCGCTGGAGGCGCTCGGGCCCTACGCGGCGTGACGCGGCGGTGCGCCGCCTGGCACGGCGGTGCGTCGTCTACCCGGCCTGATCCTGCCGCAGGCGACGGGGCAGCGGCATCCGACTGATGAGCACGAGCGCGGTCGCGACGGTCGCGAACGTCGCGAGGGCGATGCCGGACGACACCAGGAACTCGGCCGGTCCGCTGATCTGCCGCGGGTCGAGGAAGTAGTACGGGTACCAGCCGATGATCGGGCCGCGGATCATCGTGAACCCGCCCCACACGAGCGGGTAGATCAGCGTCGCCGGGATGACCCGCCACGGCACAGCGCGATGGCCGGGGGCGAGCGCCCAGGCGAGTGCGGCGCAGGCAGGCAGGTAGAAGTGCAGCACCTGATCGGACCAGGGCACGTCGATGCGGATGCCGCGCAGCCCCGCCTGCCAGACGAGGATGGCGAACACGATGCCGGCCGTGATCGTCCACGTGAGCACGAGGGCGAGGGTGACGGTGAGCCAGCGCGGATCGCGGGCCTTGCGGAGCGCGATGATGCCGGCGATCGTGAGCAGCACCACGAACGCGACGTTCGACTGGTTGGTCAGGTAGGCGAAGAAGTTCTGGCTGGCGATCGTGTGCGAGGCGAGCCCCCACGCGAGACGGTGGATGAGGGCGACCAGGCAGAGCGCGGCGGCGCCGAGTCGGAGCAGGCCGAAGACGGTACGCGTCCTCACCGCTGCGTCACCCGCCGTCCACTCATCCGCCGAGTCTACTTTTGGTCGGCTCCGCGGGTCGTGGGAACGCGCCTCAGCGGCGCGTGCGGGTCGACCACAGAGCCAGTGCGACCAGCGCCGGCTGGAAGAAAAGTCGCACGAAGCGCTTCATGTCGGTGTCGAGACCGAAGCCGTCGCGCTGGTGCATCCACTGCGAGACGTTGCCGGGGAACACCGCGATGAAGAACAGTGCGGCGATCGTGCCGACCCGACGGCGTCGTTTGCGGGCCAGCAGCAGCGCCGAGCCGAGACCGACCTCGACGACGCCCGAGGCGAGCACGGTGACGTCGGGGTCGAGCGGCAGCGATTCGGGTACCTGGGCTTGGAACTCGCGGCGGGCGAACGTCAGGTGCGAGACGCCGGCGAAGACGAGGGAGGATCCGAGGAAGATGCGGCCGATCGTGCGCGCGGTTGTCGACATGAGGCGAGTGTACGCGCGTCAGATCAGACGGCGCAGGGCCGCTTCGAGCGAGATGCCCTGCGCCTCGGCGCGGTCGCGCAGGCGGGCGTGCTCATCGCCGGTGAGGCTCAGGCGCAGCTCGATCGGGTCGGCCGAGGGAGTGTCGAAGTCGTCGAACAGCGACGACGTCTCGGCCCAGAGCGGGGCATCCGAGGGGGCGGTCGTGACCGGAGCGGATGCCGCAGACGGGGCGTGCTGCGCAGATGCCGCGACCGGGGCGGAGGCCGCGACGGCGGCGCCGGCGCCGGACGCGAGCGTGAACCCGGGGCCGCGGCGCGGTTCCTGCTTCGCCTGATAGGCCTTCGCCGCGGCATTCGCCCGCTCGTCGGCGGCCTCGTTCAGCCGGTCGCCGGCATGCCCCTTGACCCACGAGAATTCGACGTCGCGCCCGCGGATCGCCTCGTCGATGCCCTCGAGGATGTCGCGGTTGAGCACGGGGCCGCCGTCGGACTTGCGCCAGCCCTTGCGCTTCCAGCCCGGCATCCACTTCGTCACCGAGTCGATCACGTACCGGCTGTCGCAGCGGATGAGCAGCTTCTCGTCGGTGCCGGCCGTCGCGCGCAGCAGTTCGAGCACCGCCTGCAGTTCGCCCTGGTTGTTGGTGCCGTGGGGAGACCCGCCCGCCGCCCAGTTGTCGTCGTCGATGTACCAGGCCCAGCCGTTGGGGCCGGGGTTGCCCAGAGCGGAGCCGTCTGCGGCGGCGGTGATCGTCATCCCTCCACCGTAGCCCGGGCCGCCGACGTCGCCGGCGGGGCGCGTCTCACGAACGTGAGGGGTCACAACACGCCGCAGCGGATGCCGGTGGCGCGGCGTGTTTTGACCCTCACGAGGAAAGAGGGCGCGTCAGCGCAGGGTGCGGCGCATCCGGATCTCGCGGCGACCGTCGGGGAGCAGGTCGCCGGGTTCGTCGAGGGGTGTGAAACCCGCGCGCTCGTAGGCGCGGTGCGCCGACGGGTTGTCGGGCATGACCGAGAGATCGAGGACGGATGCCCCGGCCTCCGTCGCCCAATCGACGATGCGATCGATCAGATCGGCGGCGAGTCCCGTGCCGCGCGCCGACGGAGCGACCCACATCGAGATCAGTTCGGTGCGGGAGGGGTCGTCGGCCACCGGCATGCCGGTGATCATTCCGACGACGTGCTCGCCGTCGACCGCGAGCAGGTCGTGCGCCCCGGGAACCGACAGCCGCTCCCGCCACCGCGACTCGGGCGCCTCGATCCAGTCGGTGAGCTGCGAGCCGAAGGCGGCGGGCGATTCGCGCAGAGCTTCGAGGCGCGCGGCGCGCCACAGCATCCATTCGTCGGCCGTCACGCGGCGGACCTCGATGCCGTCGGATGCGGGGGAGGTCATGTCAGTCCTCGTCCGGTTCGCGATTCTCGGTCGACACCGCGGATGGCGCCGGGGGCGCGACGGGGAACACGATCGACCCGAGCTCGGCGCCGAGGCCGATCGACAGCGGGTCGACGGCGGGCGTGGTGGCGAGCGCGTCGACGCCGTCACGTTCGAGTGGCTCGGACGGAAGCCCGGCCCACTGGTTCTCTTCTTCTTCCGGGCGGTGCTGGAACAGTCCCATTCGCCCATTGTCTCTCCGTCGCGGCCGGGCGGCGCTGATTCACACCGGATCCACGGGGCGCGCGGGCGGGGCCGAGGCGCGAGGGGTCGGGACATGCCGTGTCTCAGGCATCGCGAGCGGCGTGTGGCGACCACTCGCGGCGAGAACGGGCCTCAGGCCGAGGCGAACGGGCGTCAGGCCGAGGCGGCGCGCACGGCATCGACCAGGTCGCGCCAGGGCCCGGCGACGGCGCCATCGGGGAGCTCGCGTTCGAGGTGCTCTGTGGGGGTGCGCGCGCGGATGCTCCAGACGAAGCGGTCGGCGCCGGCGGAGCTCTCGGGCTCGGCGCTCCACGGGCAGCGTTCGATGAGCGCGATCCACGGTTCGGCGTCGGGAGAGTCGGATGCCGCGATCTCCACGCGCCATCGTCGGCTGATCCCCGCGATCCCGCCCGTGCGCACCACGGCGATGACCACCCCGGGGTCGGATGACCGCCCGCCGTCGCCCGAGGATTCGGGCGCAGCCGACGGCTCGGCGTCAGTCGGCTGCGGGGACTCGCTCATCCTCATAGACTCCCACGCTCGTCCAGGCGCGTCGAGCGGCTGTCGCGGTGGCCTCATCGACCTCGGATGCGGCCGCGACCGTCGCGTCGGCGAAGGCCGTGAACGTCGCCGTGCTCGACAGTCCTCCGGTGAGCGCACGGTACCAGACGGTGCCGGCGGTCTCCCACGCGTTGCCGCCGAGGTCGGTGGCGAAGAGGGCGAAGGCGCGGTTGGGGATGCCGGAGTTGATGTGCACGCCGCCGTTGTCTTCGGTCGTGCGCACGAAGCCGCTCATGTGGTCGGGCTGCGGGTCCTTGCCGAGCTCGTCGTCGTCGTAGGCCGTTCCGGGCGCGATCATCGAGCGCAGCGCCACGCCTTCCACCGCCTCGGTGAAGATCTCGGCGCCGATGAGCCAGGTGGCGTCGGCGGCGCTCTGCCCCTGCGCGTACTGCTCGGTCAGCGCACCGAACACATCGGCGATCGATTCGTTGAGCGCACCGGGTTGCCCCTGGTACTCGAGGTTCGCGGTGTGCTGCACGACCCCGTGGGCGAGTTCGTGGCCGATCACCGTGAGCGATCCGGTGAAGCCGCGGAACACCTCGCCGTCGCCGTCGCCGAACACCATGCGCTCGCCGTCCCAGAAGGCGTTGTCGTAGTCGACGCCGTAGTGCACCGTCGCGTCGAGAGGTGCGCCGGCATCGTCGAGCGAGTTGCGGCCGAACGCCGAGAGCAGCAGTTCGAAGGTCGCCCCGAGCCCGTCGTAGGCCTCGTTGACCGGCGCATCGGCGACGGGCGGGTCGTCTTCGGAGCGCACGACCGCGCCCGGAAGGTCTTGCGTGTTCGCCGCGTCGCTGATCGTGCGGTTCGGGGCATCCGACAGCTGCGCGACCAGGTCGCCGTTCTCGTCGATCGAGAGGTCGATGCGGGCGCGGAACGGCGGCCGGCCCGCGGTGAGGGTCTGCCGCGCGGCGGCGGCCGCACGCGGGAACCGCCCCGATGCAGCCAGCCGGGCGAGCAGATAAGACGGGACGACTCCGTGGCTTTCGATCTGTGCGCTCATGCAGCGACCCTACGCCGGGTCTCCGACACTGCGGCAGAGTCTCGCGCCCGTCACGCCGGTTCGATGCTCATCACCGTCGTGCGCAGTACCCCGCCGTCGAGCGGCACCTCGTAGCGCACCGGCATGCCGGGGTGGGCGGGCGAGAACCAGTACGTCTCCACCGGGGCATCCGGGCCGTCGGACGTGTCGTAGCGCGTGCACTCGACGCGGCCGAGGGGGATGTCGATCGCCTCGGTCGTGACGGTGGTGTGGTCGGCGGGGAACGCCGCGTGGTGCTGCAGATCGGTCCAGGTGACCCGGCTCGTCACGACGTCGGCGGGGTTCTCGGCGAACCAGGCCCGGAGCGTGGCGCCCTCGGCATCCGTCTGCTCGAATCGGTTGAACCGCTCGTGCTGAGATCCGTCGGGTGACTCGACGAACAGGCGGATGGTCTTGCCGGCGCCGGTCGCCTCGCGGATCTCGTCGGCCGTGAACGGCGTCGGCAGCAGGCCGGGGCCGAGGACATGCGCATCAGTGGGCATGCAGACATTGTGCCCCCGTCGGGTGGCTCGGGTCGAGGGCTGCTCCCGTCCGCAGGGCACGCCCGGGTTTCTCGCGTAAAATCGGCACAATGACCGATGCGCCCCGCGACGACCTCAGCGATTCCGGCGACCTCGGCCCCGGCATCGATCCCGACGATCTCGCCACGACCCTGCGCGTGCTGAGCGAGCTGCACGAGATCGACAACGAGCACCCCGACTTCGTGGCCGTGCGCCACGCGACCGCCGCGATGTTCAAGGCCGTCAAGCGCGTGCGCCGCAAGGAGATCCGCGACGCTATCGCCGAGGCCGACAAGGCCGTCGTCGCCCGCACGGCGACCGGTGCACCGGACCGCATCGACGACGAGACGCGCGGCAACGACCTCGCCACGAGCGTCGTCGACGCCCCCATCGCCGGCGAGCTGCTCAAGCCCCGCAACTGCTACATCTGCAAGCAGCCGTACACGTTGGTCGACGCGTTCTATCACCAGCTGTGCCCGGACTGCGCCCGCTTCAGCCACGGCAAGCGCAACGCCCGCACCGACCTCACGGGCAAGCGCGCACTGCTCACGGGCGGCCGCGCGAAGATCGGCATGCACATCGCGCTCCGGCTGCTGCGCGACGGCGCGCACACCACGATCACCACGCGCTTCCCGCGCGATGCCGTGCGCCGGTTCACCGCGCTGCCCGACTCCGCCGACTGGCTGCACCGCCTGCGCGTGGTCGGCATCGACCTGCGCGACCCCGCCCAGGTGATCGGCCTCGCCGACTCCGTCGCCGCGCAGGGGCCCCTCGACATCCTCATCAACAACGCCGCGCAGACCGTGCGCCGCTCGCCGGGTTCGTACTCGCTGCTGGCGGATGCCGAACTCCACCCGCTTCCCGACGGCCCGCTCCCCGAGATGGAGACCTTCGGGCACACCGCCGATCCGCACCCGCAGGCGCTGCAGGCATCCGTCGATGCCCACCCGCTGCTGTCGGTCGCGGCCCTCGGCGGAACCGTCGCCGAGCAGGGCGGCCAGGCGCTGACCGCCGAGGACCTCGCCCGCGTCGCGATGGCGCCCGGTTCGTCGTCGCTCGAGAAGCATGCCGACGGCACCGCGATCGACGCCGGCGGACTCGTGCCCGACGTCAACACCGTCAACAGCTGGGTGCAGTCGGTCGACCAGGTCGATCCGCTCGAGATGCTCGAGGTGCAGCTCGCCAACACGACCGCGCCGTTCCTGCTCATCAGCCGCCTGCGCGCGTCGATGGCGGCGTCGTCGGCGCACCGCAAGTACGTGGTGAACGTGTCGGCGATGGAGGGGCAGTTCTCGCGCCGGTACAAGGGTCCGGGGCATCCGCACACCAACATGGCCAAGGCCGCGCTCAACATGCTCACGCGCACCAGTGCGGGCGAGATGCTCGAGAAGGACGGCATCCTGATGACCGCCGTCGACACCGGCTGGATCACCGACGAGCGCCCGCACTACACGAAGGTGCGCCTGGCGGAGGAGGGCTTCCACGCCCCGCTCGACCTGGTCGACGGCGCCGCCCGCGTGTACGACCCGATCGTGCGTGGCGAGGCCGGCGACGACATCCACGGCGTCTTCCTGAAGGACTACGAGCCCAGCCCCTGGTGAGTCGCGCGCCGAGATCCGTCGCCGAGAAGTGCGGATACTCTGGCGCAGCGGATGCCGCTGGACGGGCGGATGCCGTCGTCAGCGGCGTACGAGGTTGGCGGATGCCCAGGTGCCGAGGTCGTCGAGGATCGGCAGCAGTCCCTCGCCGCCGGGTGTGAGTGCGTAGGAGACGGTGACCGGAGGGCCGGCGTCGACCGTGCGAGCCACGAGACCCGCGTCGGCGAGTTCGGCGAGGCGGTCGGAGAGCACGGTGTCGCTGATGCCCGCGACCGCGCGGCGCAGGGCGACGAACGTGGAGGGGCCGCCGCCGAGCGACGACACGATCATGCCGTTCCAGCGTTTTCCGAGCACGCTGAAGGCGAGTGTGACGGCGGCGTCGCACCGGTGCAGATCGTGCTCGATCTCGGCCATGCCCTCATTCTAGCGTGCTACGTTAACCGATGTCGCTAAGAAAAACCGAGCGACTACGAAAACGAGAGGTTTCATCCATGTCCCTGTTCCGCCTCGATGCGAGCATCCTTCCCGCGTCGTCCGCCAGCCGGTCGCTCGCCGACCTCGTCGAAGCCGAGTGGACCGCGTCGCACCCCGACTCCCGCGTCACCCGGCGCGACCTCGCCGCCGACCCCGTGCCCGCGACCGCGTGGGCGGATGCCGTCACCGGCGGCTTCGTCGACGAGGCTCAGCGCACCCCCGGACAGGTCGAGGCCCGCGCCCTCGCGACCTCGTTCGCCGACGAGCTGATCGGCGCCGACGCGCTGCTCTTCGCGGTGCCGCTGTACAACTACGGCGTCTCGCAGCACTTCAAGACGTGGTTCGACGTGGCCTACACCGACCCGCGCATCGACCCGACCGGCACCGCGCTGCGCGGCAAGCCTGCCACCCTCGTCACGGTGCTCGGCGGCAACTACGCTCCCGGCACCCCCAAGGAGGGCTGGGACCACTCGACCGGCTGGCTGCGTCGCGTGCTCGAAGACGTGTGGGGCCTCGACCTGCGCGTCGTGGAGCGTCCGTTCACGCTCGTCGGTGTGAATCCCGCGCTCGACGCTTTCGCCGACACCGCGCGTGAGCTCAAGGAGAACGCCGAGACGGATGCCCGCACCTACGGGCGCGAGATCGCGGCGCTGCGCGGCAACGTCGCCTGAACTCAGGCGGGGCGGGGCGGCCGCGCGCTCGTCTGCACGGAGATGTCACGTCTGCACGGAGCATCCGGTGGTTTCGTCGTGCACGTGTGATCGATCCGTGCAGATGAGACGGCGGGAGGCGCGGTACCTGGCGCCCTGAGCTCGTCGAAGGGCCCGCCGTGTTGTGCACGTGCAGGGAGGATGCACACGTGCAGGGAGGACCGGGGGGATTCTCCCTGCACGGGTGCATCGCACCTGCAGGTGCGTGTTCAGCAGCCGGGGGCGGTGGGTTGTTCGGTGCAGGTGTGGGCGACGAGGGCGGTGTGGGCTTCGTAGATCCGGATCTGCTGGGTGGGTCCGGGGATGGTGAGGGTGCCGGTGAGGGGGATCCACCCGGTGCCGAGGTCGATCTCGGCGGTGTAGTGGATGGTGACGGTGGTGTCGTAGGTGCCGCGGTCGGTGTAGGTGTGACTGGTCGCGGTGGGGGTGAACTGGGGCTGGCCGAGGGCGTCCCAGGTGGCGCCGGGAGTGGTGGTGTGGGCGGTGGTGCCGTCGCCGTAGGCGAAGTCGTAGCCGACCGGGGTGAATCGGGCGGTGAGCGGTGCGCCGAAGAGGGTGCCGGTGCGGGTGTGCACGGATGCGGTCGTGACGAAGTTCGTGGGGAGCCCGGCGATTCCGACGTTGAAGGGGTCGGCGGTCGGGGTCGCGGTCGCCGGGGTGAGGGTGACGAGGTCGCTGATGGAGATCGTGGGGGCGGCGGGGGCGGATGCCGGGGCCGGAGCCGAGGGTTCGGTGCGGCGCCGGGGCTCGAGGCAGACGCGTGCGCGGCCGGCGTCGGCACGGCAGCGTTCCAGCTCACTCGGGCCGGTGTCGACCGGGGCGCCCGAGGTTCCCGGAGTGCCGGAGCTGGAGGGGGACCAGGAGGAAGACGGGGAGCCGGGGGACTGGGATTGCGTGCCGGTTACGGTGATCGATGAGCCGTCGTTTGATACCCCGCACCCGCCAGAGACGATCGACCCTTGCGAACATCCCGCACTTGCTGAAGCCATCAGGGGGAGTGAGATCGCGATGGTCAGAGACGCGATCAGCCTTCGCATACCGTCCCCGTGCCTACCTCATAATTTGAGATCAACAATGACGAGCTTGATCCGACAAACGTGACGACGATGCTGTAGATGTCGCTTCGTTCGGCTGGGGTGACATCTTCTCCGACAGCGTCGATCACGCGCGCCGACGTGATGTCTAGACATGCGATGCCAGTCACGGTTGCTTGCACGGCGTCGATGGTCGTCTCGTCTCCGACAAAGCTACGAACGACCGTGTCTCCTTCGATGTGCAAGCCAGACGCTTCGAGTGCACGGCTGTTCTCGAGTTCAGACTCGAGAATCGTGCCGGTGAGGTAATCGTGCGAGTCGGCGCTGGCATCGCCTCCATGCTCTGCATTGACGGCTTCTATGTACTCCCGATACACCTCCTCCGCCGCGGCGAACGCCTCTTCCTCGCTGGCGAACGCCGGCGTCGGGGTGGGCGTGGGTTCCGGGGCGGGTGCGCAGCCGCTGAGGGCGGCGGCGGCCACGGCGAGTGCGAGGGTGGCAGCGGGGTATCGAGTCGACATCACCGCCACAAAGTAGCCCGAATCTGAGCGCACCCGCGGGAGTTATCCACAGGTCGCCGTTGGGCATCACTGGGTGGGACCCTTCGACAGGCTCAGGGACCCAGTTCCGGTGGGGTGGGACCCTTCGACGGGCTCAGGGACCCAGTTCCGGTGGGGCGGGCCCTTCGTCTCGCTGCGCTCGCTCAGGGACCGGCGGGCCGGGGCAGCCACACCGTCACGATGAGGCCGCCGTCGGGGCGCGGGGTGAGCACGAGACTCCCGTCGTGGGCCTGGGCGATCCGCTCGGCGATCGCGAGGCCGAGACCGACTCCGACGTGGTCGTCGCCGCGGGCGCGCTCGGCACCCCGCTGGAACGGTTCGACGAGCACCTCCGCGCGATCGGCCGAAACGATCGCCCCGGTGTTCTCGACCACGACCGCGAGCCCCGCGGGGAGGTCATGGGTGCGCACGGCGACGCGTCCGTCGAAGTCGAGGTTGTGCACGATCGCGTTGTGCACGAGGTTCGTCACCAGTTGTTGCAGCAGCGCCGCGGACCCCGAGACGACCGCGGGAACCCCACCGACCTCGACCGTGACCCCGCGGCGGTCGGCTGACGGCAGCAGGGCCTCGACCGCCTCTTCCGACACGAGCGACAGGTCGACGGGTTCGTGCGTGAACGATCGCCGGTCGGCACGGCTCAGCAGCAGCAGCGCCTCGGTCAGTTCGATCGCCCGGACGTTGACCTCGTCCAGCCGCGAGATCAGGGCGTCGACGTCACGATCGGGATCGGTGCGGGCGACTTCGAGCAGCGTCTGCGAGATCGCCAGAGGGGTGCGCAGTTCGTGCGAGGCGTTCGCGGCGAACCGGCGCTCCTCCTCGACATGGGCCTCGATCCGTTCGAGCATCGCGTCGAACACGTCGGCCAGGTCGCGGAACTCATCGGCCGGACCCTCCAACCGCACCCGATGCGACAGCGACCCCTGGGCGGCGAGCTGAGCGGCGGCGCCGATGCGCGACAGCGGCGCGAGCATCCGTCCGGCCAGCAGCCATCCGCCGGCGAGCCCGACGGCGATCAATCCGATCATCGCCCAGGTCGCGAACGGGGTGAACGCGCGGATCAGGTCGGAGCGATTCGGCACGAAGAATCCCGCATCGATGTTCTGATCCGGCACGTACCGCAGCAGCCACAACCACACGACCGCCAGCAGCACGAAACCCGCCAGCGCGACGACCCCGGCGTAGCTGATCGCGAGTCGCAGACGTGCGCTCATCCCGCGATGTCTAAGCATCGGCATCCGCCCCAGCATCCGCCGCCGCACCCCCGGCATCCGTCACCGCACCCCCGGCATCCGCCGCCGCATCCGTCGCGATCCGATACCCGACGCCCGGCACCGTCACGATCACCCAGGGTTCCCCGAGCCGCTTGCGCAGCGATGACACGGTGATGCGCACGGCGTTGGTGAAGGGGTCGGCGTTCTCGTCCCAGGCGCGCTCCAGCAGCTCCTCGGCGCTCACCACCCCGCCCGCCGCGTCGACGAGCACCTCGAGCACCGCGAACTGCTTGCGGGTGAGGGCGACGTACCGCTCGTCGCGGAAGACCTCGCGGCGGAACGGGTCGAGCCGCAGCCCCGCGACCTCGAGCACCGGCGGCCGGGCGCGCTCGCGGCGCCGCCCCAGCGCACGCAGGCGCAGCACGAGTTCGCGCAGTTCGAAGGGCTTCGTGAGGTAGTCGTCGGCGCCGAGCTCGAACCCCGAGGCCTTGTCGTCGAGGCGGTCGGCGGCGGTGAGCATGATGATCGGGATGCCGCTGCCCGACGCGACGATCGCGCGGGCGATGTCGTCGCCCGACGGGCCGGGGATGTCGCGGTCGAGCACCGCGATGTCGTAGGAGTTGATGTCGAGCAGCTCCAACGCGACGTGCCCGTCGCCCGCGATGTCGGCGGCGATCGCCTCGAGCCGCAGCCCGTCGCGGACGGCCTCGGCGAGGTAGGGCTCGTCCTCGACGATCAGCACACGCATGGCTGCGATCCTACGCACCCGCGCATATCGGGAGCATATGCAGAACCGCATACGCCACGGCAACAGCCCGGCGACTCCACTGGGGTTATGAACAGCACCACCTCCACCACCCGCCGAGCGCGGCGGATCGTCTGGTCGGCGATCGCACTGATCGTCGCCGTCATCGCCGCCTTCGCTGTGCAGCAGTCGCTCGCCGCAGCGGATGCCGTGCTCTCGCACAGCTTCACCGCCGGCCCCGGGCCCGACGCCTCCACCGACGACAGCGCCGCAGAGACCTCGACGGGTGCCGCCTCGATCCCGCCGGGAGGATCGGTGCTCGCCCCGAGCGACGCCGACGGTGTGATCCGCGACGGCGACCAGCCGACGGTCTTCGACACCGACCGCGTGGCCGTCGGCAACCTCGACCCGGCGCTGCTCGACGCGCTGCAGCGCGCGGCATCCGACGCCGACGTCCCCTTCCTCGTCAACAGCGGCTGGCGCTCGGCGGCCCTGCAGCAGCACATGCTTGACCAGGCCGTGATCAGTTACGGCTCGGCCGAGGAGGCGGCGCGCTGGGTCGCGACGCCCGAGACCTCGCTGCACGTGTCGGGCGAGGCTGTCGACCTCGGCGGTCTTCCGACCCTCGACTGGCTCGCCCAGCACGGCGCCGGTTACGGACTCTGCCAGATCTACGCGAACGAGTCGTGGCACTACGAACTCCGGCCGGATGCCGTCACTCAGGGCTGCCCCGAGATGTACGCCGACCCGACCGAAGACCCGCGGATGCAGCGATGAGCGCCGTCATCGAGGGGGTCGCGCTCTCGCGGCTGCACGCACCGACGCTCACCGCCCTGCCGACAGCCGTCGACGCGAACGTCGCGCGGGTGCGCGCCTCGACGGGCGCCGCCGTCATGGCGGTCGTCAAGGCCGACGGCTACGGCCTCGGGGCCGTGCCGGTCGCGCGCGCTGCGGTCACCGCCGGGGCGACCTGGCTGGGAGTGACGGATGCCGCCGACGCCGTCGAGCTGCGTGAGGCCGGGCTCACGGAGCCGATCCTGGCGTGGCTGAATCCCTCGGGCGTCGATGCGCGGCTCGCGCACGCGCATCGCGTCGACATCGCGGTGGGATCGGTCGAGGAGCTGCGACAGCTGGCCGCGGATGCCGCCGCTCCCGTGCGCGTGCACCTGCACCTCGACACCGGGATGGCCCGCGGCGGATGCCCGGTCGAGGACTGGGCCGAACTGCTGCGGGTCGCACGGTCGGCGCGCGGACGGATCGAGGTCACCGGTGTCATGGGCCACCTGCCGCGGGCCGACGCCGGCGACCCGTGCGCGAACGCGGCGGCGGTGCAGCGGTTGCGTCAGGGGAGGGATGCCGTGCTGCGCGCCGGCTTCGGGCCGCTGACCGTGCACCTCGCCGCGACCGCCGGGGCGCTCACCGACCCCGCCACTCATTTCGACCTCGTGCGGATCGGAGCCGGCCTCGTGGGGATCGATCCCTCCGAGACCACGGCGCTCGCCGGGGCCGCACGGTGGACGGCATCCGTCGTGCACAGCGCGCGTGTGCCGGCCGGAACCGCGGTCGGCTACGGCGGCGACCACATCGTCGAGCGCTCGACGCATCTGAGTGTGATCGGCGTCGGATACGCCGACGGGGTGCCCCGCGAGCTGTCGCCGGCGGCGGGCGTCGCGATCGACGGTGCGCGGCATCCGATCGTCGGACGGGTGTCGATGGATCAGATCGTCGTCGACACGGGAGATACCGCGGTTCCGCGCGGTGCGGAGGCGGTGCTGCTCGGGCCGGAGGGCGGTGCGGTGCCGTCGCTGCAGGACTGGGCGCGCTGGGCCGGAACGATCCCGCACACCATCCTCACGGGCATCGGCCCCCGCGTGCAGAGGAGCATCGCATGACCGTGCACGTGCTGGTGGTCGGGGGAGGGCAGAATGCCGAGCACGACGTGTCGCTCGCCTCGGCGGCCGCGGTCGCGGCGGCCCTTCGGATGGGGGACCACACGGTGACCTGCGTCACGATCGACCGTGGGGGGATCTGGCGGGCCGACGGCATCCGGGCGGGAGCGTCGGCGGCGGAGTCGCTGGCGCTCGCGATGCCGCTGATCGCGCAAGCCGATGTCGTGTTCCCGGCGGTGCACGGAGCGCCGGGCGAGGACGGCGCGCTCGCGGCGCTCTGCGCGCTCGCCGGAGTACGCGTGGTCGGCTCGGGGGTAGGCGCCGGCGCGCTCGGGATGGACAAGTGGGCGACGAAGCTGGTGGCGGATGCCGTCGGCATCCGGACGGCGCGGGGACGCGTGATCTCGGCCGAGGACATCGGCGACGTGGAGTTCGAGGGTGCCGTCGTCGTCAAGCCGGTCTCGGCCGGATCGAGTCACGGGGTGGCGCTCGTTCGCGAGGAGGCCGAACTGCTTCCGGCGCTGCGCGCGGCGGCGCGACTCGACCGGCGCATCCTCGTGGAGGAGGTCGTGCGCGGACGCGAGATCGACGTCGCCGTGCTGTGCGAGGCGGGCGGCATCCGTTGGGCGGCACCGCCGCTCGAGATCCACGCCGAGGGGCTGTTCGACACGGCGACGAAGTACGACGGAACCGCGCGCTTCACGGTGCCGGCGCAGCTCGCGTCCGACGAGTCGGCGGACCTCAGGCGAGCCGCGCTGGCGATGTTCGACGCCCTCGGATGCGGGGGCCTGGCCCGCATGGACTTCTTCCTCACCGACGACGGGCCGGTGCTCAACGAGGTCAACACCATGCCCGGGCTCACCGCCGCCTCGCAGGCGCCGCGCATGTTCGCCGCCGCCGGGGTGGCGTATCCCGACCTGGTGGCGCGGCTCGTGAAGGGGGCTCGGGTGCCGCGCTGACCGTTCCCGCCGCGGGCCGGCTAGAGCCGATCGACCGCCGTGACCGTCACGATCGCTTCCCCGGCCTCATCGGATGCCGCGAGGTCGACCGTCGCCGAGATGCCCCAGTCGTGGTCGCCGGCCGGATCATCGAAGATCTGGCGCGCCGTCCACGTCGTCTCGCCGGGGGTCAGGATGAGCAGCGCGGAACTGCGGGCATCCGCCCCGGTGAGGATCTGGTCGTGCTCGGCGAAGTAGCCGTCGAGGGCGTCGTTCCAGGCATCCGCTCCGAAGGCGGGATCGAGTTCGGCGAGGGCGTCGACGTCTTCACGCGCGGCGAGCTGCACCCGGCGGAACAGCTCGTTGCGCACGAGGGTGCGGAACGCGCGCACGTTGCTCGTGAGGCGCTTCGGTGCGGGCGGCACGATCTCGTCGGGGGAATCGACGCGTCCGTTGTCGATGCCGGCGCGCAGCTCTTCCCACTCGTCGAGCAGGCTCGAGTCGACCTGGCGCACGAGTTCGCCCAGCCACTCGATCAGGTCGCGGAGGTCTTCGGTCTTGAGCTCTTCGGGGATGGTCTGGGATGCCGCGCGATAGGCATCCGACAGGTAGCGCAGCACCACGCCCTCCGAGCGGGCGATCTTGTAGAAGGCGACATATTCCCCGAACGACATGGCGCGCTCGTACATGTCGCGCACGACCGACTTGGGGTGCAGTTCGAAGTCGCGGATCCACGGCTGCGCGGCGCTGAAGGTCTCGAACGCGGTGGTCAGCAGCTCGTCGAGCGGCTTCGGGTAGGTGACCTGCTCGAGCAGCTCCATGCGCTCGTCGTACTCGACGCCCTCGGACTTCATCGCCGCGACCGCCTCGCCGCGAGCCTGGAACTCCTGCTGGCTCAGCACGGCGCGCGGATCGTCGAGCGTGGACTCGACGATCGAGATCATGTCGAGGGCGTAGCTGGGGGACTCGTCGCCCAAGAGCTCGAACGCCGCGAGGGCGAACGGAGACAGCGGCTGGTTGAGGGCGAAGTTCGGCTGCAGATCGACCGTGAGCCGGATCTCCCCGGCATCCGTCTGCTCCACCACTCCCGATTCGAGCAGGGTGCGGTAGA
This sequence comes from Microbacterium galbinum, assembly GCF_023091225.1. Taxonomy (NCBI): domain Bacteria; kingdom Bacillati; phylum Actinomycetota; class Actinomycetes; order Micrococcales; family Microbacteriaceae; genus Microbacterium; species Microbacterium galbinum. The sequence goes on along the minus strand of NZ_JAHWXM010000001.1, from coordinate 1,924,541 downwards.
TGCCGATCGCCCGCAGGGCGAGTTCGCGCTGGCGGGCGCGCGGCTCGTGATTGTCGTATACCAGCGCGCGCATATTGCCGAACACGTCGCCCCCGCGGCCGATGACGTTCAGCATCATCGCGCTGGTGATCTGCATGTGCGAGGTGAGCGTCTCGGGTGTCGCATCGATGAGCTTGCGGAACGAGGGCTCGCCCCACGACACGAAGCCGTCGGGCGCCTTCTTGCGGATGATCTTGCGCTTCTTCTTCGGGTCGTCACCCGCCTTGCGGATGGCGGCGAGGTTCTCGCTCTCGTGCTCCGGCGCCTGCGCGACCACGGTGCCCGCGGTGTCGTAGCCCGCACGACCCGCGCGGCCGGCGATCTGATGGAACTCGCGGGCGTTGAGCTGCCGCATCCTCGTGCCGTCGAACTTGGTCAGCGCGGTGAGCAGCACCGTGCGGATCGGCACGTTGATCCCGACGCCGAGCGTGTCGGTTCCGCAGATCACGCGCAGCAGACCGCGCTGCGCGAGCTGCTCGACGAGACGACGGTACTTGGGCAGCATCCCCGCGTGGTGAACGCCGATCCCCGCCCGCAGGAAGCGCGAGAGCGTCTTGCCGAACGCCGTCGTGAAGCGGAACGCACCGATCAGATCCGCGATCGCGTCGCGCTGCTCGCGGGTGGCGACCTTCGTGCTCGACAGCGCCTGTGCCCGCTCCATCGCCGCGGCCTGCGAGAAGTGCACGATGTACACCGGCGCCTGGTTCGTGTTCAGCAGTTCCTCGATCGTCTCGTGGATCGGGGTCTGCTCGTAGAAGAAGTGCAGGGGCACCGGGCGCTCGACACCGGTCACCGTCGCCGTGTCGCGGCCCGTGCGGCGGGTCAGGTCGGACGCGAGCGCGGTCACGTCACCGAGCGTGGCCGACATCAGGATGAACTGCGCCTGCGGCAGCTCGAGCAGCGGCACCTGCCAGGCCCATCCGCGGTCGGGGTCGCCGTAGAAGTGGAACTCGTCCATCACGACCTGGCCGACCTCGGCGTCCGTCCCCTGCCGCAGCGACAGGTTCGCGAGGATCTCGGCGGTGCAGCAGATGATCGGAGCATCCGCGTTGACCGAGGAATCACCCGTGACCATGCCGACGTTCTCGGCGCCGAACACCTCGACCAGTGCGAAGAACTTCTCGCTCACCAGGGCTTTGATCGGTGCGGTGTAGTAACTGCGGCGTCCGTCGAGCAGGGCGGCGAAGTGCGCGCCGATCGCGACGAGCGACTTCCCGGTGCCGGTCGGGGTCGACAGGATCAGGTTGTTGCCCGACACGATCTCGATGATCGCCTCGTCCTGCGCGGGGTAGAGGGTCAGGCCGGTCGACTCGGCCCATTCGACGAACGCCGTGTAGACGGCATCCGCATCGGATCCGTCGGGAAGGGTGGCCGGGTCGAGAAGGGATGCCATGGTGCTTCGATCATCCCATCCGGCGCGGGCGGTCGATGCCTCAGACCGAGGTCGCGGCGCGCAGCGCGATGCGGATCATGTCGCCGAAGGTCTGCTCGCGCTCCTGCGCCGTGGTCTCCTCGCCCGTGACGATGTGGTCGGAGACCGTGCAGATCGCGAGCGCGCGGCGGCCGTGGAAGGCGGCGAGCGTGTAGAGGCCCGCGGCCTCCATCTCGACGCCGAGGATGCCGTGCTTCACGAAGGGCTCCGTGAGCTCGGGACGCGTGCTGTAGAACTGGTCGCTCGAGAACAGCTGGCCCACGTGCACGGCCGAATCGAGTTCTTCGCTCTCGCTCGCCTCGACCGCCGCGCGCAGCAGGGCGAAGTCGGCGACGGGGGCGTAGTCGAGTCCGTGGAAGCGCACCCGGTTGATGCCCGAGTCGGTGCTCGCGGCGTTCGCGATGATGATGTCGCGCACCTTGAGCTTCTCGGTCAGCGCACCGCACGAGCCCACGCGCACGATCGTCTGCACGTCGTACGAGTCGAACAGCTCATTCGCGTAGATCGCCATCGAGGGCTGGCCCATGCCCGAACCCTGCACCGAGACGCGGTGGCCCTGCCAGGTACCGGTGAAACCGAGCATCCCGCGGGTCTCGGAGTAGAGCTCGGGGTCATCCAGGAAGGTCTCGGCGATCCACTTGGCCCGCAGCGGGTCGCCGGGGAAGAGGACGATGGGGGCGATCTGACCGGGCTCCGCCGCGATGTGGGTGCTCATTCCTCCAGCGTAATCAGAGGGCGCGGAAGCGCGGCATCGGATCAGCCGGCTCGCCGCACCATCTCGCCGATCCAGATCGGGGCGAACGGAGAGGTGCAGCCGGGTGCCGTCGGGTAGTCGGCGAGCACCTGCAGGCGGTCGCCGATCGCGAGGGCGCGCTCGCGCAGATCCGGATGATGGATGCCGATCTGCGCGAGCGTCTCGTTCATCGACCATTGCGGCCGTGCCGGGGCATCCTTCATCTGCGCCTCGATCAGATCGAGCAGACGGTCGAGGTCGAGGCCGTCGGGGTCCTTGACGACCCGCACCGAGGTGAGCGACCAGGCCGCCGCAGCGACCGTCGGATCGGCGTCGTCGAACCAGCGCAGGCGCATCTCCTCGGCGAGCGGGCTCTTCTTGGCGACGTAGTTCACGAACCAGTCGTTGACCTTCGGCGGATCGGTCTCGCGCAGCATGGCGTCGAGTTCGTCGGCGCTGAAGTCCTTCGGGCGGCAGACGAGGAGAGCGAGCAGACGGGCGGGCGTCTCGCCCGTCGCCCACAGCTCCTGCGCGAGCGGGTGGTCGATCTTGATGGTCTTCGCCAGCGCGCGCAGGCGGCTCAGGTTCATGCCGTGGTCGTCGCCGCGCTTCTCGTTGGCCGCGCGCATCTTCGGATCTTCGAGGGCGGCGAGTTCGGCGAGCGCCCGGTCGAGGGTGACGTCGCTCATGGGACCAGAGTAGGCCGCGCGGCGGACATTCCGACGTCCGGATGCCGCCGCCGGATCACTCGTCGTCGACGAGCTCGCCGCGGATACGGCGGAGATCCTCCATGAGCGATCCGATGAGGATCCAGTGCTGGCTCGACGGCGGCCGGATCACGAGCGGCGCGGTGAGGGCCGGGATGGCGGAGGTCAGCGTCTCGGGTTCGGGGGCGACATCGGCGATCTGCACGGCGAGGCGCACGTCGTGCCCGGCTCGTCGAAGTTGCTCGGCGATGGCGATCACCGCGGGTTCCTCGCCGATCGAGTCGTCGTAGTGGTCGGCGTAGGCGCGGGTCATCCCGATCACCTGGGTGACGATCGGCGACAGCCGTTCGAGCAGCGCGCGCATCTCCCGCAGATCCGCTCGGTGCGTGGATCTGCGGGGATTGAGGGTGAGCGATTCCTCGCCCGCCGCGATCGCGGCATCCGCGGCATCCTTCATCGGGCGCAGCAGGCGGGCCTCGAGCATCAGCTCCTGCATCCGTGCCGGAGGTTGCGGGTTCGGGAGAGCGTCGGCCAGCCGGTCGAGGCTCGCCGCGAGCTCGGCACCGAGCAGGCCGAGGTGGTGACGCGCGGGGGCCACGAGCACGGGCGGCACGATCAGGGCGTTCACGACGATGCCGATCGCGACGCCGATGAGCGTCTCGATGATGCGGGCGAACGCGTACTCGGGGCTCGACGAGCCGAGGGCGAGCACGAGCATGGCCGAGATCGCGACCTGGTTGCCGGTGCCGGGGGAGGCGCGGAAGATCCACGCCACGAGCATCGCGACGACGATCGCGAGCAGAACGATCCAGCTCGGCGAGCCGAGGAGCAGACCCAAGCCCATCGCGATCACGACGCCCGCGATCACGCCGATGCTGCGCTCGAGGGCCTTCGAGAGCGACTGGTTGACGCTCGGCTGCACGACGAGGAGGGCGGCGATCGCGGCGAACACGGGCAACTGCGAGGGGAAGACCCATCCGGCGATGAGCCAGGAGGCGATGGTCGCCGCTGCGGATTTCACGACCTGCAGCAGCGGGGATCGCTGGCTGGCGCGGATCGCGGCGGGAATGCGCATGTCCCCACGGTAGTCCCGGAGTGCCGCTTCTCGGGGTGTGCGCGGGAACGGGTGGATGCTTCGACCAATTGCTGATATACCGGCGTAACCAGTTAGTGGTTCGATGTACCCATGGACCAGGGACAACGGCTGCGCGGCGAGACCGTCGCGGTCTGGGCCACGGTCGTCTGCTTCGTGCTCGGCACCTCCGCCGGCTTCCTGCTGCTGGGCCCCGAGCCTCGGATGCTCATCGGCTCCGGCTCCCTGGCGCTTCCCGCCGCCTCCGCCGCCGGTGTCATCGCCGGCGGCGCCTTCGTCGTGAGCACCCTCCGGCATCGCCGGAACGAGACCGCGCCGATGCCGCGCTGGCAGCGCATCATCACCGATATTTCGGCGATCGCCCTCACCGTCGCCTTCGCCGGTGTCGCGGGGATGGGTGTGCTCCTCGGCACCCAGGTGCTGGCGATCGGGCTGCAGGGCCTCGAGCTGACGCTCGTCGGCGGCGCCCTCGTCACCGGGTTCGCCGCGGCCGTGGGCGGACGCTTCGCCTTCGCCGCGGGCATCGGGCTGCGCACGGCCGACCTGTCGAGCATCCTGTTCGGCTATCTGGTGATCGGCACCCTCTTCGCGATGGTGACCGCCGCCGACCCCCGGTGGTGGGAGATCAACTTCTCGCAGCTCGGCATGGGCGACGACGCCTGGGCGTTCAACGGCACCCTGGTCGTCGCCGGTGCGCTGGTCGGCACGGTCGGCGCGTACATCGGCCGCGACCTGCACCGCATCCTCGGAGACCCGGCGCTCGGACGCATCGCGGTCACCTCGGGACTGTGGATCGTCACCGGGTTCGCGCTCGCCGGGGTGGGCCTGCTGCCGCTGCACCGGTTCCCCGACGCGCACAACATCGTGGCGCCCATCACGCTCCTGTTCTTCGCGGCGTCGATGACCGTGACGGCGATCGTCGTGCCCGGGGCGCCGCGCGCACTGAGCATCACCACGATCGGGGTGGGGGCCCTGGTCACGGTCGCGTTCGTGCTGTTCGCGGTGTTCGGTCTCATCACGATGACCGCGCTCGAGGCGATGGCCGTCGGTCTCGGGCTGCTCTGGATGACGACCCTCGTGCGCGTGCTCGCGATCCTCTCGCCCGACGTGCCGCGTCCGTCGGCGCGCGCGCACCTGCTGCACGCCTAGGCGTCCGCAGCATCCGCCGGCGGACGAACGATGTCAACCCCATCGCCGTGCCGCCGCCGAGCCCCCTGAATGGGAGAAGACCCACAAGGAGGCAACACATGGTGCAGATCATCGAGACCATCGACGTCGACGTTCCCGTGCGGACGGCGTACAACCAGTGGACGCAGTTCGAGAGCTTTCCGAAGTTCCTCGACGAGGTCGAGTCCATCACCCAGCGCGATGACACGCACACGCGGTGGAAGGTGAAGGTCGGCGGCGCGGAGCGCGAGTTCGACGCCGAGATCACCGAGCAGCACCCCGACGAGCGCGTCGCCTGGAACAGCATCGGCGGCGACACCGAGCACGCGGGCGTGGTCACCTTCCACAAGCTCACCGACATCTCGACGCGCGTCACCGTGCAGATCGACTGGGAGCCCGAGGGCATGATCGAGAAGGTCGGCGCCCTGCTCGGCGTCGGTACGCACGCCGTCAAGAAGGATCTCGAGAACTTCAAGCGCTTCATCGAGAGCCGCGGCGTCGAGACCGGCGAGTGGCGGGGCGACGTCGACGCCTGACGTACGCGGGCTCGATCGCCGAGCCACCCCTCTGCAGTCCAGCCACCCCCTTCTGCCCCGTGCAGGAGGGGGTGGCTGGCGCATAAGGGGGTGGGTCGGCCGAAGATAGGGAATCCGTCCGATGTCGTGAGGGGGCCTCAGAGCGTTGTCTAGGGATATCGACAACGAGGAGGCGTCATGTACGAGCAGACCTATTCGCACCAGGTGGTCACTGCATTCGAGCAGCAGCAGCGGGAGCGGGCGATCGAACGGCGCCGGTCGATCCGCGAGCACGCCGACCAGATCGTGCCGCGCCCGGTGGGCGTGATCGGGCGGATGCTGGGGCATCGGGCGAGCGCACTTCCTGTCGTGCGTGGCCGGCGTCGGGTGCCCGCCCCGCAGGGCTCGACGACGGATGCAGCACCCGTACGCAGCCGCGCCGCCGGTGTGCCGCGCGAGCCGGTCGCGGCCCGGTGAATCCGGTCGTCGCACTGCGCCGAGACCGGCCCGGCGCCGGTGATCGGGCGAGCCCGGCGGATGTCGGAGGGGAGTGGCACGATGAAGGCATGTCCTCCTTCGCGCCGAGCTCCGCGATGGTCGGGCGCGAAGCCGAGATCGGCCTCGTGCGCCGGCTCTTCGAGGGTGCGGCCGACGGGGTCCCGGTCGGTGTGCTGATCGACGGCGAGGCCGGTATCGGCAAGTCGCGGCTGCTGCGCGAGTTCGCGACCGAGGTCTCGACGCGCGCCGACGTGCACGTGGGCTGGTGCCTCGATCTCGGCGCGGCCCGCACCGCCTACGGGCCGCTCACGGCGATCCTGCGCTCGATCGTGGGGCACCTGGGCGCCGAACGCGTGCGCGAGGCCGTCGGCGTCGGTGCCGAGGCCCTCGGCATGCTGTTGCCCGAACTCGTCGACGAGCCCGCCGACCGGGCGCGTACGAGCCCCGACCGCCTGCGCGACGCGATCGCCACGCTCATCGAGACCGCGGCCGAGGTGGCCCCGCAGGTGCTCGTGATCGAAGACCTGCACTGGGCCGACGAGTCGACGCTCGCGCTCCTCTCCTTCCTGCTGCGCACCCTCGCGCGGGGCCGGGTGCTCCTGCTGCTCAGCTGCCGCAGCGACGACGTGCGCCGGGGCGATGCCGTGAGCCGGTTCATCGTCGAGGCGACGCGGTCCCGCCTGATCGAACGGGTGACTCTGCCGCGGCTCGACGGCGACGCCGTGCGCGCCCTGGCCGAGCAGCTCACCGGTCGCTCGGTCTCCGACGGTGCTCTCGCCCGCATGCAGGAGCGCGCCGAGGGAGTGCCGTTCTTCGTCGAGGAGATCGCCGACTGCACGACGGGTCCGCTGCCCGACGGTCTGCGCGACGTGCTCCTCACCCGCTTCGATCGCCTCGGCGACGACGCGCAGCGGGTGGTGCAGGTCGCCTCGGGAGCCGAGCGCCCCCTCTCGCACCCGCTGCTGTCGACGCTGGCGGGGCTGCCCGAGGATCGGCTCGACGAGGCGATCCGCGAGGCGGCGCGCGGCGGCATCCTGGTGATCGATTCCGACCTCTACCGGTTCCGGCATGCGCTGCTGCGCGAGGCCGTGCACGACGACCTCCTGCCCGGTGAGCGGTCTCGGCTGCACCGCGCCTACGCCGAGGCGCTCGAGGCGCAGCGCGACGGAACCGACGGCGTCGACACCGCCTCGCTCGCGCACCATTGGCACCTCGCGCAGGACGAACCGCGCGCGCTCCTCGCCTCGATCGACGCGATGCGCGATGCGAAGGGGCGCTTCGCGTTCGCGGCCGCCGCGCGCTTCGGCGAGCTCGCGCTCGAGATCTGGCCGAGCGTGCCCGACGCCGCGACCGTCGCCGGACTCTCGCACGTCGACCTGTTGCAGACGCTCGGATCGGTGCTCCGCAACGCCGGTGACGGCGAACGCGCACTCGCCGTGATCAGCGCCGCACTCGACGAGATCGACCCCGAGACCGTCGCGCCGAGGCTCCATGCCCGTCTGCTGCGCGACAAGGCGCAGTACCTCGCCAACCTCGGCCGCCCCGGCGCGATCCCGCTCACCGAGCAGGCACTCGACCTCGCGGCGCGGGTCGGCGACGATGCACTGCACGCCACCGTTCTCAATCAGCTCGCCAGCCGCTACATGGTCGCGGGGCGACTGCGCGATGCGCTCCGCGTCGCCGACGAGGCCGAGCAGATCGCGAGCCGTGCGGGCGACCGCGATCAGATGTCGATCGCGGCGAACGTGCACGGTGTCTCACTCGCACACCTGGGCGACATCACGGGCGGCATCCTGGAGTTCGACCGCGCGCGTGACCTCGCCCGCAGCTCCAACGCCGACCTGCGCTACCGCGTCAACTACTCCGATGCCCTCACCCTGCTCGGTCGCTACGGCGAGGCGGTGCTCATCGCCGAAGAAGGCCTCGCCCTCGCGCGATCTCTCGGTGTCGGTCGCAGCTCGGGCTCGATCATGATGCAGAACATGTCGGTCGCGCTGTTCGAGCGCGGCGAGATCGAGCGGGTCGACGAGATGATGTCGCGCGATCACCGGCAGGGAGCGCTGCGGGTCTTCCGCATGTACTCGAGCATGACGCGGGTGCGCGCACTCGCCTGGCGCGGGCGGTCGACCGAGGCCGCCGACATGCTGCGCGAGTGGCGCCCGGCCTTCGTCGAGACCGGGCAGACCGAGCGGCAGATCTGGTACGACCTCATCACGATGACCGTCGCCGTGGCCGAGAGCGCGGGCGACCTGCGCGGTGCGCTCGCCGAGATCGTCGTGATGCTCGACGACGACGGCCCCGTACTGCTGCACCAGAGGCGACTGCTGCTGCAGGCGGCGGCGATCATCGCCGAGCTGCGCGCCGAGGGCGACGACACCGCTGCGGTGTCGGAACGGGTGGCGGATGCCTGGGCGGCGCAGCCCGCTCAGCTGCTCGGCGACTCGTGGTCGCCGATCGTCGAAGCGCTGCTGTCGCCGTCCGACCCCGCGTTGCAGCGAGCGATCGACGTGGCCGAGGGAGACGACGTGCCCGTCGTGTTCCGCGTCATCACTCGTCTCGAGCGAGCGCGACTGCTGCTGCGCACGGGCGATCGAACGGCGGCGGGGATGCTGCTGGCCGAAGCCGCGACGATCGCGCGGACGCTCGGCCACGCCCGCCTCACGACCACGGTCACGACGTTCGCGCACGCGGCGGGGCTCTCGCTCGATCCGGTGCGCGGTGACAGCGCGGCGACGGCATCCGCTCCCGATCCCGACGCGCTCACCGCCCGCGAACGGCAGGTGCTCGACCTCCTGGCCGAGGGGCTGAGCAACCGCCAGATCGGCGAGCAGCTCTTCATCAGCGTCAAGACGGTGAGCGTGCACGTCTCGGCCGTGCTGCGCAAGCTCGGTGTCAGCAGCCGCACCGAGGCGGCCATCGCGGCGGGTGCGCGCATGCCCGCCCAGGTGAACTCCCGACCGGGCGTGATACGGTGACCTTGCTCCTCCTTCCGGGGGATCGTTCATCACCGGCCCGCGAATCTCCACGAGACGTGTGCGGCCCTCTACACGGATCCGACTTCTGCGCCGATCGGTTCGGCACGGATTCCGAAAAACCTTCATCTCACGCCTCCTCGCCGGAGAGCGTCACCCTGTACCCATCGGATGCTCCGGTGCGGTGCTGCGGCCGTGTACAACAGCGGCCACATCAAAAAGAAAGAAGAAAACACATGGCCACTGGCACTGTGAAATGGTTCAACGCGGAAAAGGGCTTCGGCTTCATCGCTCCCGATGACGGCACCGACGACCTGTTCGCCCACTACTCGGCGATCACCGGAAGCGGCTTCAAGGAGCTGCGCGAGAACCAGAAGGTCGAATTCGACGCTGAGCGCGGCCCCAAGGGCATGCAGGCTGCGAACATTCGCCCCCTCTGATCCCTCGTGATCGTATGAGGCCGGTCGGCTCCTTCGGGAGCCGGCCGGCTTCTTCGTTTCGGGGGTGAGGCCCTTCGTCTCGCTCCGCTCGCTCAGGAACCGGATCAAGCTCCGCTCGCTCAGGAACCGGCTCGGGGACCACTGGAATACGGGTAACGATGCGGCCACCCGAATTGAGGTTCGCCTTACTTCGGGTTACATTAGGTCAGCCTTACCAAACCGGCGCGACTCTGCGCCTCACCCCTCCTCAACCCGAAGGGATCTGCTGTGCGCACTTCTCGTCTCCTCGCCGTCGGTGCCGCCGCGGCACTCGCGCTGAGCCTCACGGCCTGCGCGACGTCCGCCTCCGAGAGCGGTTCGGATGCCGGCGCCAACCCGGCCTCCGACGACGCCTTCCCCGTGACGATCGAGCACGTCTACGGCGAGACCACGATCGAGTCCAAGCCCGAGCGCGTGGCGACGGTCGCCTGGGCGAACCACGAGGTGCCGCTGGCGCTCGGCATCGTGCCGGTCGGTTTCAGCAAGGCCAGCTGGGGCGACGACGACGACAACGGCATCCTGCCCTGGGTCGAGGAGAAGCTCGACGAGCTCGGCGGCGAAGAGCCGGTGCTCTTCGACGAGGCCGACGGCATCGACTACGAGGCCGTCGCCGACACGAACCCCGACGTCATCCTCGCCTCGTACTCCGGCCTGACGCAGGAGGAGTACGACACCCTCTCCAAGATCGCTCCGGTCGTCGCCTACCCCGAGATCGCCTGGGGCACCCCGGTCGACGAGATGATCGAGATGAACTCGAAGGCCCTCGGCCTCGAGGAGGAGGGTCAGGCCCTCATCGACGACCTCCACGCCGACGCCGATGCGGCGCTCGAGGAGAACAGCGTCCTCAAGGACAAGAAGGTGCTCTTCGCCTTCTTCGACCCGACCGACCTGAGCCAGATCGGCTACTACACGGCCGTCGACACGCGCCCCGGCTACCTGCACGACGACCTCGGTCTGCCGTTCCCCTCGATCGTCGAGGAGTCCGCCGACAGCAAGGAGTTCTACCTGTCGGTGAGCGCCGAGGACGCCGCGAAGTTCGACGACGTCGACGTGATCGCGACCTACGGCGACGAGTCGCTCATCGCGACCCTGCAGGCCGACCCGCTGCTGTCGAAGATCCCGGCCATCGCCGAGGGACGCATCGCGATCCTCCCCGATGCCACCCCGATCGCGGCATCCGCCAACCCGTCGCCGCTGTCGATCCCGTGGGGTCTCAGCGACTACCTCGCCCTGCTGGCCGCGCCGCTCGCTCAGTAATCGATCAGTCCGCTCGCGCGGAGTGACACCTCAGTGACCGCCACCACCACCATCGCACCGGGCGCCGCAGACCTGCGGCGCCCGGTGCTGGTGCGCACGCTCTGGCTTCTCGCCGGAGTCGCACTCCTGCTGGTCCTCAGCATCCTGTCGGTGTCGTTCGGCGTGCGCGCCGTGTCGTTCGACGACATCGTCGCGGCGTTCAGCGGCCACAGCGACACGATCGAGCAGGCCGCGATCGTCAAGCGCATCCCGCGCACGGTGCTCGCTCTGCTCGTCGGCGCCGCGCTCGCTCTCTCGGGTGCCACGATGCAGGCCGTCACCCGCAACCCGATCGCCGACCCCGGCATCCTGGGCGTCTCGAACGGCGCATCGCTCGCCGTCGTCATCGGCATTGCCTTCTTCGGACTGGCCAACCCCTACGGGCAGATGGCCTTCGCGATCGTCGGTGCCGCCGCCGCGGCGACCTTCGTCTACACGGTCGGGTCGCTCGGTCGCGGCGGCGCGACCCCCCTCAAACTCGCCCTGGCGGGCGCCGCCACCTCGGCCGCGTTCGCCTCGCTCATCAGCGCGATCATGCTGCCCCGCGTCGATCTGCTGCAGACGTTCCAGTCGTGGCAGGTCGGTGGCGTCGGCGGCGCCGAGTGGCCCCGCATCGCTCTCACCGCCCCGGTGCTCCTCGTCGGTGCTCTCATCTGCTTCGCCAGCTCGCGTGGCATGAACTCGCTCGCGCTGGGCGACGACATGGCCAAGGGGCTGGGCGAGCACGTCTTCCGCACCCGGATGCTGTCGGCCCTGGGCGCAGTCATCCTCGCCGGTGCCGCTACCGCCATCGCCGGACCGATCGGATTCGTCGGCCTCGTCATCCCCCACGTCTGCCGCATGCTGATCGGCACCGACCACCGCTGGCTGCTGCCGTTCTCGGCGGTCGCCGGCGCCGCGCTGCTGACCGCGAGCGACATCGTCGGCCGTGTGATCTCGCCGTCGTCCGAAGAGATCCAGGTCGGCATCATCACCGCGATCATCGGCGCCCCGTTCTTCATCTGGATCGTCCGCCGTCAGAAGGTGCGTGAGCTGTGACCACGACCGACCGCACGAACTCGTCGGGAAGCACCGGCCCCGCCGGTGCCCCCGAACACACGCTCGACCGCCCGGAGCAGACGGCATCCGCCCGCGTCGCCGCCATCGTCGCCGGGCGCCGTGCGCGCCACCGCCGCCACGCCAGCGCGACGATCGTGCTCGGCATCCTCGTCTTCGCGCTGTTCGCCGTCGCGCTCATGGTCGGCAACACGTTCTACACGCCCGACGAGGTCATCCGCGTGATCCTCGGCGAGACCGTGCCCGGGGCCTCGTTCACGGTCGGCGACCTGCGTCTGCCGCGCGCGGTGCTCGCGATCCTCACCGGTTTCGGGTTCGGCATCGCAGGCGTGAGCTTCCAGACCCTGCTGCGCAACCCGCTCGCCTCGCCCGACATCATCGGCATCTCGGCGGGGGCGGGCGCGGCGGCCGTGTTCGGCATCATCGTGCTGTCGCTCAACGGCCCGGTCGTCTCGGTCTTCGCGCTGGCGGGAGCCGTGCTCACCGCGCTCGTGATCTACCTGCTCTCGATCAAGGGCGGCTTCGCGGGCACCCGGCTCATCCTGATCGGCATCGGCGTCGCCGCCATGCTGCAGAGCCTCATCTCGTACATGCTGTCGCGCGCCGCGAACTGGGACATCCAGACCGCGATGCAGTGGCTCACCGGCAGCCTCAACAACGCCTCGTGGGAGCGGGTGCTGCCGATGGCGATCGCCGCAGCCGTGATCGTTCCGCTGATGCTGTCGCAGGGGCGGGCGCTGGGCGCCCTGCAGCTCGGCGACGACTCGGCATCCGGCCTCGGCATCCGCGTGAACGTCACCCGCCTGCTGTTCATCCTCGGAGCCGTCACCCTGCTCGCCTTCGCGACCGCCGCGACGGGGCCGATCGCCTTCGTCGCGTTCATGGCCGGTCCGATCGCTGCACGCATCACCGGCCCGGGCGCGAACCTGCTGCTGCCCAGCGCCTTCGTCGGCGCCGTGCTCGTGCTCGGCAGCGACCTGATCGCCCAGTTCCTGCTCGGCACCCGCTACCCGGTCGGCGTCGTCACCGGCGTGCTCGGCGCTCCGTATCTGATCTACCTGCTCATCCGCACCAACCGCTCGGGAGGATCGCTGTGACCGTCTCGCACAGCCTGTCGGCCGAAGGGGTCACCCTCTCCTACGGCGACCGCACCATCATCGACGGCCTCGACCTCACGGTCGCGCCCGGCAAGATCACGACGATCGTCGGAGCGAACGGATGCGGCAAGTCGACGCTCCTGCGCTCGCTGGCGCGCCTGCTCTCGCCGGCCGCCGGCCAGATCGTGCTCGACGGAAAATCCGTGCACGCGCGACCCACCAAAGAGGTCGCCCGCATCCTGGGACTGCTGCCGCAGTCGCCGGTCGCCCCCGAGGGGATCGCCGTCGCCGACCTCGTCGGGCGCGGGCGGCATCCGCATCAGAAGACGCTCGCCCGCTGGAGCGCCCACGACTACGAAGTCGTCGCCGATGCGCTCGACGCCACCGGGGTGACCGAGCTCGCCGACCGCAGCGTCGACGAACTGTCGGGCGGACAGCGCCAGCGCGTGTGGATCGCGATGGCACTCGCGCAGGAGACCGACATCCTGCTGCTCGATGAGCCCACCACGTTCCTCGACGTCGCCCACCAGGTCGAGGTGCTCGACCTGCTCACCGACCTCAGCGTCGCCCGCGGCACCACGATCGTGATGGTGCTGCACGACCTGAACCTCGCCGCGCGCTACGCCGACGAGCTCGTGGCGATGAAGGAGGGGCGCGTGCACGCGATCGGCGCCCCGGCCGAGGTCGTCACCGCCGAACTCGTCGAAGAGGTCTTCGGCCTCGCCAATCAGATCACCATCGACCCGGTCTCCGGCAAGCCGATGGTCACACCCATCGGGAGGCACCATGTCCGCTGAGACCACCACCACCGAGAAGCCCGCGTACATCCTCGCCCGTGCCGAGGTGCGCCGGGTCGAGCGCGTCTCGCCCAACTTCGTGCGGGTGACCTTCGGTGGCGCGGACCTCGACGAGTTCGGCACGCCGGGTGGGGTGTTCGACGCCCGCATCAAGCTGATCTTCCCGCCGGCATCCGGCATCCTGCCCCCGCTGGAGCGCGACACCCCCGACTGGTGGGCGTCGTTCCTGGCCGTGCCCGAAGACGAGCGCGGCACCATGCGCACGTACTCGATCCGCGACCTGCGGGTCGATCCGGCCTCGGGCGACACCGAGGTCGACATCGACTTCGTGCTGCACCTCGCGCCCGGCCTCACCGGTCCCGCGTCGCGCTGGGCGAGCGCGGCCGAATCCGGGCAGGAGCTCATCATCATCGGACCGCGTCGCGGCGTGGTCGCGGGCGGCGGCACCGAGTACCGGCCCGGCGATGCGCCCTCGGTCGTGCTGGTGGGCGATGAGACCGCGGCCCCCGCGATCGCGCGCATCCTCGAAGACGCCCCGCGCGACCTGCGCGGCACGGCGTTCATCGAGGTGCCGTCGGCGGCAGACGAGCTCGCGATCGACGCTCCCGCCGGGGTCGAGGTGCACTGGCTGGCGCGCGACGCCGACCAGGCCCACGGGCTCCGGGTCATTCCGGCGGTGCTCGCGCACCTCGGAGACGCGGATGCCTCGGACGAGATCGCGGTGAAGGACATCGAGAGCGACGACCTGCTGTGGGAGACGCCGGCGTACTCGGGGCTCGGCGAGGAGATCGCGGCATCCGACGCCCCCGGCGATCGGTACTTCTGGATCGCCGGGGAGAGCGGTGTGGTCACGACCCTCCGCCGTCACCTCGTCAAGGACCTCGGCATCGACCGCGGCCAGGTGGCGTTCATGGGCTACTGGCGCCGCGGCGTCGCCATGCGCGGCTGAGTTCGCGAGGCCGCCCCACCGATCGATGCAGAAGTCCCGCCACCCGGATGGGCGGCGGGACTTTCGCTGGGCCGGACGGATGCCGTGCGGCGGCGTTACTTCGCGAGGAAGTCCTTCAGCGCCGCGTTGACCTCGTCGGCGTGGGTCCAGAGGAGGCCGTGCGGGGCGCCCTCGACCTCGACGTACTCGGCCGCGGGAACCGCCTGGTGGAAGCGGCGGGCGGTGGCGTCGATCGGGAGGATGTTGTCCTTCGTGCCGTGCAGGATCAGCGTGGGCTTCGCGGCGGCGGCCACGGCCTCGACGTCGGCGCGGAAGTCCTCGATCCACGACGGGACGACGGCGTAGGCGGCGACGGGCGCGCTGCCGATCGCGACGTTCCAGCTGCCGGTGACGGCCTCCTGGCTGATGCGCGATCCGAGGTTCTCGTCGAGGTTGTAGAAGTCGTTGTAGAACTGCGTGAACCAGGCGAAGCGGTCGCCCTTGGCAGCCGCCTCGATGCCGTCGAAGACGTCCTGCGGCACGCCCTCGGGGTTGTCGTCGCGCTGCACGAGGAAGGGCTCGAGCGAGGCGAGGAAGGCGAGCTTCGCGACGCGGTCGGAGCCGTAGCGGCTGACGTAGCGGGCGAGCTCTCCGGTGCCCATCGAGAAGCCGACGAGCACGACGTCGCGCAGGTCGAGGGTCTCGAGCACAGTGTTGAGGTCGGCGGCGAAGGTGTCGTAGTCGTAGCCGACATTGACCTTCGACGATCCGCCGAAGCCGCGGCGGTCGTACGTGATGACGCGGTAGCCCTGGGCGAGGAGTTCGCGGGTCTGGCGCTCCCAGCTGTGGCCGTCGAGCGGGTAGCCGTGGATCAGGACGACGGGCTGACCCGAACCCTGGTCTTCGTAGTAGAGCTCGATCGGGGTGCTGTTCTCGTTCCCGACGGTGATGTAACCCATGATCCTGATCCTTTCGGTTCGGTGAGAACGATCGTTCTCGCCTGATGTGATCAATCTAGAGAACGATCGTTCTCATGTCAAGTAGACTTCTGGCATGACCGAAGACGAGGCACGCGAACGCATCCTCTCCGCCGCCGAGGAGCTCTACTACCGCAAGGGATACGCGGCCGTCGGCATGGACGAGCTGCGTCAGTCCGCCGGCGTGTCGCTGCGCCGCCTCTACGGTCTCTTCCCCGCGAAGAACGACATCGTCGCAGCGGTGCTCGAGCGCAAGCACGGCGAGTGGGAGTCCGGCCTGACGGCCGCCGTGACGGATGCCGGGGGCGACCCCCGCGCCCGCCTGCTCGCCGTCTACGGGTACCTCGAGGACTGGTTCTGCACCGACGACTTCCGCGGCTGCGCGTTCATCAACGCGTTCGGCGAGCTCGGCGGCACGAATCCCGAGGTCGCCGAGATCGTGCGCTCGCACAAGGCGTCGTTCCAGGAGTACATGTCGGGCCTCGTCGCGAGCACGGGCGCCTCGCCCCTCCTCGCCGCGCAGCTGTCGATCCTCGCCGAGGGTGCGCAGAGCACGGCGGCCATCTCGGGCGACGCGGCGGTCGCGGCTCAGGCGCGGGGTGCCGCCGAGGTGCTGATCGACGCGGCGGTTGCGGCCTGACTCCGACCGATTCTCGAAGCGCAGCGCGACCGACCCAATTCGCTAGCCAGGCTAGACAATTGCCAGGCGAGAGTCAAGGCCCCTGCGGCGGCGCCGACCCCTCAGTATCGTCCGGGGCATGGAGTCACAGACGAAGGGCATCGCCCGACAGAGCCTGATCATCGCCGCGGCATCCTTCATGCTCATCGCGGCCGCCGTCGGCGCCGGAGCGTTCGGCGGAGCATCCGTCGACGATCTGCAGGACGGCGCGCTCTCGGCGCAGGGGTCGTACCTCGCGCCCGCCGGCCCCGCGTTCTCGATCTGGTCGCTGATCTACATCGGCCTGCTCGCGTACACGGTGTGGCAGGCGCTGCCCGCGCAACGGGCGGATGCTCGGCAACAGGCCGTCGCCGGATGGATCGCCGCCTCGATGGTGCTGAACGGTCTCTGGTTGGTGACCGCGCGGTTCCTGACGCTGTGGCTCACGGTGATCGTGATCGCGCTGCTGGTGGCGGTGCTCGCCCGGGTGATCGTGCTGCTCGGGCGGTTCCCGGCGAAGAACCTCGCCGACCGCATCCTCACCGACGGCGCCAACGGGCTGCACTTCGGCTGGGTGACGATCGCGACCGTGGCGAACACCGCGGCGTGGTTCACGCAGATCGCCCCGGCGGACTGGGCGGATCAGGCGGATGTCTGGGCCGTCGCCGTGCTCGTGGTGGTGGCGGTCATCGGTGTCGCGGCGGCACTCGTGACCGGCCGCATCGCCCCGGCGCTCGCGACCGCATGGGGCCTCGTCTGGCTCGCCGTCGGACGCTTCACCGACGCCCCGGAGAGCGTGCCGACCGGCATCGCGGCCCTCGTGGTCGCCGTCGTGCTCGTGCTCGCGGGCGTGATCGGGGTCGTGCGGGGGCGGGCGGCTCGCTGAGACATCACTTCGGTATCGTGTGCGCATGGCCACCGAGAAGAAGACATTCACCACGGCGATCGGCGTCGACGTCAAGGGCGAGACGTGGAGTTGCGTCGAGATCCCGGATTCGGCCGAGTTCTTCGGCACGGGGAAGACCGTCAGGGTCGATGCCGTGGTCGACGACCTCATCCTGGAGAACGTCGGTGCGATGGTCACGGGAACCGGCGGTCACATGGTCTCGCTGAGCGCGAAGGTTCGCAAGGCACTCGGCAAGGACATCGGCGACGAGGTTCAGGTGACCGTCACCCCGCGATAACGCGGCTCAGACGACGAGGCGGTAGCCCATCCCCGACTCGGTGAGCAGGTGCACGGGCGCACTGGGCTCCTGCTCGAGCTTCTTGCGCAGCTGCGACATGTACAGCCGTAGGTAGCCGGAGTCGGAGACCTGCTCGCTGCCCCAGATCTCCTTCAGCAGGTCCTGGCGGGTGACGAGGGCTCCCGGATGCCGAGACAGATGCTCGAGCATCCGCCACTCCGTCGGGGTGAGGTGCACGCGCGATCCGCCGCGCGTGACGGTCTTGGTCGCGAGGTCGACGACAACATCGCCGAACGTCACGGTCGACTCGCCGCCGGCCGGAACCGCGCGCCGCGACAGCGCCCGCAGGCGGGCGAGGAGCTCGTCGACCTGGAACGGCTTGGTGACGAAGTCGTCGGCTCCGGCATCCAGCGCCTCGACCTTGTCGGCGGAGCCCGTGCGTCCCGAGACGACGATGATGGGCACGTTCGTCCAGCCGCGCAGGGCCTGGATCACCTCGATGCCGTCGAGTCGCGGCATGCCGAGGTCGAGCATGATGAGGTCGGGGTGGGTCTGGGCGGCGGCGGCGACCGCGGCGGCACCGTCGGCCGCGACGACCACCTCGTATCCGTGTGCGGCGAGCGTAATGCGCAGCGCCCGCACCATCTGCGGATCGTCGTCGGCGATGAGGAGCTTCACTCCGTGTCCTCCGTGTCGGCGCCGGCCAGCGGCAGTGAGATGACCATCGTGAGGCCGCCCCCGGGGGTGTCCTCGGGAGTCAGGCTACCGCCCATGCCCTCGGTGAAACCGCGCGACAGGGCGAGTCCGAGACCCAGGCCGGTCGTGTTGTCGGTGTCGCCGAAGCGCTGGAACGGCTGGAAGATGCTGTCGCGCCGCTCCACCGGCACGCCCTCGCCGCGGTCGATGATGCGGATCTCGGCCCGCTCTCCCAGGGCGCTCGTCGACACGAGCACGCGGGTTCCGGCGGGGGAGTGGCGGTGCGCGTTCGCGAGCACGTTCACGATCACGCGCTGCAGCAGCACCGGGTCGGCCCGCAGGGCGGGGAGGGCTGGATCCAGGGCGAGCTCGACGTCGGCCGGCCCGAGACCGAGTTCGTCGACGGCGGCGAGGATGGGGCCGGTGGCATCGAGGCGCGTCGACGAGACTGCGAGCACGCCCGCTTCGACCCGGCTGACGTCGAGCAGGTCGGTGACGAGGGTCGAGAGGGTCGCGAGACTCTCGTCGGCCGTGGCGAGCAGCTCGGCGCGGTCGTCGGGGGAGAGGTCGTGGGCTCCGCGCAGTCCGCCGATCGCCGCGACCGCCGAGGCGAGTGGGCGGCGCAGATCGTGGCTGAGCGCCGAGAGCAGGGCGCTGCGCACCTGGTCGGTCTCGGCCAGTGCGGCGGCCTCCTTCGCCGTCTCGCGCAGCCCGGTGTGCTCGATCGCGGCCGAGAGCTGCGCCACGATCGCGTCGAGCAGGCGCCGGGCCGGGGCGTCCAGCGCATCGCCGCTGAGTTCGAGCACGGCGTGCGACGCGCCGACCTCGACCGTCGTGGTGCGACCGTCGGCGAGCGGCTCGCCGTCGCTGGCCAGCACCTCGCCCTCGGCCGTGAGCAGTCGCACGCCGCTCAGCCCGAACGCCTCGCGCGTGCGGCTGACGAGCGCCAGCACGGCGTTGTCCCCGCGCAGCACGTTGCCGGCGACGGCCGCGAGCAGTTCGGCCTCGGCGGTCGCTCGTTTCGCGGTGCGGGCACGGCGCGCGGCCTGGTCGACGATGATGCTCACGAGGATCGCGATCACGACGTAGAGCGCGAGGGCGAGCACGTGCAGGGGGTGCGCGACGGTGATCGTGAACAGCGGCGCGACGAAGAGGAAGTCGAGGGTGATGCCCGACAGCACGGCCGCGAACACGGCGGGACGGATGCCGCCGATCAGGGCCACCACGACCACGAGCAGTTGATAAGCGAGCACCTCGGAGGTGATCGACTCGGGGCTGCGGAATGCGAACATGATCCACGACAGCAGCGGCCCGAAGGCGAGCGCGACCGCGAAGCCGAGCAGTTGCCGTCGCCAGCCGAGTGCCCCGCCGGTGATCCGGGGGAGGGCGATGCGTCCACCGGCGGCGGCGTGCGTGACGATGTGCACGTCGATGTCGCCCGAGCGGCGGATGACCTCGGAGCCGATGCCCGGTCCGGTCAGTGCCGCCATCAACCGCCCGCGCCGGCTCACGCCGATGACGAGCTGCGTGGCATCCGCTCCCTGCGCGAATTCGACGAGGGCGCCGGGGATGTCGTCGCCGATGATCTGGTGGAAGCTGCCGCCGAGCGACTCGACCAGCGCGCGCTGCGCCGCGAGTGCGCCGGGGGTCTCGTCGCGCAGGCCGTCCTGCGTGGAGATGTGCACCGCGAGCAGTTCGCCGCCCGCCGAACGTGCGGCGATGCGGGCACCGCGACGCAGCAGGGTCTCGCCCTCCGGGCCCCCGGTCAACGCCACGACCACGCGCTCGCGGGCCTGCCAGGTGCCCTCGATGCCCTGCTCGGCGCGGTAGCTGCGCAGGGCGCTGTCGACCTCGTCGGCGAGCCACAGCAGGGCCAGTTCGCGCAGCGCCGTGAGGTTGCCCAGCCGGAAGTAGTTCGAGAGAGCGGCGTCGATGCGCTCGGCCGGGTACACCAGACCCGCCGAGAGGCGGTCGCGGAGGGTCTGCGGGGCCAGGTCGACGACCTCGATCTCGTCCGCGGCCCGCACCACGGCATCCGGGATCGTCTCCTGCTGCGCGATGCCGGTGATCTTCTCGACCACGGCGTTGAGCGACTCGATGTGCTGCACGTTCACGGTCGTGACGACGTCGATCCCGGCATCCCGGATCGCCTCGACGTCCTGCCAGCGTTTCGGGTGCCGCGAACCCGGAACGTTCGTGTGCGCGAGCTCGTCGACCAGGGCGATCTCGGGCCGGCGGGCGATCACGGCGTCGACGTCGAGCTCGGTGAGGGCGATGCCCCGGTGCTCGGTGGTGCGCCGCGGCACCTCGGGCAGACCGATCGTCTGGGCGAGCGTCGCGGCACGGCCGTGGGTCTCGACGACCGCGATCACGACATCGCGGCCGTCGTCGAGCAGGCGTCGCCCTTCGGCGAGCATCTCGAAGGTCTTGCCGACGCCGGGGGCCGCGCCGAGGAGAACGCGGAGACGGCCCCGCCGCTCTCGTGTCATTCGCCCTCCCGCTCATCGAGCGCGAGATTGAGTTCGGCGACGTTGATGCGCTCTTCGCCGAGGAATCCCAGATCCCGCCCTTGAATCCTAGACTCCACGAGCGCGCGCACCGCGCCGTCGGAGAGACCTCGGGCCTCCGCCACCCGCGGCACCTGCAGCAGGGCGTACGCGACGCTGATGTGCGGGTCGAGTCCCGAGCCGGATGCCGTCACCGCGTCGGCCGGCACCTCGGCGGGGCTCACGCCCTCGCGCTCGGCGATGGTGGCTGTGCGCTCCTCGATCGCGGCGATCAGGTCGGCGTTCTCCGGGCCGAGGTTGCTGCCGCTGGAGGCCGCGCCGTCGTAGCCGTCGCCGGCGGCCGAAGGGCGGGACTGGAAGTACTCGGGAAGCGCGTCGCCGTCGGCCGTGCCTGTGCTGAGCTCCGTCGAAGCAAAGGACTGGCCGATCAGCGCGCTGCCCCTGTCGTCGGCGAGGGGTGAGCCGTTCGCCTGCGCGGGCAGGATCAGCTGGCCGATGCCGGTGACGACGAGCGTGTAACCGACGCCGAGCACGAGGGTGAGGACGAGCATCGCGCGGACGGCGACGCCCGCGGTGCGGACGGTGGTGCGGGTGGACGACATGAGGGGGCCTTTCAGAAGCCGGGGAGGAGGCTGACGACGAGGTCGATCAGCTTGATGCCGATGAACGGGGCGATCACGCCGCCGAGTCCGTAGACGAGCAGGTTGCGCTGCAGGATCTGCGAGGCGCTCGCCGGGCGGTACTTCACGCCGCGCAGCGCCAGCGGGATGAGGAACACGATCACGATCGCGTTGAAGATGATCGCGCTGGTCACGGCGGATGCCGGGGAGTGCAGTTGCATGACGTTGAGCACCGCGAGGCCGGGGAAGACGCCCATGAACATCGCCGGGATGATGGCGAAGTACTTGGCGATGTCGTTCGCGAGCGAGAACGTGGTGAGGGCGCCGCGCGTGATGAGCAGTTGCTTGCCGATGCGCACGATGTCGATGAGCTTGGTCGGGTCGGAGTCGAGGTCGACCATGTTGCCGGCCTCCTTCGCCGCCGACGTACCGGTGTTCATCGCCACGCCGACGTCGGCCTGCGCGAGCGCCGGAGCGTCGTTCGTGCCGTCGCCGGTCATCGCGACGAGACGACCGCCCTCCTGCTCGCGCCGGATGAGGGCGAGCTTGTCTTCGGGGGTCGCCTCGGCGAGGAAGTCGTCGACCCCGGCCTCGGCGGCGATCGCCTTCGCGGTGAGCGGGTTGTCGCCCGTGATCATGACGGTGCGGATGCCCATGCTGCGCAGCTCGTCGAACCGCTCGCGGAGGCCGTCCTTGACGATGTCCTTCAGGTGCACGACGCCGAGGATCTCCTCCTTGCCGGTCCCGGAGCCTGCCGAAGGGCCCTTCACCGCGACGACGAGGGGCGTTCCGCCGCTGGAGGCGACGGCATCCGTGCGGCTCATCAGCTCGGCATCCGTCTGGGCGGAGCCCTCGGAGAGCCACGCCCGCACCGCGGAGCTGGCGCCCTTGCGGATCTGCGTGCCGTCGGCGAGGTCGAGGCCGCTCATGCGCGTCTGCGCCGTGAACGGCACGACGACGGCATCCGTCTGCTCGTCGATGCGGATGCCGCGGCTCGCCGCCAGATCGACGATCGACGCGCCCTCGGGCGTGGGGTCGGCGAGCGAGGCGAGAGCGGCGACGCGCAGCAGCTCGTCGGCGTCGACGCCGGGCAGCGGCAGCACCTCGTGGGCGCGGCGGTTGCCGTAGGTGATCGTTCCGGTCTTGTCGAGGAGGAGCGTGGTGACGTCTCCGGCGGCTTCGACCGCGCGGCCCGACATCGCGAGCACGTTGCGCTGCACGAGGCGGTCCATTCCGGCGATGCCGATGGCCGAGAGCAGCGCGCCGATCGTCGTCGGGATGAGGCACACGAGCAGGGCGATGAGCACCGGGATGCTGACCGGCGACGCCGCGTACGACGCGATCGGGTTGAGGGCGAGCACGACGATCACGAACACGATCGACAGGCTCGCGAGCAGGATGTTCAGCGCGATCTCGTTGGGAGTGCGCTGACGGCTCGCACCCTCGACGAGTGCGATCATGCGGTCGACGAACGTTTCGCCCGGCTGGGAGGTGATGCGCACGACGATCCGGTCGGACAGCACGCGCGTACCGCCGGTGACGGCGCTGCGATCGCCGCCCGACTCGCGGATCACCGGGGCGCTCTCGCCCGTGATCGCCGACTCGTCGACGGTCGCGATGCCCGCGACGATGTCGCCGTCGCCCGGGATGAGCTCGCCCGCCTCGACGATCACGAGGTCGTCGCGCTGCAGTTCGGCCGACGAGACCTCGACGGTCTCGGTGCGGGCGGCGAGAGCATCCGTCGCGGCGTCGTATCCGACCACCCGTCGCGCCATGGTGCTCGTGCGGGTCTTGCGCAGGCTCGCGGCCTGAGCCTTGCCGCGGCCCTCGGCGACCGACTCGGCGACGTTCGCGAAGAGCACGGTGAGCCACAGCCACACGGCGATCCCGGCGGTGAACGGCGCGGGCACGGGGGTGCCGCCCGACTCTCCGGGGCCGCCGAGGAACGGCTCGGCGATCGCGAGCACGGTCGTGAACGCGGCGCCGACCCAGACGATCAGCATCACGGGGTTGCGCACGAGGGCGGCGGGATTCAGCTTGCGCAGCGCACCGGGCAGGGCGGCGGCGAGCTGCGGCCAGCCGAACGTGCGCGGCGCCTTCTCGGTGGACGGCGCGGATGCCGCGGCATCCGCTTCTCGAGTGGTGATGAGTGTCATGGTCAGACGAGTCCTTCGGCGAGCGGGCCCAGGGTGAGCACCGGGAAGTAGGTGAGCGCGGTGACGATGACCGTCACGGCGAGGAGCAGGCCGACGAACTGCGGCCGGTGGGTGGGCAGGGTGCCGACGGTCTCGGGCACCTTCTCCTGCGCGGCGAAGGAACCTGCCAGGGCGAGCACGAGAACGATCGGCAGGAAGCGCCCGAGCAGCATCGCCACGCCGAGCGCGGTGTTGAACCACGGGGTGTTGGCGGTGAGACCGGCGAACGCCGAGCCGTTGTTGTTCGCCGCCGACGTGAACGCGTAGAGCACCTCGCTCATGCCGTGCACACCGGGGTTCAGGATGCTGGTGGCCTCGACGTCCGCCCGGATGCCGGGGATCGCGAAGCTCAGCGCCGTACCGAGGAGCACGAGGGTCGGTGTGACGAGGATGTACAGGCTCGCGAGCTTGATCTCCTTCGGGCCGATGCGCTTGCCGAGGTACTCGGGCGTGCGGCCCACGAGCAGCCCGCCGACGAAGACGGCGAGGATCGCGAGGACGAGCATTCCGTAGAGACCCGATCCGACGCCACCGGGGGCGACCTCTCCGAGCATCATGTTGAGCATCGGCATCATGCCGCCGAGCGCCGTGTACGAGTCGTGCATCGAGTTGACCGCACCGGTGGAGGTGAGGGTGCTCGCGCTGCCGAACAGGGTCGAGCCCAGGATGCCGAAGCGCACCTCCTTGCCCTCCATCGCGGCTCCGGCGAGCTCGGGGGCGGTGCCGCGGCCGGCGAGTTCGAGAGCCGAGAGCGCGAACGTCGAGACGAGGAAGATCGTGCCCATCACGGCGGCGATCGCGTAGCCCTGGCGGTGGTCGCCCACCATGCGGCCGAACGTGCGGGGGAGCGCGAACGGGATCGCGAGGATCAGCAGGATCTGCAGCAGGTTGGTGAACCCGGTGGGGTTCTCGAAGGGGTGCGCGGAGTTGGCGTTGAAGAAGCCGCCGCCGTTCGTGCCGAGCAGCTTGATGGCCTCCTGCGAGGCGACGGGTCCGCCCGGAATCGTCTGCGGGTTCCCCGCGACCGTGGTGATGTCGGTGAAGCCGGCGAAGTTCTGCACGACACCGCCCGCGAGCAGGGCGAGCGCCGCGAGGATCGAGATCGGCAGCAGCAGGCGTCCGAGTCCGCGGATGAGGTCGACCCAGAAGTTGCCGATCGTGGTCGAGCCGCGGCGGGCGATGCCGCGGATCAGCGCGACCGCGACCGCGAGGCCCACCGCCGCCGACACGAAGTTCTGCACCGTGAGACCTGCGAGCTGCACGGTGTAGCCCATGGTCTGCTCGGGCGAGTACGACTGCCAGTTGGTGTTGGCCACGAACGACGCCGCGGTGTTGAACGCCAGGCCCTCGGGCACGGCGGGCAGGCCGAGCGACTCGGGCAGGAACGCCTGCAGCCGCTGCAGTCCGTAGACGAGCAGCAGACCCACGACCGAGAACGCCAGCACACTGCGGGCGTAGGCCCGCCAGGTCTGCTCGGATGCCGGGTCGACGCCGATCACGCGGTACACGCCGCGCTCGACGCGGGCGTCGCGCGGGCTCGTGAAGACGTGCGCGATGTAGTCGCCGAGCGGGCGGTAGAGCAGCACGAGGGCGACGATGAGGACGGCGGCCTGCAGCACGCCGAACCAGATCTCGGCGCCCATCAGATGCGCTCCGCCGCGACGAGGGCGATCACGAGGTAGACGACGGCCGCGGCGGCGAGGGCCGCGGCGATGATCTCGAAGACGATCACAGCTTCTCCACCCCCTTCGCGGCGAACGAGACGAGGGCGAACAGCGCGAGAGTCAGCGCGAGGTAGAGGATGTCGAGCACGTCACCGATACAACTCCGCGGGCGCCGGGCATTCGACGATCCTCACGGTTCCCGTACGGTGCTCGCGCCGATGCATGCGCCTTGCTCACGGCATCCGCTCCTCCGGGGCTCGGGAGATCTATGCTCACGAGGTGGGAGACAAGACGCGGCGACTCGGGGCCGGAACGTGGATCGTCGGCGGGCTCGTCGCGGTCGCGGTCGTGTGCGTCCTCACCGGCATCCTGCCGGGGGCGGATGCCGGGGCGCTCGGCGAGAGGATCGCGCCCGTTCTCGGGTTCGTGGTCGCGATCACGATCGTCGCCGAGCTCGCCCGCGACGCCGCCGTGTTCGACGTGGTCGCCCAGCGCCTCGCCCGCTGGGGTCGCGGCCGGGTTCTGTTGCTCTGGGGGCTCGTGATCGCGCTCGCCGTGGTGAGCACGGTGTTCCTCTCGCTCGACACGACCGCCGTGATCGTCACGCCCGTGGTGGTGGTGCTGGCGCAGAGCATCGGGGTGCCGCCGATCCCCTTCGCGCTGGCGACCGTGTGGCTCGCGAACACTGCATCGCTGGCTCTGCCGGTGTCGAACCTCACCAACCTGCTCGCGGCGTCGCAGATGGGCGGTCCGGGGGCGTTCTTCGCGCTGAGCTGGGCGCCCACCCTCGTCGGCATCCTGATCCCGGTGGCGATCCTCACCCTCGTGCATCGGCGCACTCTGTTCTCGGCCTACGAGGTGCCGCCGCCGCGCCGCTCGGCCGATCCCGTGCTCTTCTGGTCGGCCACCGGCATCCTGGTCGTGCTCATGCCGCTGCTCGCCCTCACGCACGACGTGTGGATCCCGGCATCCGTCGCCGCCCTCGCGCTGATCGTGCTGTTCGCCGTGCGTCGGCGCCGTGCGCTGCGGCTCGGTCTCGTACCCTGGCAGGCGCTCGCGCTCGCGGGGGCCCTGTTCGTGATCGTCGAGACGCTCCACGCCCGCGGCATCCTGGACTTCCTGACGACCCCGATCGCCGGCGACGGTCCTGGCGACCTCTTCCGTCTCGCCGCTCTCGGCGCGGTCAGCGCCAACGCGATCAACAACCTGCCGGCCTATCTCGTGCTCGAGCCCGCGGCCGGCGACCCCGTCGCGCTCATGGCACTGCTGATCGGAGTGAACCTCGGTCCGCTCATCACGCCGTGGGCATCGCTCGCGACCCTGCTGTGGCACCACCGGATCACCGCTCTCGGCGTCGAGATCCGCTGGGGCCGGTTCATGATGTGGGGTGCGATCGCGGCGATCCCGACCGTCGCGGTGGCGGTACTGGCGCTGCTGCTGGTGGCGTGAGTCGCACGTCGATGGGCGGAGAACTCCCTGTCAGGCGGATGTTCTCGTCCGATTCTTCCGCCCAACGGCGAGAACTCCGCCCAACGCCGAGAGCTCCGCCTCCGAAGAGACGCGACCTACTCCTGCGGCGGACCCTCCGGCCGGTGGGCACGGCGACCCGAGACGACCACCGGGGCGACGGGGCGACCGGCTCGCTCCTGCCCGGGCAGCGGGCGGGAGCGACGGCCGTAGATGAGCTCCGACGAGTCGAGCAGCCACGGCACGAGCGTGATCGAGACGCCGTGCACCAGCATGAGCTGGTTCGCGAGACGGCGGGCGCGGCGGTTGTGCAGGAACGATTCCCACCAGTGCCCGACGATGTACTGCGGCAGGTAGACGGTCACCACCGACGAGCCGTGCTTCTCGCGGTACTGCGTGATGAACTGCGTGACCGGCTGCGCGAACGACCGGTACGGCGACTCGACGATCACCAGCGGGATCGGCACGAGGTGGTCCTTCCAGTCCTTCTGCACGGCGGCGGCGGCATCCGCCGAGACGGCCACGTGCACGGCCAGGGTCTTGTCGTGCTTCGCGGCGATCGCGTAGTCGATGGCCTTCATGACCGGCTTCTGCAGGTGGTTGACGAGCACGATGGCGACGTCGCCGGATGCCCCGAACCGCGTCGTGTCGTCGATCGCGATCTCGTGGTCGACGTCGCGGTAGTACCGCTTCACGCCGAGCATGAGGAACGCGAGGATCGGGATGGCGAAGAACACCAGGTACGCGCCGTGCGTGAACTTCGTGATCGTGACGATGAGGAGCACCAGCACGGTGAGCGTCGCGCCGGCGGAGTTGATGACCAGGCCCACGCGGGCGGATCGGCGATCGGATGCCGCGGCCCCGTCGTGAGAGGCCGCGCCGTGCCCGCGCAGCACGCGCCGCCAGTGCCGCACCATGCCGATCTGGCCGAGCGAGAACGACACGAACACGCCGATGATGTACAGCTGGATCAGCGTCGTCAGCTTCGCCTGGAACACCACGAGCACGACGATCGCGGCGATGCCCAGCAGAATCATGCCGTTCGAGAACACCAGGCGGTCGCCGCGGGTGTTGAGCGACTTCGGGGCGTAGCCGTCGCGGGCGAGCACGGCGCCCAGCAGCGGGAATCCGTTGAACGCGGTGTTGGCCGCGAGCAGCAGCACGCACGCGGTGGCGGCCTGCACGACGAAGAACAGGATGCTCCCACCGCCGAACGTCGCGGAAGCGATCTGCGCCATGAGGCTGGGTTGCGGGTTCGTGCAGTCGAAGCCGATGAGATCGCAGGGGTTCTCGGCGTAGTGCACGCCGGTGATGAGCGCGAGGGCGGTGAGGCCCGAGAACAGGCAGATCGCGATCGTGCCCATGAGCACCAGGGTGGACTGCGCGTTGCGCACCTTCGGCGCGCGGAAGGCGGGCACCCCGTTCGACACGGCCTCGACGCCGGTGAGGGCGGAGCATCCGCTCGAGAAGGCGCGCAGGATCAGCAGGATCACCGCGGCCTGGCTGAGGTTCTCGGCCTGCACCGAGAAGTCGGCACTGGAGGCGACCGGCGCATCGCCGAGGAACGTGCGCACCAGTCCGGTCACGATCATCAACCCGACCGAGCCGATGAAGACGTAGGTGGGGATCGCGAAGACGAGGGATGCCTCGCGCACCCCGCGCAGGTTCACGATGATGATGAGGATCACGAACCCGACCGCCAGCTCCACGCGGAACGGGTCGAGGCCGGGCAGCGCCGAGATGATGTTGTCGACACCGGACGCGACCGACACCGCGACCGTCAGCACGTAATCGACGAGCAGGGCGGCCGCCACGATCACGCCGGGGATCTCGCCCAGGTTCTTCGAGGCGACCTCGTAGTCGCCGCCGCCCGAGGGATACGCCTTGATGAGCTGGCGGTAACTGAGCACGACCACGATCAGCAGCACCACGACCGCCACCGCGACGAGCGGGGTGAAGGAGAGGAACGTGAGCCCGCCGATCAGCAGGATCATCACGAGTTCCTGCGGGGCGTAGGCGACCGAGCTGAGGGCATCCGACGCGAAGATCGGCAGGGCCATGCGCTTCGGCAGCAACTGGTCGTCGACCTGGGCGCTCGTCAGGGGTTCGCCGATGAGGATGCGCTTGACCGCCGGCGCATCGCCGCCCTCTCTGAATTCTTCCGACACGTCCGGCGACACTACTCCTGCCGAACGGCATCCTGACGGCATCCTCACGGAATCCCTACGGCCCGGGCGGGCGCCCTCACGAAATCCTCACGCGGCGGACGGACGGATGCACAGCCGTTTCCGATCACGGGTGGATAACGTCGACATCATGACCACCCTCCCCGTCGATGAGATCTCGATCCAGGAGACCAAGGCCCTGCGGGACCAGTTCCAGCGGTTCCTGCGCGAGTACGAGTTCGGCATGCGCGAGGTCGAGACGAAGATCTCGATCCTGCGCGACGAGTTCACCCACGACCACGCGTACAACCCGATCGAGCACGTCAAGAGCCGGCTGAAGTCTCCCGACAGCATCGTCGAGAAGCTCGCGCGCAAGGGCATCGACGAGCCCGACTTCGAGCTCATCCGCTCCGAGATCACCGACATCGCGGGCGTCCGCGTCACGTGCAGCTTCGTCGCCGACGTCTACCGGCTGTTCGATCTGCTCACCGCGCAGGACGACATCACGGTGCGGGTCGTGAAGGACTACATCGCCACCCCCAAGCCCAACGGCTACAAGAGCCTGCACGCGATCATCGAGGTGCCGGTGTTCCTCTCGACCGGTGCGCTGTCGGTGCCGGTCGAGGTGCAGTTCCGCACGATCGCAATGGACTTCTGGGCCAGCCTCGAGCACAAGATCTACTACAAGTTCTCGAACCAGGTGCCCTCGCATCTCGTCGACAGCCTGAGCGATGCGGCCGAGGCCGCCGCCGAACTCGACACCCGGATGGAGCGGCTGCACCGCGAGGCGCACGGGGTGCCGAAGCGCCAGCTCGCCCCGCCTCCCCCGCCGCGCATCGTCGAGGTGTAGCCTCGGCGCCATCCGATCGGTCGTCCGCTCCGAAGAACCGGGGAGCACCGTCACCGGTGGACGAGGAGGGCATCATGGCCGATCGGCGTAGTGGAAAGCGGTTCATCGCGTGGGCGGCGCTGGCCGGCCTGATCAGCGGCGCGGTGTTCCTCGCCGTCGCCGAGCTGTTCGCCCTGCTCGTCGCCCGCGCGGCGAGCCCGGTGCTGGCCGTCGGCGGGTTCGTCATCGACATCGTGCCGCAGCCGTTCAAGGAGTTCGCGATCGCGACCTTCGGCGAGTACGACAAGATCGCCCTGCTCGCCGGTCTCGGACTGGCGGTGGTCATCGCCTCGGCGATCGCCGGCATCCTGCAGCTCGTGCGGGCCCCGTTCGGCGTGATCGCACTCGGCATCGCCGGCGTGCTGTCGACCGCGGCGATCGTGACGCGCGCCGGGGTGACGCCCCTGGCCTTCCTGCCTCCCGTGCTCGGCACGGTCGCGGGTGCCGTCATCCTCGTGCTGCTGATCCGCCGGCTGCGCCGCTGGCGCGAGGCCGCGCTGGCCCCGGCCGCGGCGAAGAAGCCCGCCGTCGACCCGTCGACGCCTCCGATCACCAAGCCGTCTCCCACCGACCTCGCCACCGCCGACACGAAGGTCGGCGTCAGCCGTCGCGGATTCTTCGGCCTCGCCGCGATCGCCGGCATCTCGGCCGTCGTCGTCGGGGTGGCGTCGCGCGCGGTGAGCATGACCGTCTCGTCGGTGGAGAGCATCCGCAAGGCGTTGAAGCTCCCCACCCCCAACAGCACCGTCACCATCCCCGACGGCGCCGAGCTCGACGTGCCGGGGATCAGTCCGCTCTTCACCCCGAACGAGGACTTCTACCGGGTCGACACGGCGCTCACCGTTCCGACCATCGACCCCGACACCTGGCGCCTCGTGATCGACGGCATGGTCGACGAGCGGGTCGAGATGAGCTTCCAGGATCTGCTCGACATGGGGCTCGACGAGTACGTCATCACCCTGACCTGCGTGTCGAACGAGGTCGGCGGCGAACTCGTCGGCAACGCGAAGTGGCTCGGCGTGCCGATCCGCGACGTGCTCGCCAAGGCCGGCGTGAAGTCCGGTGCCGACATGGTTCTCTCGCGCAGCGTCGACGGCTACACCGCCAGCACGCCGTTGGCGTCGCTGACCGACGACAACCTCGACGCGATCCTCGCGGTGGCGATGAACGGCGAGCCGCTGCCGCTCGAGCACGGGTTCCCGGTGCGCATGGTCGTGCCGGGTCTCTACGGCTACGTCTCGGCGACGAAGTGGCTCACCGAGCTCAAGGTCACCACCTTCGCCGACGACGAGGCCTACTGGACCCCGCGCGGGTACAGCGCCGAGGCGCCGATCAAGTTCTCGTCGCGCGTCGACACCCCGAAGCTCGGCGAGGCGGTCGAGGCCGGACGCATCCCGATCGCCGGGGTCGCCTGGGCGCAGTCGGTGGGCATCGACCGGGTCGAGGTCAGCATCGACAACGGCGAATGGACTCCGGTGACGCTGTCGAAGGCCATCAACGACGACACCTGGGTGCAGTGGTTCATGGAATGGGACGCGACCCCGGGCACCCACTACGTGGCGGTGCGGGCGATCAACAAGAACGGCGACACGCAGATCGAGGAGCGCGCGCCGATCGCGCCGAACGGCTCATCGGGCTGGCAGCGCTCGCTCGTACGGGTCAACTGACCGGTGCGGGTGGCCCCGGCGCGTCCTAGGGTGGACGCATGACCTCGCCCTCCGCCTGTGTGATCACCGTGTCCGACCGATCGTTCGCGGGAGAGCGCGAGGATCGCGGCGGCCCCATCGCCGTCGGGTTGCTCCGCGAAGCGGGGTGGCACTGCCCGGATGCCGAGATCGTCGCCGATGGCGCCGACTCCGTCTCCGACGCTCTGCGACGCGCGTTGGCCCGCGGTGCGAAGCTGATCGTCACGACCGGGGGCACGGGGATCGCTCCGCGCGACGAGACGCCCGAGGGCACCCGTCCGGTGATCACGCGCGAGCTTCCCGGGCTCGCCGAGGAGCTGCGTCGTCACGGTCTCGCCGACACCCCGAAGTCGGTGCTGTCGCGGGGCCTCGCCGGCGTCGTCGACCCGTTCGGCGCGCTCGTGGTGAACCTGCCCGGCTCCACGAACGCCGTCTCGTCCGGCATCCCGATCGTGCTCACGGTCGCCGCGCACATCGTCGACCAGCTCGCCGGCGGTGACCACGGATGAACGACGTCCGCATCGCCGCGATCGTCGAGCACCCGCTCGACCTCGACGCGCACCTCGCCGCGGTCGACGACCCGCGCCTCGGTGCGGTGACGACCTTCGTCGGGCGCGTGCGCGACAACGACCCGGATGCCGACACCCCGGTGATCGGACTCGAGTACAGCGCCCACCCCGACGCCACCGTCACCCTGCGGCGGATCGCCGCGGACGCCGAGGGCGGGGCCGGCGCACTCGTCGCGGTCAGCCACCGCATCGGTCAGCTGGCCGTGGGGGACGCCGCCGTCGTGATCGCGGTGGCATCCGCGCACCGGGCCGAGGCCTTCGCCGTATGCCGTGAGATCATCGAGGCGATCAAGCGCGACCTTCCGGTGTGGAAGCGCCAGCACGAGTCCGACGGCACCTCGTCGTGGAAGGGCATCGGCGGCTGACCTCCACCAGCCCTCGTAAGGATGGACATCATGAAGACCCGCGTTTTCGCCAGCGTCGCTCTGCTGGCCACACTTCCGCTCTCCGGGTGCGTCGGCACGACGACTGAGACGGCAGACGATTCCGACGCTTCCCAGAGAGAGGCGTCCTGCCAGATCGTCGTCGACGAGCTCCCGGAGTACACCGCCCAGCTCGCTGAGAGTGCAGATGGCCTCACCACCTACGGCCCGTCCACGATGCTCTCGTTCCACACCGGGGCCGATGAGAAGCTGGCCGCCGTTGCGGCGAAGCTCGATGACACCGAGGTGAAAGACGTCGTTCTCGCCGTGCGTGACGCCGCTGCACGGTTCATCCCGATCTGGGAGAGAGCTCACGAGGATCCCGACACGTGGGCGGATGGAACTCTGACCGCCGACATCGCAGCCGCCGATGAGGCCACCACCACTGCACTCGCTGAACTCGGCGACATCTGCCCTGGTGCGAACGACGTCACCCCTTAGCGATCGGGTGACACCCCGGACCGGATTCTGATTCGGATTCAGTCCAGGTGAGTTCCGTTCTCGCCACCGAATCTCGAGAAGCGGCGAGGGTTACGGACAGGTGACCGTGAAGGATACGGTTCCGTCGCGCTGCTCGAATCCCTGGAAGTCGTACTCTCCGATCGACGTCTTCTGGGGATCGCGAGGAAGAACCGACACCTCGGGAGACTTGCCGGCAATCACGATCATCCCGTCCTCCGGGCACGACCGTAGCCCATCGGGGATCTCGCCCGTCACGGTGTGTCTCTCGCCGTCCACACGCCCGCATCGCCACGCGAGAGTATCGATCAGCCGCCCGCGAAGGGCGGCAGCACGTCGATGAGCTCGACCCCGTCGAGAGAGCGATCGTCATCGCTGCGCACGCCGTCGACCATCACGGCGCAGCGCGGCAGGATGTCGGCGAGTGCCGGGTGGTCGGCGACGACCGCGGCCCGGAGCTCGGCCAACGTGGGCTCGGTGCGCTCCTCGGCATCCGTCCCCGCGGCTTCGGCGGCGGCGGCGAAGTAGCGCACGCGGGTCATGCGGATGCCTCGCCGGGATCGGACTCGCCGGGTCGCACCCAGTCGCCCGAGCGCCCGCCAGACTTGGCGGTGATGCGCACGTCTTCGATCACGACCGAGCGGTCGAGTCCCTTGACCATGTCGACGACCGCGAGCGCCGTGACCGAGACGGCGGTGAGTGCCTCCATCTCGACGCCGGTGCGGTCGGCGGTGCCGACGGTGGCCTCGATCTGCACGCCGTCGTCGACGATCTCGAGGTCGACGCTCGCCCGGTGCACGCCGATCACGTGGGCGAGGGGCAGCAGGGATGCCGTCGACTTCGCAGCCTGGATACCGGCGATGCGAGCGACGGCGATGACGTCGCCCTTCGGGGTGGTGCCGTCACGCAGAGCGGCGACCACGTCGGTGCTGCAGCGCACGAACCCCCGGGCGGTGGCGGTGCGGACGGTCGGCTGCTTGAGAGTGACGTCGACCATGTGCGCGTGACCGGCGGCATCCAGGTGGGTGAAGCTCATTCCACCAGCATGACATCGATCCGATCGCCGACGGCGACGGCTTCCACCTCGGCCGGAACGATCGCGAACGCCTGCGCCCGTGCGAGTCCTCCCGCCAGGTGCGAGCCGGAGCCTCCCGCGGTCGCGGGACGCACGGTGCCGGCGACGAGGTCGACGACGGCCGGAAGGTACTGGCGTCGGCCCGGAGGCGTGGTCCACGCGGCATCCGCGGTCAGCGATGCGAGCGGCCGATGGATCGCGGCCCGCCCCTGCATCGCCAGCAGCGCCGGCCGCACGAACACCTCGAACGACACCGCGACGCTCACCGGGTTGCCGGGCAGGCCGAAGACGAGCGTGCCGGAATCGAGCACGCCGAACGCCTGCGGCTTGCCGGGCTGCATCGACACGCTCGCGAACTCGACCTCGCCGCCGCCGTCGAACGCCCCGCGCACGGGCTCGTAGGCTCCGGCGCTCACACCGCCCGTGAACACGATCACGTCGGCACCGAGGGCCACCGCGTCGGCCGTGACCGCGCGCACGGCATCCGCCTCGTCGGCCACGCGGGCGACCAGTACCACCTCGGCATCCGCCCCACCGACCAACTGTTCGAGGAGCGGGCCGTTCGAATCGGGGATGCGCCCCCGCACGACGGCATCGCCGGGGGCGAGCAGCTCGCTGCCGGTCGACACGACCGCCACGCGCGGCGCGCGGCGCACGGCGACCTCGGCGATCCCGGCGGCGACGGCCGCGGCGATCTGGAACGCGCCGAGCCGTTCGCCGGCGCGCACGACGGGGTCGCCCGTGACGAGATCGGCTCCCCGGCGGCGCACGAACACGCCCGCCTTCGCCGGCGCGCGCAGCACCCGCACCTCGCCGAGAGAGTCGGCGAGACCGCCCGCGGTGTCTTCGAAGGGGACGATCGCGTCGGCGTCGGTCGGCGCCGGCGAACCGGTCATGATGCGGGCAGCCTCGCCGGGGGCGAGCGCCGGGTCGTCCGAGACCCCGGCCGGCAGATCGGCGACGACGCGCAGGGTGACGGGGGCATCGGCGGATGCCGTCGCGACATCCGCGTACCGCACGGCGAAGCCGTCCATCGCGGAGTTGTCGAAGAGCGGGATGTCGTGCGCGGCGGTCGCATCGGCGGCGAGGGCGCGGGCGGAGGCGTCGCGGATCGCGCGGGTCTCGGACGGCAACGGACGCACCGCGTCGAGCACGCGCGCGAGCTGCTCCTCGACCGTGCGGCGGCCCCCGGGTGCGGCGCTCACGCCGTGACCTCCGTCGCGACGCGGGCCGGGCCCGCGGGGCGGATCGCGACCTCGTGCTGCCGCGCCGAGAGGGCGTCGATCACGGCCAGGCGACCCAGCAGCGGGTCGCCGGCACCCGTGACGAGCTTCACGACCTCGCTCGCCAGCATCCCGCCGACCTGCACGCACAGCGCGCCGAGCACGCCGACCTGCGCGCAGCTGGGCGGTTCGCCCTCGGTGCCGATCGGGAAGAGGTCGGCCAGCACGACGGCATCCGATGCGGGTGGGTCCGACCAGAACACCGTCACCTGAGCGTGCCATTCCTGCACGGCGCCCCAGACGAGGGGAACGCCCAGGACTTCGGATGCCGCGGCGACGGCCCGCCGCGTCTCGAAGGAGTCGCTCGTGTCGACGACGATGTCGGCGCCCGCGAGCAGCCTCTCGGCGTTGTCGGGGGAGAGGCGCTCGGAGCTCTGCACGACGGAGGTCTGCGGGGCGAGAGCCGTGATCGCGCGCGCCGCAGAGGCGGTCTTGGGGGTGCCGATGTCGTCGACGCGGTGGGCGAGCTGGCGCTGCAGGTTCGTGAGTTCGACCACGTCGTCGTCGATCACGGTGAGGGTGCCGATGCCGGCCGCGGCCAGCGCGAGCAGGGCGGGCGAGCCGAGGCCGCCGGCGCCGACGACCGCGACGTGCGCGGCGTTGAGGCGACGCTGCCCCTCTTCGCCGATACCGCCGAGCACGGCGTGACGCGCGGTGCGCACGAGCTCGGTCGGGTCGAGGGCCGGTGCGGGGGCGACGAGCGGGTCCATGGGTTCAGGGTATGCCGTGCGCTCGCCGTTCCGGAGGCCCATGAGGGGTCAAGACACGCCGCGACACGTGGCCCGCATCCGGCGTGTTGTGACCCCTCACGGAGAGATCGGTTGCGGGCGAAAGATCTATCCTCCGTTTGTGCGGAATCCTGGGTTCGGAATCTCCGCATGTGCGGTAGATTCGTGTCTATGCAGACGTATCGGATCGCACGAGCCGCCCAGCTTCTCGGGGTCAGCGACGATACGGTGCGCCGCTGGGTCGATCAGGGTCTGCTGCCCGTGACCGACTCCACGCCCGCCGAGATCCCCGGCGATGCCCTCGCCGCCCGCGCGCTCGAGCTCGCCGACGAGGCGACCGCGCAGAGCGACTCCCTCTCGAGCGCCCGCAACCGCTTCGTCGGCATCGTCACGCGCGTGCAGATCGAGGGGCTGATGGCGCAGATCGACATCCAGGCCGGGCCCCACCGGGTCGTCTCGCTCATGTCGGCCGAGGCCGCGCGCGACCTGCGGCTCGAGATCGGCTCGCTCGCCACCGCCTCCGCCAAAGCGACCCAGGTCGTCATCGAAGTCCCGAAGGGTTGACCATGCACCGCTCTCTGCGCCGCTCCACCGCCGTCGGCATCGCCGCGCTCGCACTCGCGCTCGCGGGGTGCGCGAACGCGGCGCCCGCCCCATCGTCGACGGAAGCCGCGGCCGACACGCTCGACGGTGAGGTCTCCGTCTACGCCGCGGCCTCGCTGGCGGGCGCTTTCGACGAGATCGCCACGGCGTTCACGGCCGAGCACCCCGACGTGACCGTGGTGCCGGTGTACGACGGCTCCTCCACCCTCGTGACGCAGATCCTCGAAGGCGCCCCGGCCGACGTGTTCGCCTCGGCCGACGAGGCCAACATGGACAAGGCCGGAGATGCCGCCGTCGATCCGAAGCTGTTCGCCTCGAACACCCTCGTGATCGCCGTTCCCGCCGGCAATCCGAAGGGCATCGCCGACCTCGCCGATCTCGCCGACGTGACGACGGTGCTGTGCGCGGCCGAGGTGCCGTGCGGTGCGGCATCCGCGAAGCTCCTCGATGCGGCCGGCGTCACGATCGAGGCCGCGAGCCTCGAGCAGAACGTCACCGCGGTGCTGACGAAGGTCGAGACCGGCGAGGCCGACGCCGGCCTCGTCTACGCCACCGATGTGATCGGCCGTGACGACGTCGAGGGCGTCGTGCCCGAGAACGCCGACGACGTCGTGAACCACTATCCGATCGCCGCCCTCGCGGATGCCCCGAACCCGGATGCCGCGCAGGCCTTCGTCGCCTTCGTGCTGTCGGATGCCGGACAGGCCATCCTCGCGGAGTTCGGATTCGGGAAGCCGTGAGCGCCGCCCGCGTGCCGGGGTACGCCCCGCGCACACTCGCGATCCCCGCGACGATCGGGCTCGTCTTCCTGCTGCTGCCGCTGATCGCGTTGATCTCGCGGGTCGAGTGGGTGACGTTCCTCGACGACGTGACCTCGGATGCCGCTCGCTCCGCACTCGTTCTCTCGCTCGGCACCGGACTCGTCGCCACGCTGCTCTGCATCGTCGTCGGTGTGCCGCTCGCCCTGCTCATCGCGCGCTCCGGCCCCCGCGTCGCGGCGGTGCTGCGCGCCGTGGTGACCGTGCCGCTCGTGCTGCCGCCCATGGTCGGCGGTGTCGCGCTCCTCTACCTCTTCGGGCGCGCGGGGTGGCTCGGCGGGCTCGGCCTGTCGTTCAGCACTCCCGCGGTCGTGCTGGCGCAGTCGTTCGTCGCCCTGCCGTTCCTCGTGCTCGCCGTCGAGGGAGCCGTGCGCGCCGCCGGTGTCGATCACGAACGCACGGCCGCCGCCCTCGGCGCCGGACGCTGGACGATCCTGCGCCGGATCACCCTCCCCCTCGCGGCTCCCGGCATCGTCGCGGGCGTCGTGCTGTGCTTCGCCCGGGCGATCGGCGAGTTCGGGGCGACCGCGCTCTTCGCGGGCAACCGGCCGGGGGTCACGCAGACCATGCCGCTGGCGATCTACACCGCGTTCAACGGTGCGGGCGTCTCGCAGGGCGCGGCGGTGGCCCTCGCGCTGCTGCTGCTCGCGACCGCGATCGCGGTGCTCCTGCTCGTGCGGGGCTGGCGGCCGGGGGCGGCGCGATGACGGCGCTGCGGGCGCATGTGGTCGTCGAGCGCGAGCACTTCGCGGTCGACGTCGCCCTCGCCGTCGCCGCCGGAGAGACGGTCGCGGTGATGGGCCCGAGCGGCGCAGGAAAGTCGACGCTGCTGCAGGCGCTCGCCGGGCTCGTGCCACTCGATGGCGGCGAGATCTCCGTCGGCGAGCAGGTCGTCGACCGCACCGCCGCGCCCCGCGTGCAGGTCGCCCCCATGCGCCGCGGAATCGTGCTGCTCGGACAGGACGCCCGCCTCTTCCCGCACCTCTCCGTGCGCGAGAACGTCGCCTTCGGCCCGCGGTCGGCCGGCGTCGCGGCTCGCCAGGCCCGGGCATCCGCCGATGCCTGGCTGGAACGCGTCGGCCTCCCCGGCGCCGGCGATCGGATGCCGCACGAGCTGTCGGGCGGCGAGAGCCAGCGCGTCGCCGTCGCCCGCGCGCTCGCCGCCTCGCCGCAGGCCGTGCTGCTCGACGAGCCGCTCGTCGCCCTCGATCCCGACACGGCGGCCGGCATCCGCCGAATGCTGCGCGAGCAGCTCGCCGGCGTCACGACCGTCGCCGTCACCCACGATGCCGCCGATGCGGTGGCGCTCGCCGACCGGCTGCTCGTCATCGAGGCGGGGCGGGTCACGCAGAGCGGACCGGTGCGTGAGGTGCTGGGCGAGCCGGCGTCGGACTTCGTCGCCAGCATCGGCGGGGTGAATCGCCTGGTCGGCGTCGCGGACGGCGGGGACTGGAGGGCCGGCGAGGTGCGACTCGCGAGTGCGGATGCCGCGTCGCGGGCGCACGCCGCGGTCGACGGGGCGGCGTTGGCCGCGGTGTTCCGCCCGGAGGATGCGCGGCTGGTCGGGGAAGAGGCGGATGGGCGCGAGGATGCCTGGACCACCACCATCGCGGATCTGGAGCAGACCCTCACCGGAGTGCGCGTGCGGACCGGTCTCGGGGTCGTCGACGTGCCGCTGGCGGATGCCGGCGGGCTCGCCGTCGGGAGCACCGTGCGGGTGAGCGTCGATCCGGCTGCCGTGCGGTTCGTGGCCGTCGACTGATCCGGCGGCGGCATCCGTTCGGCCGGGCCGACCGCCGGGCCCTGGCAATCCCCCGTCGATCGCCGACGCACCCGCCCTGACCGGTATTCCAGCGGCTATTCTCGGAGGATGACGGGGATCGAGGGGGAGCGATGACGGCCGTACCGGTCGTGATCGGCCGCCGAGCGCCCGCTGCCGAGTCTCGTGAGCGGGCGGCGGTCGACCCGCGCGGACTCGTCGACACCCACGGCCGCGTGCACCGCGACCTGCGCATCTCCCTCACCGACCGCTGCTCGCTGCGCTGCACCTACTGCATGCCCGAGCAGGGCAACGAGTGGCTCGCACGCACCAGCATCCTCTCGACCGACGAGATCGTCGAAGTCGCCGAGGTGGCCGCCGCCCTCGGCATCCGCACGTTCCGTCTCACCGGTGGCGAGCCGCTCCTCCGGCCCGACATCGTCGACGTCGTGCGGCGCATCTCACGCATCCAGGGGGAGGACGGGCCGGTCGAGGTCGCGATGACGACCAACGGGATCAGCCTGGCCCAGAAGCTCCCCGCACTCATCGACGCGGGACTCACGCGCCTGAACATCAGCATCGACACGATCGACCGGCAGCGCTTCGCCGACCTCACCCGGCGCGACCGGCTCGACGACGTGTTCGAGGGCATCGCGGCGGCCGCGGCATCCGAACTGCGACCGCTCAAGCTCAACGCCGTCGCCATGCGCGGCGTCAACGACGACCAGCTCGCCGACCTCGTGGCATTCGCGATGGGCGTCGGCGCGCAACTGCGCTTCATCGAGCAGATGCCGCTCGACGCGGGGCACACCTGGGATCGCGCGACGATGGTCACGCGCGAGGAGATCCTCGAAGCCCTCGGTGAGCGGTGGTCGTTGGAGCCGGTTCCCGGACGCGGGGGAGCGCCCGCCGAGAAATGGCGCATCGACGGAGGACCCCACGAGGTGGGCGTGATCGCCTCGGTCACGGCCCCGTTCTGCGGTGCCTGCGACCGCCTGCGTCTCACCGCCGACGGGCAGCTGCGCAACTGCCTCTTCTCGAACGACGAGTACGACCTCACGACGCTGCTGCGGGGCGAAGCATCCGTTCCCGGACAGCGCGACGACGCGATCGCCGACCTGCTGCGGTCCTGCATCCTCGGAAAGCTGCCGGGCCATGCGATCGACGACCCGTCGTTCCTGCAGCCCGCCCGGGGGATGAACGCGATCGGCGGCTGAGCGGGCGGTTCTCCGCGGAGCTATGCGCGGGGCGGGTGGTCCTAACTCAGGAAGAACTCGCCGAAACGCGCCGAAAACGGGCTGGAAGGGGCAATCCGACCGGTTCTTCCTGAGTTAGTGCACGGGCCCGCCGCCGCCTCAGCCCAGGAACTCCCGCGCAGCGGCCAACATCGCGGTGACCCCGACCTCGATCGTCGGGTGGATGACCGGCGCGAAGTACGGCGAGTGGTTGGTGGGGATGTCCTTGTCGAGCGTGCCGCCCGCCATCGCCGCCGCGAACGTCGCCGGGTCGACGCCGCCCCAGAACCAGAACACGAGGGGCGCGCCGGTGTCGCGGGCGAACCAGGAGACGTCCTCACTGCCGGTGAACATGCCGGGATCGACGACGGATGCCTCCCCGAGAACACTCTGCAGCGCTCGGGTGACGCGGGCCGTGGCATCCGCATCGTTGATCGTGGGCGGCAGGGTGTGGTCGGTGCGGATCTCGGGCTCGC
Organism: Microbacterium galbinum; assembly: GCF_023091225.1. Taxonomy (NCBI): domain Bacteria; kingdom Bacillati; phylum Actinomycetota; class Actinomycetes; order Micrococcales; family Microbacteriaceae; genus Microbacterium; species Microbacterium galbinum. The sequence continues at coordinate 1,883,598 of NZ_JAHWXM010000001.1, read as the reverse complement.
GCTCGGCTCCGGATGCCGCGGCCTCGGCGCGCACGATGCGCTCGACGCTCGCGAGCACGCGGTCGCGCATCTCGTCGTTCGGGTATCGCAGGCTGAGCTCGAGCTTCGCCTCGGCGGGGATGATGTTGTTCTTGAGTCCGGCGTGGATCGAGCCCACGGTCACGACGGCGACATCGCGCGGGTCGACCTCGCGCGAGGCGATGGTCTGCAGGCGCATGACGGTGGCCGCGGCCATCACGATCGGGTCGATCGTGGAGTGCGGGCGAGAGCCGTGCCCGCCGCGTCCGTGCAGGGTGACGGTGAGGCCGTCGGATGCCGCCATCTGCGTGCCGGGGCGCACCCCGATCGTGCCGGCGGGCAGCGGGGTGACGTGCTGGCCGAGCACGATGTCGGGCTTCGGGGCGATGTCGAGCAGCCCGTCGTCGAGCATCGCGCGGGAGCCGGCGCCATATTCCTCGGCGGGCTGGATGAGCACGACGAGCGTGCCCGACCACTCGGCGCGCTCGGCGACGAGCTTCTCGACGGCACCGATCATCGCGGTCACGTGCATGTCGTGGCCGCAGGCGTGCATGACGGGCACGGTGTTACCGGCGGGGTCGATGCCGGTCGCGGTGCTCGCGTAGGCGAGGCCGGTCTGCTCGCCCACGGGCAGTGCGTCCATGTCGGCGCGCACCCACACGACCGGGCCGTCGCCGTTGGTCAGGATGCCGACCACGCCCGTCACCCCGACGCCCTCGTGCACCTCGAGTCCGAGGTCGCGCAGGTGGCCGGCGGCGATGCCGGCGGTGCGGGTCTCCTGGAAGGAGAGTTCGGGGTGCTGGTGCAGGTCGACGTAGAGCGCTTCGAGATCGATCGTCATGGCCCGAGCCTATCCGGCGGCGAGCGGGTCGCGCCTGGTGCACCGATCGGTGCAGAACGTCGGGGGTGAGCCTCCAGAACCGGCGTTTCGCACCGATCAGTGCACGGGGTCGCCCGGGTCAGGCGCCCGCGACGTAGGTCTCGAGGGCGGGGCCGGGGCGCAGCACCGCGGTGACGATCGCCTGGATGGCGAAGGCGCTGGTCTCGCCGAGCTCGATGAGGTCGGGGTGCAGCAGCCACTGCAGCTGCAGGCCGTCCATGACGGCGAGGATGCTGGCGGATGCCGCGGCGATCGTGTCGGGTGCGGTGACGCCCTCCTGTGCGCAGAGCTCGTGGAACGCGGCGGTCACCTCGCGGCGGAGGGTCGTGTAGCGCTCCTCGAAGTACTCGCGTCCGGGGTGGTGGTCGGTGACCGACTCCGACGAGAGCACGGTGTACGCCTGCACGATGCCGGGGCGCAGCTCGTTGGCGAACGCGGTGCGCACGAGGTGCAGGAACAGCTCCGGCCCGTCCGGGATGTGCTTCTCGGCGAGGTCGGCCACGTCGGTCTGGTCGCGATAGGCGAGCACTTCGAGCAGCAGCTTCTGCTTCGAGCCGAAGTGGTGGAGCACGCCGGCGTGGGTCATGCCCACCTGTTCGGCGACATCGGCGAGGGTGCCGTTGGTCGATCCCTTGTTGCCGAAGATCTCGACGGCGGCCTGGAGGATCAGCTCGCGCTTGGCGCGGGTCGCCGGGCGCACCCGCGACTTCTCGCTGCTCTCGTTCACGGGACCCCCGTCGTTGGTGTTCAGGCTTGCCATCTTACTCACCAGTAGGTAACCTCACGAAAGCTTACTTTCTCGCCAGTAAGCAAATCACGACGCCGTCGATCGACCGACCGCTCGACGGCAACGCAGCACAATGACCCGTGCCCCCAAGGAGAAGCAATGAAGCTCAGAAGGTCCTTGATCGCCCTCGCGGCGGTCACCGCGCTCGGCACCACCGCGCTCGCCGGATGCTCGTCCGGTGGATCATCGGATGCCGGTGAGGGCGCCGGCTCCGCCGCCCTCACGATCGCCAAGCCCGACGGCGCGATCACCACCGAGTCGAACAACCCCTACGTCGGCGACTCCGCCGCCTCGAAGTACGGGTACGGCAAGGTCATCTTCGAGACCCTCGGGCTCGTCAACCAGACCGGCGACCGCGGCGTCACCCCGTGGCTCGCCGAGAGCATCGAGTGGAACGACGACTACACGCAGCTCACGGTCGTGCCGCGCGAGGGCGTCACCTGGAGCGACGGCGAACCCTTCACCGCCGACGACATCGTCTTCACCTACGAGCTCGTCTCGACCCCCGCGCTCGACACCGCCGGCCTGAAGTTCGAGGGGGCGACCGTCGACGGCGACGCCGTGACCCTCACCTTCGGAGAGTCGAAGTACGTCAACCAGGCGCGCGTGCTGCACGTGCCGATCGTGCCGAAGCACATCTGGGAGAACCTCGACGAGCCGGCCACCGACCCGGTCACGGGCGATGACCTCGTGGGCACCGGCCCCTACGTCCTCTCGAACTGGTCGACCGAGTCGGTCACCCTCGAGGCCCGCGACGACTACTGGGGCGGCGACCTCGCCGTGCCCGAGCTGCACTACGTCTCGTACGGCGACAACACCGCGCTGACCACCGCCCTCGCACAGGGCGAGGCGGACTGGGCGCAGGCCTTCATCCCGCAGATCGAGGAGCAGTTCCTCTCGGCCGACCCCGAGCACAACAAGTTCTTCGTCGCCCCGACCACGGGATCGGCGACGCTGTTCATGAACCTGCAGGAGAAGCCGTTCGACGACCCCGCGTTCCGTCAGGCGCTCGCCTGGGTGATCGACCGCGACGCCTACGTCGACATCGCCCGCGAGGGCGCGAGCGAGCCCGTGTGGTCGGTGACCGGTCTGTCGTCGATCCTCGAGGACGAGATCCAGCCCGAGTTCGCGGGCCAGAACTACGAGGTGGATGCCGAGAAGGCGCGCGACCTGTTGGAGGGCGCGGGCTACACGTGGAAGGACGACGCGCTCGTCGACCCCGACGGCACGCCCGTCTCGTTCACGCTCTCGGTGCCCTCGGGCTGGAGCGACTGGAACACCGCGCAGGAGCTCATCGCCGAAGACGTCAAGGAGTCCATCGGCGCCGAGGTCAAGATCGACATGCCCGACTGGGGCGGCTGGGCCGACCCGCGCGACAACGGTACGTTCTCGGCGATCATCCACTGGCTCGAGGACAGCGGCACGGCCTACGGCCTGTACACCTCGACCATGGATCCGCGCTGGATCTCCCCGGAGGGCATCGCCGGCTTCAACTTCGGCCGGTTCGAGGACCCCGCCGCGACCGAGGCGCTGAACACCTACGCGAACGCCTCCTCCGACGAGGAGCGCACCGCATCGCTCGACACGCTGCAGAAGATCTTCGTCGAGCAGGTGCCGGCGATCCCGCTCGGTGCGCACCCGCTGCTGGGCGAGTACAACACGCGCAACTACGTCGGCTGGCCGTCGGAGGAGGACCCCTACGCCTCGGGTGACCCGACGCAGCAGAACATCGTGCAGATCCTCACGAAGCTGAAGCCCGCCGAGTAGCCCTTCGTCTCGCTCCGCTCGCTCAGGGACCGGTCGCCATGCACCGGTTCCTGAGCGGGACCGGTCGCCATGCACCGGTTCCTGAGCGAGGAGTGTAGCGACGAGACGAAGGACGCCCCCACGAAGGAACCCCCATGCCAGACCCCCTCCTCACCGTGCGCGACTTCTCGGTCGTGTACGACGTCGATCCGCCCGTCGCGGCGGTCAAGAACGTCACCCTCGAACTGCAGCGCGGCGAGATCCTCGGTCTCGCCGGCGAGAGCGGATGCGGCAAAACCACGCTCGCGTACGGCGTGCAGCGTCTCTTGCGGGCGCCGGCCGTGATCACCGGTGGTGACGTCACCTTCCACGACGCCTCCGGTGCGGATGTCGACATCAACTCCCTCGACGTCGATGCGATGCAGCGCTTCCGCTGGGACAAGGTGTCGATGGTGTTCCAGGGCGCCATGAACGCCCTGAACCCGGTGGCGACGATCGGGTCGCAGCTCGAGGACGTGTTCGAGATCCACCGCCCCGACATGAACCGCCGCCAGCGCCGGGCCGAGGCCGAGGAGCTGCTCGAGATCGTGAAGGTCGGGCGGCAGCGGGTGCGCTCGTTCCCGCACGAGCTGTCGGGCGGCATGCGCCAGCGCGTGATGATCGCGATGGCGCTCGCGCTGCGTCCGCAGCTGATGGTGATGGACGAGCCGACCACCGCACTCGACGTTCTGGTGCAGCGCGAGATCCTCAAGCAGATCTCGCAGCTGCGGCACGAGTTCGGCTTCTCGGTGATCTTCATCACCCACGATCTGCCGTTGCTGCTCGAGATCAGCGACCGGATCGCGATCATGCGCGAGGGAGAGATCATCGAGCTCGCCACCGCCGAGCAGATCTGGCGGCAGCCGCAGCAGGAGTACACGCGCACGCTGCTGTCGTCGTTTCCCCGGCTCACCGGGGAGAGAGGGGTGCTGGTGCGATGACCACCCTCGAGTTCCAGAACATCACCAAGACCTACACGGTGCGCGGCGCCGGGCAGATCACCGCGCTCGACGACGTGAGCTTCACCCTCGACTCGGGGCGCACGCTCGGCCTCGTCGGTCAGTCGGGCAGCGGAAAGTCGACGATCGCGAAGATCCTCACGCAGCTCGAGACCCCCACGAGCGGTCGGGTGCTGCTCGACGGCGCACCCGTGCCGCGACGCGGCAAGGGCCTGCGGCGATACCGCCAGCAGTTGCGCATGGTCTTCCAGGATCCGTTCGCTTCGCTCAACCCGTACCACTCGATCCGCTACCACCTCGAGCGGCCGATCCGCCTCGATGACGTCGTGCCGAAGAAGGACACCGAAGACGAGGTGCGGCGCCTGCTCGCGCGCGTCCGTCTCGACGCGGATGCCGTGATCGATCGCCGCCCGCACGAGCTGTCGGGCGGTCAGCGCCAGCGCGTCGCGATCGCCCGCGCGCTGGCCTCGCGTCCGTCGATCCTGGTGGCCGACGAACCGGTGTCGATGCTCGACGTCTCGATCCGCCTCGGGGTGCTCACCCTGCTCGCCGACCTCCAGCGCGAAGAGGGGCTCGGCGTGCTCTACATCACGCACGACCTCGCCACCGCGCGCCACTTCAGCGACGAGATCATGGTGCTCAACCAGGGGCGCGTGGTCGAGTACGGCACCGCCGACGACGTCATCCTGAACCCGCAGGACCCGTACACGCGCAAGTTGCGCGCGGCATCCCCCGATCCCGAGAAGCACTTCGCCTCGGCATCCGCGAACGGAGGCGCGCTGTGAGCACCGCATTCCCCCAGCTCGACGACAACGACCTCATCCAGCAGGACGCGCTCGAGGTCGGCACGACCGCGACGACGGCCGAGCGCGGGCGACGCCCGGTCGCCTGGCGCTTCTTCCTCGGGCGCGCGGGCTTCTACCTGTTCACCCTCTGGGCCGCGATCACGATCAACTTCTTCCTGCCGCGCTTCATGAAGGGCGACGCGGTCAGCTCGTACCTCGCGCGCAACCGCAACGTCAGCCCGGAGGCGGCGGAGTCGCTGCGCATCCTTCTCGGCATCGACAGCGACAAGTCGATCTGGCAGCAGTACGTCGAGTACTGGGGGATGCTGTTCCGCGGCGACCTCGGCATCTCGACGCTGCACGGGCTGCGGCCGGTGGGCGAGGTGCTCGCCGCCGCCCTGCCGTGGACGCTGGGCCTGGTGGGCCTCGCAACGATCATCTCGTTCCTCATCGGCACCGTCGGTGGCGCGATCGTCGGCTGGAAGCGGGGGAGCAGGCTCGACGCGCTCATCCCGATCACGACCTTCTTCAACACGATCCCGTACTTCTGGCTGGGGCTCATCGCGATCGCGATCTTCTCGTCGACGCTGAAGTGGTTCCCGTCGTCGCACGCCTACGACAAGGGCCAGTCTCCCGAGTGGAGCCTCGACTTCATCGGCCAGGTGATCATGCACGGCACGCTGCCCGCGATGACGATCATCATCGCGTCGCTCGGCGGATGGATGCTCGGCATGCGCAACATGATGCTGACCGTTCTCGACGAGGACTACATCACCGTCGCACAGGCGAAGGGCATGCCGAACCGGCGCGTGCTCTGGGCGTACGCCGCGCGCAACGCGGTGCTGCCGCAGATCCAGAGCTTCGCGCTCTCGATCGGCTTCATCGTCGGCGGCACGATCGTCATGGAGATGGTCTTCAGCTACCCCGGCCTCGGCAAGCTGCTGCTCGACGCCACCAACGCCAAGGACTTCGCTCTCATGCAGGGCGTCTTCCTGGTGATCACGCTCTCGGTGCTCGCGGCCAACATCCTCGCCGATGTCGTCTACGCGTACCTCGACCCGCGCACCCGCCAGACGGAGGCCTGAGATGACCGATACACGCAAGACCTTCTGGTCGCAGCTCGCGCAGGCGTTCGCGATGTTCCGCAACCGCAAGTCGATCGCCGGGCTCATCATCCTCGGCATCTTCGTGCTCATCGCGATCCTCGCCGACTGGATCGCGCCCTACGGCCCGACCCAGAAGGACCGCTCGGCGCTGCGCCAACCGCCGTCGTTCGAGCACTGGCTCGGCACGACGCACATGGGCGAGGACGTGCTCAGCCAGATCATCTTCGGCACCCGCGGCGTCATCGTGGTCGGCTTCCTGTCGGCCGCGATCGCCACGGTCATCGCGATCACGATCGGCGTCATCGCCGGCTACGTGCGCGGCTGGAAGAGCGAGTCGCTGTCGGCGCTGACGAACGTGTTCCTGGTGATCCCCGGCATCCCGCTGATCATCATCATCGCCTCGCAGTTCGACAACCCGCCGATCATCCTCATCGCCGCGGTGCTCGGCCTCACCGGCTGGGCGTGGGGTGCGCGTGTGCTGCGCGCGCAGACGATGTCGCTGCGCAACCGCGACTTCATCCAGGCGGCGCGCGCCAACGGCGAACCTCTGCGCCGGATCATCACGGTCGAGATGCTGCCGAACCTCATGGCGCTCATCGCGTCGAGCTTCGTCGGCACCGTGACCGCCGCGATCCTGGGCCTGACGACGCTCGCGTTCATCGGGGTGATCCCGGTGAACAACCTCAACTGGGGAACGATCCTGTTCTGGGCCCAGCAGAACGGCGCGTTCCCGCGCCTGTGGTGGTGGTACGTGCCCGCCGGGCTCTGCATCGCGATCATCGGCGTCGCCCTGTCGCTCATCAACTTCGGCATCGACGAGTACGTCAACCCGCGCCTGCGCTCAGCGGGCGAGCGGGCGCGCGCGATGAAGAAGAAGGGGCTCGACGTGAACGACGCCGTCACGGCGGTGCGCAGCATCCCGATGGCGAACACGGATGCTCCGCCCAGCTCGACCCGAGACGATACGACCACGCAGAACTCCTCGACCATCCTGACCCGGAACGCGAAGTGATGACCTCTCCCACCCTCACCACGGCTCTGCCGTACCAGGACCCCGCCCTCTCGATCGACGAGCGCGTCGCCGACCTCCTCGGGCGCATGACGCTCGAGGAGAAGGTCGGGCAGATGCTGCAGCTCGACGCGCGCGACGATCTCGACGACCACGTCCTGCGCCGTCACGCCGGGTCGATCCTGCACACGTCGCCCGAGCGCATCCTGCGCGCGAACGACCTGACCGCCCAGACCCGCCTGCGCATCCCGCTGCTGGTCGCCGAGGACTGCATCCACGGCCACTCGTTCTGGCCGGGGGCGACGATCTACCCGACCCAACTCGGCATGGCCGCCTCGTGGGATGCCGAGCTCGTCGAGCGCGTGGCCCGCGCCACCGCCGAGGAGGTCGCGGTCACCGGCATCCACTGGACCTTCTCCCCCGTGCTGTGCATCGCCCGCGACCTGCGCTGGGGCCGTGTCGACGAGTCGTTCGGCGAGGACCCGTTCCTCATCGGCGAACTCGCCTCGGCGATGGTGCGCGGCTACCAGGGCGACGGTCTCGACGACCCGACCGCGGTGCTCGCGACCGCGAAGCACTTCGCCGGCTACTCCGAGACGCAGGGCGGGCGCGACGCCAGCGAGGCCGACATCTCGCGCCGCAAGCTGCGCTCGTGGTTCCTGCCGCCGTTCGAGCGGGTCGCCCGCGAGGGCTGCCGGGTGTTCATGCTCGGATACCAGACGATGGACGGCATCCCGATCACCACCAACGACTGGCTGCTCACCGACGTGCTGCGCGGCGAGTGGGGGTACACCGGCACCCTCGTCACCGACTGGGACAACGTCGGTCGGATGGTGTGGGAGCAGCACGTGCAGCCCGACTACGCGCACGCCTCGGCCGCCGCGACGCGCGCCGGCAACGACATGATCATGACGACGCCGCGCTTCTTCGAGGGCGCGCTCGAGGCGGTCGAGCGCGGGTTGCTGCCGGCGGATGCCTTCGACGCCGCCGCCGCGCGCATCCTCACCCTCAAGTTCGAGCTGGGGCTGTTCGAGGACCCGCGTCTGCCGCGCGACGACCTCGACGAGATCGTCGGCAGCGCCGCGCACGCCGAGTTGAACCTCGAGATCGCGCGCCGGTCGATCGTGCTGCTCGAGAACGACGGCGTGCTGCCGTTGGATGCCGCGGCGCCGACGAAGGTCGCGGTCGTGGGGCCGCTCGCCGAAGACGCGCAGACGCAGCTCGGCGATTGGGCCGGAGGGTCGGGCCAGGCCGGATGGCTTGACGGTCAGCCGCGCGAGATGATCACGACCGTGCTCGACGGGCTCTCGGGCGTCGGGGGCTGGGAGATCTCGCACGCGCGCGGGGCCGACATCCTCACCCTCGAGGACGACCCGCAGGGAGCGCTGTTCCCCGACGGGCAGCCGCGCCCGCGCATCGTGAAGCCGTGCGCCCCCGACGAGGCGCTGATCGCCGAGGCCGTCGCCGCCGCAGAGGCCGCCGATGTCGTGGTCGCCGTCGTCGGAGACCGCATCGAACTCGTCGGCGAAGGCCGTTCGACCGCCACGCTCGAACTCATCGGCGGGCAGAACGCCCTGCTCGACGCGGTGATCGCGACCGGCAGGCCCGTGGTGGTGGTGCTGATGGCGTCGAAGCCACTCGTGCTGCCGGCATCCGTCTCGCAGGCCGCCGCCGTGATCTGGGCCGCGAGCCCGGGCATGCAGGGCGGCCGTGCGATCGCCGAGATCATCGCGGGCGAGGTCGAGCCGTCAGGCCGTCTGCCGATCTCGTTCGCCCGGCACGTCGGCCAGCAGCCGACGTACTACAACCAGATCCGCGGGCAGCACGGCGATCGCTACGCCGACCTCACGCAGGCGCCGGCCTGGGGCTTCGGCGAGGGGCTGTCGTACACGACGGTCGCGTACTCGGACCTCGCGCTGGAGCGTTCGTCGCTCGGCCTCGGCGACATCGTCGTCGGGCACGTGACGGTGACGAACACGGGCGCGCGGCCGGTTCGCGAGACGGTGCAGGTCTACGTGCGGGATGCCGTGACGAGCGTCAGCTGGACCGATCGCGAGCTCAAGACCTATCGCCAGGTCGACCTGGCACCCGGTGCGTCTGAACGTGTGCGGGTGGAGGTGCCGGTGGCCGACTGCACCATCGTGGATGCCGCGGGCGTGCGTGTCGTGGAGCCGGGGGAGTTCGCCCTGCTGGTCGGCCCCTCGTCGCGCGAGGAGAAGCTGCTCGGGGCGGGGTTCACGGTGGAATGACGGTCCGGCGGTGGTACGCGCACGGCGGATAACCTGGCGTCGTGCATCGATATCGCGAGATCGCCCGCGACCTCACGATCCAGATCGCCGAGGGCGCATTCGACGCCACCGGGATGCTGCCCTCGGAGGCTCATCTCGCGGCCGACTACGAGGTCTCGCGCGGCACCGTGCGCAACGCGCTCGTGCTCATGGCGCGGCAGGGCGCGATCGCCCCGCGACGCGGTTCGGGCTGGCTGGTGCGCACGACGGTGCAGAGCCAGCGGTTCTCGGAGATGCGGTCGTTCGCGCAGTGGGCGACGAGCCGCGGCATGGAACCCGGCGGGCACGTGCTCACGCAGCAGCGCCGCCCGGCGACCGCGACCGAGGTGCGCCGGTTCCGGGGCGGTCGGGGGATCGGGGAGGTGCTCGAGGTCGTGCGTCTGCGGTCTCTGAACGGGCGCGTCGTCATGCTCGAGCGCACCGCCTATCCGTCGTGGATCGCCCCGATCGTCGAGGAGCTGTCGCCCGATGAGCCGTCCGTGGTCGGTGCGCTGGAATCGCGCGGCGTGCGCATGGTCTCGGGCGAGCAGTCGATCGACGCGATCGCGGCTCCGAGCGAAGACGCCCGTCTGCTCGATGTGCGTCGTTCGAGCCCGCTCCTGCGCGTGAATCGCGTCAGCTACTCCGCCGACGGTCGTGCGATCGAGGCGGGCGACGACCGCTACCTCCCGGATGTCATGTCGTTCCAGATGCAGGCGTCGCTGCAGGGATACTCGCTCACGCGCGAGCTGGGCTGAGCGGCTCGACCTCGGCCCACGGCATCCGTGGTCCTGGGTGTACAACTGTGCATCGTGGGCTCCCGGATTCGGAGCGGATGCCGCAGCCGTCGCCGTTCGGACGAATCGCGTTCATCGACCGGTCATCTTGCGGCTGTTCTGTCGCTACAGGAGGCGATCACGACCTCCGATGGGCGTCCCGTCGGGGACGCCGACACTGTTCCCGGAAGGATCACGTCAGACATGTCCTCGTCACCTCCCCCCGTGGTGCGCCGTCGTCGGAGCGCGTCCCTGCTCGCCGCACTCGCCGCAGCAGGGGCGCTCCTCGTGTCGCCGCTGCTCGCCGCGTCGCCCGCAACCGCCGCCGCGGCATCCGAGATCACCCTCGAAAGCTCCGACGTCGCCGTCGGGGATACCCTCTCGGTCGCCTACTCGACCGATCGCCCGACGGCCACGAACTGGCTGGCGATCTACCCCGAGTCCCGGCCCGAGCCCTGCGACGCCTGCGGCATGGCCTGGGCGTACGCGCCCGGTGCGACCGGCACGGTGCAGCTGCCCACGAACGACCGTGCGGGCAATCCGCTGGCCGCGGGGAACTACCGCGTCGAGTACCTCTACAACGACGGCTACTCCCGCGTCAGCGAGCCGGCGACGTTCACCATCGCGGCAGAGCCGGGCACCGGAGAGCCCGGTGAGGGCCCGGAGGTCGACCCGACGAAGCCGATCGATCTGTCGGTCGTGCAGCTCAACGTCTGGGGCAAGACCACCGACGCGACCATGCTCGCCGAGATCGGCGCCGACCTGATCTTCGTCGAGGAGGCGCAGAGCGCGGCAGCGGCCGTCGCCCGCGACCTCGGCTTCGATTTCCACTCCACGGGCGGCAGTGCGGGTGTCATCTCGCGCTATCCGATCGTCGACGTGGGCGTCGTCACGACGCCCGGCACCCAGGGCGGATGGACCAAGGCGATCGTGCAGGTGGGCGACACCCAGATCGCCGCGTACGGAGGCCACCTCGAGTACCGCTACTACGCCACCTACCTTCCCCGCGGATACGCGGGCGACGTGCTCGGCTCCGGGTTCCCGGCCGAGTGGCGCGGGTGGAACAAGCTGAGCGGTCCCGTGACCGACGTGCCGCAGATCCTCGCGGCCAACGAGGCATCCGGGCGACCGGCATCCGCTGCGGCCCTCACCGCCGACATGGCGAACGAGCGCGAGGCCGGACGCCTCACCATCATGGGCGCCGACATGAACGAGCCGTCGGTGCTCGACTGGACCGAGAGCACGGCGAACCTCTACGACCACAACGGGGTCGTCGCCCCGTGGCAGACCTCCCGCATCCTGCGCGACGGCGGTCTCGTCGACGCGTACCGCGCCGTGTACCCCGACCCCGTGACCCACCCGGGCTTCACGTGGCCGGCCGACACCCCCAACGTCAGCGTCTCGCAGCTCGCGTGGGCGCCCGAGGCCGACGAGCGCGACCGGATCGACTACATCTTCTTCGCGCCGGACGACCGCCTCAGCCTGACCGGCACGCGCATCGTCGGGCCGAAGGGCGACATCGTGCGCGGCGCCCGCGCCCTGCCCGTCTCGGACGATGAGATCTTCACCCCGCAAACGCTGTGGACCAGCGACCACAAGGGCCTGCAGTCCGACTTCGTGATCTGCGGCGAGGCCTGCCAGGCGGCGGAGCCCGAGCTCGGCGAGCTCGTCGTCGGTACGCCGTCGATCACCGGAACGACGACGGTCGGCGCCGAGGTCACCGCGGTGACCGGCGAGTGGACCGCGGGCACCGCCTTCTCGTTCCAGTGGCTGGCGGATGGCGAGGCCATCGAGGGTGCGACCTCGGCCACCTTCTCGATCCCGGCGGACTTCGCAGGTCGTGCGCTCTCCGTGCGCGTCGGCGGGACGCTCGAGGGATACGTCCCGGCCGAGGCGACGAGTGCTGCGGTCACCGTGACCGCTGCGGAGGAGCCCGGTTCGGATGCTCCGGCGGTGGTGCTCGGATCGTCGAGCGTGGTCGCGGGCGGAAGCCTGAAGGTCAGCGGCGCGGGTTTCGCGGCGGGCGCTCAGCTGAAGCTCGAGCTGCGCTCCACGCCGGTCGCCCTCGGTACGGTGACCGCTTCGGACGCGGGAGCCTTCTCGACGACCGTCACGATCCCGGCATCCGTTCCGGCCGGAGCGCACACGCTCGTCGTGATCCTGCCGGACGGCACCGAGGTGACCGCCGCCGTCACCGTGACCGCGGCGCCGAGCGCGGGTGCGGATGCCGGTGGCGAGGCGCTCGCGCAGACCGGTGGAGAGATCCTGATGCCGGCGGTGTGGGCCGCGGTTCTGGCGCTGCTGGTCGGCGCGGGGCTGATGGTGCGCCGCCGGATGCGTCAGTCGTAACGGCAGCCTTCCCTGGCGCTGAGCCACCCCTCTCAGCGCGAGCCACCCCCTTCCGCGCCGTGCGGAAGGGGGTGGCTCGTTCGCGAAGGGGTGGTTCGGCGGGGTCAGTCCTCGAGCTGGTCGAGGACCAGTTCTCCTCGCGAATTGAGCGACTCCATCAGGCGCTCGATGCGACGGCCGTCGATCGGCGGCAGAGCCGCCTCGTCGAAGGAGAAGACCAGAGGGATGCTCGGATGCATCCAGATGGTCAACCGGCCGGCCGGGTTCTTCGCCTCGGGGAGCCACGTCATCATGAAGCTCTCCTGGCGACGCAACTTCGTGCCGATCACGATCTTCAGATGCGCCAGCGTCCGATCATCGATCTCGACCGGAGGGCGGGCGCTGTTGTACTCCAGGGTTCCCATGGAGCAACCATACGTCCTCGCCGGTCGTCTCTTGCAGGTCATCCGTGCGCGCGCAACCCCGGTCGCGCTCGGGTCGGCGTGGGCTTATCGTGCCCGGATGGACGGCATGCGAACGATGGAGAGAACAGAGATCCTGATCGACGGCGTCAGCGCGTACCTCGCCCAGGAACAAGACCTCGACGTGCTCCTGCGGCAGATCGAGACGGCCGCGAGCGGACCCGCGGCGTTCGTCGAGTTCGTCGTCGTGGGGAATCGGCGGGTGAAGGTTCTCATCACCCCGAGCTCCCGCGTCGTGATCTCCACCGAGACGGTGCAGCACGACCCCCGTGACACGGGGAACGACGCCTTTCCCTACGGGGGCCTTTACGACTTCGACCCCGAGCCGCTCGGCTGACCTCGCGTATGGGGTCGCCGTCACTCGCCGATGGTGCGGATGACGCGGGCGGGGGAGCCGAGGGCGATCGTCCCGGCGGGCACGTCTTTGGTGACGATGGACCCGGCGCCGACGACGGCATCGTCACCGATGGTGACGCCGGGGAGCACGGTGACGTTCGCCCCCAGCCAGACGTTCCTCCCGATGGTGACAGGGGCGGGGATGAGGTCGGCACGTCGGTGGGGGTCGATGCCGTGCTGCAGCGTGGCGATCACGACGTTGTGTCCGATGAGGCTGTCGTCGCCGATCGTGATCCCGCCCTGATCCTGAAAGCGGCATCCGGAGTTGATGAAGACCCGCTTGCCGATCGAGATGTTCTTGCCGAAGTCCGCGGTGAACGGCGGGAACAGCGTGACCGTGTCATCGACGGGTGTGCCGATCAGCGCACCCAGGAGTTCTCGCACACGGTTGGGCTCGTGGTATCCGGTGTTGAGTTCGCCGGCGATGCGGAGCGCCTCCTGGCTCGTCTCGTGCATCACCGCGTGGCCGGGTGATCCGCCGGGGATGGTCTCCCCGGCGTTCAGGAGGGTGAGGAGGTCGGTGAGGTCCATGCGACCCACCGTAGGTCGGCGCGGGCGAATGAGGGATGCCCTGTCGGTACACGCTCCGGTGGGGCGACCTCGCGATGAGGGGGCATGGTACGTCGTGCCGGGGCATCCGTCGAGGGCCGCGGTGAAGTCGCCGCGGGGGCGCACGGTGAGCGCACACCCCACAGAGCCGACGGAGGCGCACCATGTATTTCCACGTGCAGGAATTCATCAACGAGATCGCCGCGGACGAGCCGGATCCCGCGGCGGCGAACGCGCTGCAGGAGGGGCTCGGCGGTCAGTTCGGCGAGATGCGCACGATGATGCAGTACCTGTTCCAGAGCATCAACTTCCGCGGCCCCGACGGCAAGCCGTATAAGGACCTCATCCAGGGCATCGGCACCGAGGAGATCAGCCACGTCGAACTGATCGGCACCACGATCTCCCGGCTCCTCGACGGTTCGCCGAAGTACCAGGGCAAGCCGACCGACCCGGTGGATCAGCCCGGTGCCGGCGGCGCGACGCCGCTGAGCATCGCCGTCGACACCAGCAACATCCACCACTACCTCGTCGGCGCGCAGGGCGCGCTGCCGGTGGATGCCGTGGGCAACCCGTGGTCGGGGAGCTACGTGTACAACTCGGGCAATCTCGTGCTCGACCTGCTCTACAACCTCATGCTCGAATCGACGGGGCGGCTGCAGAAGTGTCGGCTGTACGAGATGACCGACAACAAGACCGCGCGCACGACGATCTCGTACCTCATCGTGCGTGACCAGGCGCACGAGAACGCCTACGCGAAGGCGCTCGAGACCCTCGGCGTGAACTGGCGCACGTCGCTGCCGATCCCGAAGACGAACGCCGAGCAGTTCCCGGAGGTGAAGAAGCTCCTCGACCTCGGTCTGCAGAGCAAGAACTACTCGTTCGACCTCACGGCGCAGTCCGAGGCGGGCAAGATCTTCCAGGGCGCATCGTCGTCGAACGATGGCACCGAGCTCGACGCGAGCGAGCAGGCGCCCGAGGGCTTCCCGATGACCATCTCGCCGGAGCGCCCCGAGGAGTTCTCACCGGGCGCCGACGACGAGCTGCGCAAGCTCATCGAGGCGACCGCGGCGATGGAGATGGCCGACATCGATGCGACGTTCGGGCGGATGAAATAGGGGCCGCGAGCTGACCCTATGATCGGAGGATGAATCCGAGGGCCTGGCTACCCGTTGGTCGCGGATGATGCCCCCTTCCTCCTCGGATCCCGCAGCACGTCGGAGAACGCGTCCGAACTCATCGGGTCTTCCGGACTGGCTCCCGTCGGCGTATCTCGACGCGCTTTCGTCGTCGGAAGGAGAGCTCGAGCCGGACTTGATCTTCTTCGGCGAGGCGAGAGCCCGGCGGGAGAACCTCGAGTTCGACGACGCCGACTACTGGCTGAGGGGCGAACGGCCCGATGCCTGGTGGATTTTCGGAGAGAGCGGCCAAGGAGACCACTGGCTGCTCCACACCGACTCTCAGGTCTACTTCTTCGATCATGAGCAGGGTCAGCGGTCGGCTGCTCGCTTCGCCTTCGTCGTGGAGAGTCTGCCGCAGTGGCTCGAGATGGCGAACGTTCTCGAATCGAGCGATCGCTCGTCCGATCGCGTCATCCGGCACGCCCTCGAACGGATATCCCCCGGACTCGCCGATCGCTACCCCTTCGCTCTCGCTTGACCCGGCCGGCATCTCAGAGCGAGCCCCTCAGCGTCCACCGCCGTTGAGAATCTCCATCCAGTCGGCGGGAAGACGGTCGCTCGGACCGGGAACGGCCTGTGATTCGGGATGGCTCGTCGGTGCGGCGAGCGACGGGCCATCGAAAGCGGTCTCGTTTCGGAAGTCCCAGAACCAGTCCTCCCCGGGTTCGAAACTCTGCATCACGGAGTGGCCGGTCTCGTGCCAGTGCTTCGTCGCGTGCGTGTTCGGGGAGTCGTCGCAGCATCCGATGTGTCCGCATGCGGCGCACCGTCGCAGGTGAACCCACCACGAGCCGGTCTCATCGCATTCCACGCACCCCGTACCGCTGGGAGGCACTGTCACGTCGATCATCTCGGGATCTGTCGTCATGCCGCCATCATCGCGGTTCCCTCGCCGCTTGGACAGGCCCTCCTGGGGCCACCACCGACGGAGCCGTAACCTGGCGGAGTGAACGTGCTCTTCGTGTGCAGCCGGAATCGGCTCCGCAGTCCGACGGCCGAGAACGTCTTCCGTGACTGGCCGGGCATCCGCGTCGCCTCCGCAGGCCTCAAGCCCGACGCCGAAGAACGCCTCACTCCCGACGACCTCGACTGGGCAGACCTCGTGCTGGTGATGGAGAAACGGCACAAGAGCGAGATCAGCAGACGGTTCATGCCACACCTGCGAGATGTGCGGATCGTCGTGCTCGGCATCCCCGATGACTTCGACTTCATGGACCCGCAGTTGGTCGACCTTCTTCAGCGCAAGGTCCCTCCCCATCTTCGAGGGCGCTGAGGGTTCGTGTCGGGGCACTGCTAGGTTCGGAGCTTCAGGGGGAGAGGAACGGGCATGACCGCACCCGAACATGATGTCTCTGCAGAGGCGCGCAGAGCGGCGGCTCGGCTGGCTGTGGCTGACCCTCGTATCGACGATCACGTTCGCCGTCTTCTTCGGGGGCCTGGGGCGCTGTTCCTGATGCTGTCGACCGCGGTCCGCTGAAGGGGGCCTGATGCGTGACGTCAAGGTCGGCGGGATCAACACAGCCGACGAGTTTGCAAGGCCGGCGAAGCCGCTGGGCGCGCTCGCCTGGAGCGCACTGATCCTGTCGTTGCTGTCCTTGCCGTCACTTATGCCCTACGGATGGCTGGACCCCGTAGGTGCTCTGATGCTCATGCGCGTCGGTGTCATTGCCCTCATCCTGAGCGTCATCGCGACCGTCCGGAGATCGCGGCCGCGCGGGGTCGCTCTCGCCGCCCTCGTGATCAGTGGCCTGTTCGTGCTGGTCGTCGTTCTTGCCGCAGGGCCCCTCGGGTTCCTACGTCTCCTGGTTGCCTTCTGATCTAGCGTTGACGAATCCTGGCGACGGCATACCCCAGGGGTGGGGCGATCAGTAAAGAGGACGCGCGACTCCGTTGGCGTTGTCGACAAGGATGGGGATGCGGAAAAGATCGACGAAAAGCCACCCCACGAGCACGACCAGGATGCAGAGTCCGATGTTGCGTGACGTGGGGTGCCCGCTGGCGAGGAAGATCGCTTGCGTGATCGCCATCACCGGGAACATCCACGCGGTGCTGAACCTGCGGAGGTAAAAGCGGTGAGCCCCGAATCCGCCGAGAAATAGCCACAACAGGTTCGCGGCAGTTCGGGTCTTGATCGGTGTCGGCGCCGAATGCTGCGGAGCGATCGGTCCCCATGAGGTTCCGTCCCACCACTGCTGTTGTCCGCGTGCATTGACATGCCACCCGGCGGTGGTGTGGTGTTCGGAGAAGTCACGAACTGAATCTATCGGCGCTGAGAGCAGTGAGCGGGCGGCCCCACGTCGTTTAGGGCGTCGGAAGGATATCCGTCCCGATGTGGCTCTGGGGCAGACTGAACGTATGAGGCGCAAGGGGATCGAGAGCCCGAGGGTGGTGTGCCTTTGCGGTTCGCTGCGCTTTCCCGACCTGTTTGACTCCGAGCGGAGACGACTGACCGCACTCGGCATAATCGTGCTCGCTCCAGAAGCAGTGAGCGGCGAAATTACGATGACTATGCGCACTGCTCTTGGTGAGCTGCACCTGAGGCGGATTGACCTCGCCGACGACGTTCGCATTGTGAGCGAGGGCGGCTACATCGGAGAAGCGACTCGTCGTGAAATCCACTACGCACGCGCGATGGGGAAGACCATCAGCACAGTGGAGGCGCACCTCGATCTCGACGCAATCTGAATGCCTCTCCCCGAGGCATAGAGTGGATCGGCCCCATCGGGCCCATCACCCCCCTCTGGAGCATCCGTGACCTCCGTCGACGACCGCGCGCGCTATCGCGCGAATCCCTCCGTGCTCACCGCGCTGAAGAGCCCCCGTTTGCTGACGCGCGAGGTGCTCGCCGGCCTCGTCGTCGGTCTCGCGCTGATCCCCGAGGCGATCTCGTTCTCGGTGATCGCCGGCGTCGACCCGGCCGTCGGTCTGTTCTCGTCGTTCATCATGGCGATCGCGATCTCGTTCCTCGGCGGACGCCCCGCCATGATCACCGCCGCGACCGGCGCCGTCGCCCTGGTGATCGCGCCCGTCGCCCCGACGTACGGCATGGACTACTTCATCGCCACCGTCATCCTCGCCGGTGTCTTCCAGGTGCTGATGGCCGTGCTCGGCGTCGCGAAGCTCATGCGCTTCATCCCCCGCAGCGTCATGACCGGGTTCGTGAACGCGCTCGCGATCTTCGTGTTCAGCGCCCAGGTGCCGCAGCTCATCGGGGTGCCGTGGTTGGTGTATCCGCTCGTCGCGCTCGGCATCCTCGTCATGATCTTCATGCCCAAGATCACCAAGCTGGTGCCGGCGCCCCTCGTGTCGGTCGTCATCGTGACCGCCGTCGTGCTGGTGTTCGCGATCAACGTGCCCACCGTGGGCGACCAGGGCGCCCTGCCGCGCAGCCTGCCCGAACTCTTCATCCCGAACGTGCCGTTCACGTGGGAGACGTTCACGATCATCGCGCCGTACGCGCTCGGCGTCGCACTCGTCGGGCTCATGGAGTCGCTGATGACCGCGAAGCTCGTCGACGAGATCACCGACACCCACTCCCGCAAGACCCGCGAGGCGTGGGCGCAGGGCGCGGCGAACATGCTGTCGGGCATCTTCGGTGGCATGGGCGGATGCGCCGTCATCGGCCAGACCATGATCAACGTGCGCTCCGGCGCCCGCACCCGCATCTCGACGTTCTTCGCCGGCGTCTTCCTCTTCCTGCTCGTGGTCGTGTTCGGCGACTTCGTCTCGACGATCCCGATGGCCGCACTCGTCGCCGTCATGATCATGATCTCGATCAGTGCGTTCGACTGGCACAGCGTCCGTCCGTCGACCCTCAAGCGGATGCCGAAGAGCGAGACGTTCGTCATGATCGTCACCGTCGTCGCCGTTGTGCTCACCCACAACCTCGCGGTCGGGGTCGTGGCGGGAGTGATCACGGCATCCGTCCTGTTCGTGCGCCGGGTGGCGCACGTCGTCTCGGTCACCCGCACCGTCTCGGACGACGGCGAGGTCGCGACCTACGTGGTCGACGGAGCCCTGTTCTTCGCGTCGAGCAACGACCTCACGACGATGTTCGAGTACGCCGCCGACCCCGCACGGGTGGTCATCGACCTGTCTCGATCGCACGTGTGGGATGCCTCGACCGTCGCCGCGCTCGACGCGATCGAGACGAAGTACGCCCGGCACGGCACGTCCGTCGAACTCGTCGGGCTGAACGAGGCGAGCGGTGCGTTCCACGGGCGACTGACGGGGCAGCTCGGCGGCGAGGGGTAGCGCGCATTACGCTGCATCACGACGACCGGCCCTCGGGGCTTCGGGGTGATTTAGCGTGAGGGTATGACTGCAGAGCCCCGCGTGTACGTGATCCACGAGAACGCCGAATGGTTCCCGCCGTTCGCCGCGGCCTTCGAGGCCGAAGGCGTGCCCGCGCAGGAATGGCTGCTCACCGACGGGTCGATCGACCTGAACGCCGAACCGCCCGCCGGTGTGTTCTGGTCGCGGCTGAGCGCCTCGGCGCACACGCGCGACCACGGCGACTCGAAGGAGTTCGGCCGTGCCGTGCTGCGGTGGCTCGAAGCATCCGGTCGCACCGTCGTGAACGGCAGCCCCGTGCTCGAGCTCGAGGTCAGCAAGGCCGCCCAGCACGCCGCACTGCAGCGTGCCGGCATCGAGGTGCCGCGCACCATCGCCGTCTTCGGCACCGCCGCGCTCAAGGAGCGCGCCCGCGAGTTCACCGCCCCCTTCATCAGCAAGCACAACCAGGGCGGCAAGGGTCTCGGCGTGCGCCGCCACGACAGCCACGACGAATTCGACGCCTGGGTCGACGGCCCCGACTTCGAGGCCTCGCCCGACGGCATCACGCTGCTGCAGGAGAACCTCTTCGCCACCGCCCCGTTCGTCACCCGGGTCGAGTTCGCCGGTGGGGAGTTCGTCTACGCCGTGCGCGTCGACACCAGCGCGGGCAGCTTCGAGCTGTGCCCGGCCGAGGCGTGCGCGCTGCCCGGCGCCGACGGCGTCGAGCCCGAGCCGCTGTTCCGCATCCGCGAGGAGATCACGGCGCAGCATCCGCTCGTGCAGCAGTACCTCGCATTCTTGAAGGACGCCGGCATCACGGTCGCGGGCATCGAGTTCATCGAGACCGTCGACGGCCGCTTCGTCACCTACGACGTGAATACCAACACGAACTACAACCCCGACGTCGAGGCCACCGCGGCCGTCTCGGGCCCGCGCACGATCGCGAGTTTCCTCGGCGGACTGCTCGCCCGCGATACCGCGCCGGTCGGAGTCTGACGCCTCGCGCGTTCATAACTCCTGAGAATCGGGCCCTCGAGCCTGCGAAAGCCCCCGGAACCAGCGCTCCGGGGGCTTTCTTCCGGAGTTGTGCACCGGGAACTCCGTACCTAACTCAGGACAAAACGCCTCGAAGTCGCCAGAACGCCCCCGATTCCGCGGATTCGGGGGCATTCTTCCTGAGTTAGTGCCACGTGCCGCCGAAGCGCTACCGCCCGCTGCCGGCGATGACGCCCTCCTTCACGTACCGCTGAGCGGCGAGAACAAGCACGAGCGCTGGGAGGCTGGCGATGAGGGATGCCCCCATCGTCGCCGCCCACGTGTTCATGTTCGAGTTCGCGAGCGCGTAGATGAACACGGTCACGGGATACATGTCGGTCTTCGTGACGAGGGTGAGGCCGAACAGCAGATCACCCCAGGCGAAGAGGAACGTGAACACCCCGGCCGTGATGATCGCGTTGCGCGACAGCGGCACGACCACACGCCACAGCGATCCGACCGGTCCGAGTCCGTCGAGGGTGGAGGCCTCGATGACCTCGGTGTCGAGGCGCAGCATGAACGAGCGCAGCAGGATGATCGCGAACGGGATGCCGGCGGTCGCATTCGCGAGGATCAGCCCGATGTAGCTGTTCAGCGCGCCCCACGTGTTGAACATCGCGTAGAAGGAGTTCGCGAGCACGATGCTCGGGATCATCTGCGCGAGCAACAGGATGACGAGTCCCAGGCTCACCGCCCGCGACCGCAGCCGGCTGAGCGAGTAGGCGGCGGGCACCGCGACGACGAGGGTCAGCAGCACCGATCCGATCGCGGTGATCAGGCTGACGCGCAGGCCGTCGAGGCCGCCGTCCTCGAACGCCGTCACGTACCCGTCGAGGGCCGGGGCGGTCGGGAACCACGCGGTGTCGGTGGAGTTGGCATCGGGCTGGAGGGATGCCGAGATCATCCAGTAGATGGGGAACAGGTAGACGATGAGGATCGAGACCGTGAGCACGGTCCAGAACCAGCCGCGGCTGCGGCGGGGAGTGCGGGTGCTCATCGCTCGGCACGCTCCTGTCGGGCGGACAGCCACGTGTAGACGGCGGCGAAGCCGAGGCTGATGACGAGCAGCAGCATGCCGTAGGCGCCCGCGTGCCCGAACTCGAACAGGCTGAACGCCGAACGGTACGAGAGCACGCCGAGGGTCATGGTGCTGTTGGCGGGGCCGCCCTGGGTGAGCGCGAGCACGAGGTCGACGATCAGCAGGTTGAAGACGACGCTCATGACGACGAGCACCGAGATCACGGGCCAGATGCTGGGGATGATGATGTGCCACAGGCGCTTGAACGCCCCGGCCCCGTCGAGGGATGCCGCTTCGAGGTGCTCGACCGGCACCTGCTTGAGGGCCGCGGCGAGGATCGTCGACCAGTACGGCAGGCTCGCCCACACGGTCACGATGATCACGGCGGCGAGGGCGGTGGCGGGATCGGCGAGCCAGGCGTTGCCGGGCAGGCCGAGGAATCCGAGGATGTCGTTGATCGCCCCGTCTCCCGCGAGCAGCGACTTCCAGATCGTCGCGACGACGACGGCCGGCAGCAGCCAGGGGATGAGGATGAGAGCGGGCAACCAGCGGCTGCCCGGGAAGCGCCGCGTGAACAGCAGCGCGAGCGCGAGGCCGATCACGAGTTCGGAGATCACGGCGACGACCGTGATGGTGAGGGTGTTCACGATCGCGATACCGGTGGCATCCGCGCGGAAGATGTCGATGAAGTTCTGGAACCCGACGAACGGCGCCTCGCCGGTGATGAAGGTGCCGGTCGTGAAGTCGGTCGTGCTCATGAACACGCCGTACCCGAGGGGGAACAGGAAGAACGCGGCGAAGAACAGGATCGCGGGCACGAGGAAGGCCCACAGCTCGAGGTTCCGTCGCCGCACCAGGGTCAGGCCGAAGCGGCCGAAGACACGAGTCCCCGGCCGCTTCGGCGCTGTGGCAGCGGCTGTCATCAACCCTGGTCGGCCTTGCTCAGCGCTTCCTCGGCGCTCACGCCGTTGACGGTCGCGTTCTGCAGCGCGTCGACGTACTTCGCCTGCAGGGCGCTCCACTCGGTTCCGAGCGTCGCCGGGTTGAAGGCGTTCGCGACGGGGGTGACGAAGGCCTCGGCGGCCGGGACCTCGGCGACGAAGGCTTCCTGGGCCGACGTCAGCGCCGGGACGTACCCGCCCTGCACCGCGGTGTCGACCTGGTTCTCCTCCGAGGCGCGGCACTCGATCAGAGCGGCCGCCGCCTTCTCGCGCTTCTCGTCGCCCTGCACCGGCACGGTGTAGGCGTAGCCGAGGAGTCCGACGCTGCTCTCGTCGGCGCTGGTCGCGGCCGGCACCGAGAACGTGCCGTACTCGAAGTCGAGGCTCGTGTCGACGAGGTTCCAGGGGCCCGAGACCGTGATCGCGGCCTTGCCGGACTTCCACTGGTCGATGCCGTCCCAGCCCCAGTTCACGAACTCCTTCGAGAGGCTGCCGTCGTCGACGAGGGTCTTGTAGAGGTCGACCGCCGCGACCGCGCCGTCGCTGGTGAGGTCGGCCGGGTCGCCGCCCGCGCTCAGCAGGAACGGCAGGAAGTACGACGACGTCGAGCCGTCGCCCGCGATGCCGGGCAGCGCGATGCCGTAGTGGTCGGCGGTGGTGGTCGCCTTGGCGGCGGCGATGAGTTCGTCGAAGGTGGTGGGCAGCTCGGTGATGCCCGCCTCCTCGAAGTACGCCTTGTTGTAGAACACCGAGTAGTCCTCGACCTGCGTGGGCAGACCGTAGAGCGTGTCCTCGTATTCGCCGAGGGCGGCGACCGGCTCGGCGAGACCCTCGGTCGTGAGGCCGAGGGTGTCGAGGTCGGAGAGCACGCCTTGCGCTGCGAGCGTCGGCAGCTGGGTGTCGGTGTTGACGAGCGCGATGTCGGGCAGCGACTTCGAGCTCGCCGCCTGCAGCAGGCTGGTCGTGTAGTCGCCCGAGAGGGTTTGGGCGTCGATCGTGATGCCGAGGTCGGCGGCGCACTTCTCGAAGTACTCCTTCTGCAGCGTCTGGTACGGGTCGAAGTCGATGCTGCTCCACGACGTCAGCTCGACGCCCTCGAAGTCATCGGAGTCACCGGAGGAGCTCGACGGGGCGGACGAACCGGTGCAACCGGCGAGGAGGGCGACGGAGGCGACTCCGGCGGCGGCCGACAGCGCGACCCGGGTGGCGCGCGTGCGAGAGGTGCTCATGAGGGTGCGGGATCCTTAGCTCGACCGGGCTGTGACCGATCGTCGGGAGAAGGTCGGGCGGATGCCCGTGGCATGAGTCTCTCGGACGTGGGGGCATGCGGTCACGGGTTCGGAAACACGGCGAAATGATGTGACGCAGATCGTCATTCCCGTGAAATCTGCGCGTTACGCAGGGACGGTTTCGGGACGCTTCGACAGGCTCAGCGACCCAGTTCCGGAGACTGGGTCCCTGAGCTTGTCGAAGGGCCCCACCCCGCAAAACCCCCTCAGCGCCGCCGAGCCCCCGCGGGGTGGTCGGCGCCGAGCCGGTCCGCGCCGTCGGTGCGCAGGCGCGAGCGCAGCGTTCCTTCCGACGGGCGTCTGCCGAACAGCCCCCGCTCGCGCAGTCGGGGCGCGAGCAGCGTCGAGAAGTCGTCGAGCGACCCCGGCGACAGGTACTGGTGCAGCAGGAACCCGTCGACCCCCGATTCCTCGACGAACTCCTCGATGTTCGCGGCGACCTCGTCGGGAGTGCCGATGAACCGGTCGTCGGCGAAGGCGGTCACCGAGGCGAAGCGGCGTCGCACGTCGCCCGCGGTGAGGGGCGGAGCATCCGACCGGGTCTCCTTCGTCTGCGTGTGATTCGTCGACTGCTTCACGATGGGCTCGTCGTCGGCGTAGGCGGCGAAGTCGATCCCGCTCCAGCCGGCGTACGCGGCGAGCTGGGCGTCGGCGTTGTAGTGCGACTGATAGCCGTCGAGCTTCTGCTGCACCTCGATCCGCGTGGGCGCGAGCACCGGGTTCATCCCGACGACGGCGCGGATCTGTTCGGGGTCGCGGCCCAGCTCGGCGGCGCGGGCGCGGATGCCGGCGAGCCCCTCCCGAATGGCCTGCGGATCGGAGTCGCCGACGAAGATCAGCTCGGCGTGCCGGGCGGCGAACTCACGCCCGCGCGGCGACCAGCCGGCCTGGATCAGGTAGGGCGTGCGCTGCGGCGACGGCGGGCTGACGTGCGGACCGGCCACGCGGAAGTGCGCACCCTCGTGGTCGACGCGGTGCACCTTCGACGGGTCGGCGAAGCGCCGCAGCTCGCGACTGCCGATGTAGGCGTCGTCGTCCCAGCTGCGCTCCCACAGGTCGTAGACGACCTCGAGGAACTCGTCTGCCCGGTCGTAGCGACTGTCGTGCGCGAGCACGTCGAGGCCGAAGTTCGCGGCTGCTCCCGGCAGGTACGAGGTGACGATGTTCCAGGCGATGCGCCCGGCGGTGAGGTGGTCGAGCGTGCTGAAGCGGCGGGCGTGGGCGAACGGATGCTCGTACGTCGTCGACACCGTCGCCCCGAACGCGATGCGCTCGGTGACCGCCGCGAGAGCGGAGATGTGCAGGAGCGGGTCGTGCGCGGGGAGCTCGACGCCCCACTCGAGCGCGGTCGCGGGGCCGCCGCCGAGCGTGTCGTACATGCCGAGCACGTCGCCGAAGAAGAACAGGTCGAACTCGGCCTCTTCGGCGCGACGGGCGAGGTCGATCCAGTAGCGCAGGTCGAGTGCGCCGAGGCGCCGGTCGTCGGGGTGGGTCCACAGGCTCACGGCCCCGGACCCGTTGCCGACGCACGCCTGCTCGTACAGGCCGAAGAAGAGGGGCTTCGGGTCGGTCATGCGCGGGCTCCCTCGAACGCGCTCCCTGAGCCCGTCGACGGGCCGCGCCCCACGGAACCCGCCTCCCACAGCATCCGTCCGTCGACCACCGTGCCGAGCGCCTCGGGCGCGCTCTCGACGATCTCGGCGAGCGCATCGCGCGGGTCGGCGGATGCCGTCGCGAACACCGCGAGGTCGGCCCGGGCGCCGTCGATCAGGGTGCCCGCCGGTGCGGGCCCGTCGGCGAGCCCGAGGGCGCGGGCCCCACCGGCTGTCGCCGCGTGCAGCAGCCGAGCATGCAGGTCTTCGGCCGAGTACCCCTGGGCGCGGGCGAGCCGGTGCAGTTCGGCGACGTCGTCGAGCACCCGCAGCGAGGGCGAGGACGACAGCGAGTCGGTGCCCACTCCGATCGGATTGCCCTCGATGAGGTACGCGGCGATGGGCGGGGCATCCAGTCCGATGACGGCGTTCGAGCGCGGACACAGCGCGACCGACACCCCGCGTTCGCGCAGCAGTGCGCGGTCGGCGGCGTCGACGTAGATGCCGTGCGCCAGGTGCGAGTGCGGCGTGAGCACGCCGACCGTGTCGAGGTAGTGCACGACGCCGTTGCCCGATCCGTTACCCGAGAGCAGCTGCATGTCGGAGTGGCCGAGGCCGCGCCAGCGCTCGGCGAGGGGTCCGGTGCCGAAGCGGGCGAACTCGTCTTCGGATGCCGACTCGGCGGCGTGGATGTGCAGACGCACGCCGTGCGCCTCGGCGAGCCGCTGCAGTTCGCGGAACACATCGGTGTCGAGCGAGTAGATCGCGTGCGGCGAGAGGCCGGTCGCGGGAGGGGAGGGGAGCGCGTCGAGTTGGGCGAGCACGCGCTCGGGGCCGTCGTGCTGCCAGGCCGCGCGCTTCCAGCCGAACACCTCCCAGAACACGACTCCGTGCAGCCCGGCGTCGTGCACCGCGCGCCCCGCCTCGGGGTCGGTGACGATCTCGGCGACCGCGGTCGTGCCCGACTCGATCGACAGGCGCACGCCCTCGGCGGCCGACGCCGCCCAGTCGTGCTCGACGCGGTAGCCCTTCTCGAACGCGAGCGCCCAGGTCTCGAAGCTCGGGTACTGCCCCCGGCCCACCGCTGCCATGTCGGTGTACTGCAGGTGCGTGTGGGCGTTGACGAGTCCGGGCGTGAGGGCGCCGTCCCATTCGCGGCGCTCGCCGATCGCGTCGCCGAGCTCGGCGGTGAGGGCGTCGTGCGCGCCGACCGCGACGATGCGTCCGTCGCGCACGGCGACCGCGCCATCGGCGATCGGGGGCGCGGCGACGGGCAGCACGGTGCGCGCGCGGTGGAGGGTGATGTCGCTCATGGTCGTCTCTCGGGTGTGCGGGTCGGGTTCAGGGGGTGACGTCGCGGGGGCGCCACGAGGTCAGATAGTCGCTCTGCGCAGACGAGACGGCATCCAGTCCGCCGCCGAAGGCGCCGAGCGCCAGCGCCGCCACGCGATCGTCGGCGCTGCGGGGCAGGATGTGCACCGCGGGCGTGAGGGTGCCGCGCCCCGCGATCAGGTAGTCGACGGCCGTGAGCTGCACCCCGAACGACAGGTCCATGACCTGGATCGGATTGCCCTCGGCGGCGCTCACGTTGATGCAGTGGCCGTCGTCGAGCACGCGGATGCTGCGCCCGTTCGCGAGCCGCAGCACCGACACCGCTCCGCGCCGCGACGTCTCGACGGCGCCGGCGTCGAGGGCCGCGAGCAGCGAGATCTCCTGGAACGCCCCGCCGCCGACCGCGACCGCGGCGCCCTCGGGCAGCCGGTCGAGGTGCTCGACCGCGACGGTGTGCGCGATGCCGGTCGTCGAGATGAGAACATCGGCGTGCGCCGCGGCATCCGCCAACGGCTCGACGGCGTACCCGGCGAACGCCGCCTGCAGAGCGGCCACCGGATCGACCTCGGAGACGGTGACGCGCGCGCCGAGGGCGGCGGCGTGGCGGGCGACGCCGCTGCCGACGCGTCCGAACCCGACGACGACCACGTCGCTGCCGGCCCACGACCGGTCGAGCAGATCGGCGACCGCCAGCACCACCGACTGGCCGGTGCCGTGCGCGTTGTCGAACAGCGACTTGGTGCGGGCGTCGTTCGCGGCGACGATCGGGATGCGCAGGGCTCCCTCGCGCTCCATCGTGCGCAGCGGGCGCACACCGCTGGTGGTCTGCTCCGTCGCGCCGGCCATCGACCCCAGGATGCCGGGGCGCTCGGTGTGCGCGAGACGGATGGTCGCGGCGCCGTCGTCGACGATCACCTCGGGGTGGTGGCCGAGCAGGGCGAGGACGTTGTCGCGGTCCTCGGCGTCGGTCGCCCCGCGGTGCGCGTAGGTCGGGATGCCGGCGTGCACGAGCGCTGCGGCCACCGCGTCGTCGGTGTCGCGCCCGACACACGAGACGGCGACGTCGGCACCGGCCTCGGCGAGCAGCAGTGCGACGGTCGCGGTCTTCGGCTCGAGCACGTCGGAGACGGCGATGCGGATGCCGCGCACCCGCCCGCTCTCGCGCAGCTCGGCCGCGAGAGCCGTCGTCGCGGGCATGAACTGCCGCGCCCAGGCGATGCGCTCGGTGCCCTCGCGCCACAGGGCCGGGTCGGCGATGCGGCCGGTCATGCGAGCACCAGCTCGGCGAGGTGGGTGTCGGCCAGTGCTGCGGGGTGGGGCCCTTCGACAGGCTCAGGGACCCAGTCTCCAGGGGTGTCCGCCGCACCTGGGTCGCTGAGGTCCGCACCTGGGTCGCTGAGCTCCGCACCTGGGTCGCTGAGCCTGTCGAAGCGTCCCCCATTCTCGGCCCGGGCCGTGAGGATCGACAGGGCGACGAGCGCGTCGGCGAGGAGGCTCGACTGCCCGAGCGTCTCGAACACCCCCGGGGCCTCGACGACCCAGGTGCCTTCTCCGACACGGGTGACGAACGGGCGAACCGTGTCGCCTGCCGACGGCACCAGGCCGTTCGCATCCACGGACGCGTCGATCAGCACCCCGGTCACGGATGCCGGGTCGACGGGGGAGTGTCCCTCGCCGGTCGTCAGCACGAGGTCGGCCACGGGCCACGGCTCGTCGACCGTGCGGGCACCGGCGAGGTGCGCGCGGAGGCGCGCGACCGGGTCGGCGATCCCGCGGATCACCCGGCTGCCCCCGATCGTGAGCGTCGCGGCGAGACGATCGGCGAGCGGGCCGTCGCCGATCACGAGAGCGGATGCCGCGGGCAGCACGAGGTTCGTCCTCCGGGCGAGCGCCCGCACGATATGCTCGGCGCGCGCGTGCGCGAAGATCGCCGAGAAGGCGGGCAGGTCGCGGGGGTCGGGCGCGGCGGCATCCGACACGACATCGACGCCGAACGCCGCGCGCGCGGCATCCGCCACCTGCTCCGGCAACGCCGCGAACCGCCACGACACGGCGGCGGGCGCATCGCCCGGCTCAGCGAAAGGCGCCGGGAGAGCGGATGCCGCGGCCGCCGCCCACCGGAATCCCGGGGGCGTCACGGCATCCGTCGACGGGGTGCGGGAGGGGGCATCGGTCACGGTCGCGACGCTATCCGTTCGCCGTCACGCGCCGCCGGTCTGTGACCTCTCATGACGCGCGGGCGAGCGCCGCGGGCGCGCGTTGTCTAGCGTCGGGGCAATGAGCGAAGGCATCCGTCCCGAATCCGTCCCGCACGAAGTGCTCGAACCGGTGTACGACTGGACGGGCTTCGGCTTCGACACCCGCCAGATCCACGCGGGGGAGTTCGACGAACCCGCCCACGGGTCGCGCATCGCGCCGATCTACCTGAGCGCGGCGTTCCGCTTCGACTCGTTCGACGAGAGCACGCGCCGCTTCGGAGGCGAGGACGGGCAGATCTACTCGCGCAACCTCAACCCCACGAACGAGGTCGCCGAGCGTCGCATCGCCGCACTCGAGGGCGGCGTCGGGGCCATCGTCGTCTCGTCGGGACAGGCGGCGATCAGCGCCGCGATCCTGTCGATCGTCGGCAACGGCGACCGGTTCGTCTCGACCGCGAGCATCTACAGCGGCACGCGCATCCTCTTCGGTCGCTCGTTCGCCCGCTTCGGCGTCGGCGTCGACTACGTGCAGGATCCGACCGACGAGGCCGAGTGGGAGGCTGCGATCGGCCCCGACACCAAGGTGATCTTCACCGAGACGATCCCGAACCCCAAGAACGACGTGGTCGACATCGCGGCGGTCGCCCGCATCGCCGAGCGCCACGGCATCCCGCTCATCGTCGACAACACGATCGGCACGCCCTACCTCGTGCGCCCGCTCGAACTGGGCGCGCACATCGTCGTGCACTCGGGCACCAAGTTCCTCACCGGCCACGGTGCCGCGATCTCGGGCATCGTCGTCGACGGCGGCACCTTCGACTGGGCCGGCAGCCCGCGCGACTACCCCGGCATCACCGACTCGCCGGCGCCCGGCGTGCCGAGCGCCCTCGAGACCTACGGCCGCCGCGCCTACGAGTACTTCGTGCGCGGTGGCATCGTGAACGATCTCGGTCCGGCGCTCTCGCCGTTCCACGCGTTCCTGCTGCAGCAGGGCATCGAGACCCTGTCGCTGCGCATGGAGCGGCACGTGTCGAACTCCCGCGCGATCGCCGAGTTCCTCGCCCAGCACCCTGCGGTCGAGTACGTCGACTACGCCGGGCTCCCGGGGCATCCGCAGCACGAGATCGCCCAGCGCACCCTCGACGGCCGCAGCGGATCGGTGTTCGCCGTCACCGTGCGCGGCGGGCGGGCTGGCGCCGAGATCTTCATCGACAGCCTGCGGGTGTTCAGCCGCATGACCAACATCGGCGACGTGCGCTCGATGGTGCTGCACCCGGCGACCACCACCCACCTCTCGTTCACGCCCGAACTGCGGGCCCAGCTCGGCATCGATGAGGGGCTCGTGCGGCTGTCGGTCGGCATCGAGACGGTCGCCGATCTGATCGCCGACCTCGATTCCGCGCTCGCCGCGGTGAGCGCGCACCTTTCCGGCGATCCGGATGCCGCAGGGGTCGCACCGTGACCGCCCGCAGCCAGTGGACCGGGATCGCGACCCGCGAGGAGAACGCGCACTGGCGCTCCGTCGCGCAGGCCGTGGCCGCGGAGCTCGCGGTCGACGTGCTCGCCCGCGAACGCGCCGGCGCCGTGCCGCGCGCCGAGTCTGCGCTGCTGCAGCGCTCGGGACTCACGACCCTGCTCGACCCGGCATCGCTGGGCGGCGGGGGAGGCCACTGGTCGTCGGCATTCCTCGCGGTGCGCGAGATCGCCCGGGTGGATGCCGGCATCGCGCAGTTGCTGGGCTACCACTACGCCAACTCGGCCACGATCGCCCTGGTCGCGAGTGCCGACGAGCGCGACGACTGGTACCGCCGGTCGATCGAGGGCACGTGGCTCTGGGGCGACTCGGTCAACCCGGTCGATCCGACGCTGTCGCTCACCCCCGACGGCGGCGGGTTCCGGCTGGCGGGGGTCAAGCGCTTCTCGACGGGTTCTTCGGTGGGTGATGTGATCCTCGTGAACGCGGTGGTCGATTCGGGTCCGGATGAGGGGCGCTTCGCCTTCCTCGTGCTGCCGGCTGGGCATCCGGGTGTCGAGGTGCAGGACGACTGGGACTTCCTCGGTCAGCGGCTATCGGCCAGCAACTCGGTGCGGTTCACGGATGCTCCGGTCGGCCGCGAGCACCTGCTCGGCTTCGGCACCGAAGAGTGGTTCCAGGCGCTGCTCACGCCCGCTGTGCAGCTGCTGTTCGGCAACCTGTACCTCGGCATCGCGCAGGGCGCGCTCGACCAGGCGCGCGAACTCACCAACGCGCGGCCGAACGCGTGGTTCCTCAGCGGCGCCGAGCGGTACCGCGACGACCCCTTCGTGCAGCGCCTCTACGGCGAGCTCGTCGCGCAGGTCGCCGCGGTCGAGGCGCTCGCCGATCGCGTGAACGAGGAGTACGACGGGGTCGTCGCGCGCGGGTCCGAGGTCGACGAGCAGGCCCGCGGCGACATCGCGATCCGCGTCGCGCAGCTCAAGGTCGTCTCGAGCGAGACGGCGACCGATGTCGCCCACCGGGTGTTCGAGGCCACCGGGTCGAGTTCCACCGCCTCGAAGATCGGCCTCGACGCACACTGGCGCAACATCCGCACGCACTCGCTGCACGATCCCATCGACTACAAGAAGCTCGAGGTCGGCGCCGACTTCCTCCTCGGCATCCGTCAGCCCCTGTCCCTCTACACCTGACCTTTCTCCGGTCCCTGAGCGAGGCCCTTCGTGTCGCTGCGCTCCCTCAGGAACCGCGGCGCGACGAGACGAAGGGCCGCCACGCGATGCGTCGTCTGGATCAGCGGCGGATGCTCGGACGAGACAGGTCGCCGTAGTCGACGACCAGATCTGCGGCACCGCGCGGGTCGCACTGCTCGAGATAGATCCGTTGGCCGCCGACATAGCGTGCGTTCTCGGGGGCGGCGGGGTCTGCCGGGAGGTCATCGCGCGTCGCCATGCGGCGAGCGGACTCGCGGAACGGAACGTCGAGGAAGATCGTGAAGTCCCACGCATCGCGCAGCTCGGGGCGATGCAGGAAGATCCCGTCGACGATCACGAGCGACCCCGCCACCACCGCCTCGCGCGGTCCATCGAGCAGGTCGTCGGTGTCGACGTCGTGAGTAGCGCGGAGGAAGGTTCCCTCGTCGGTGCGGAAGGGCCGAACGACCTCTCGGTGGAACGCGGCGTAGTCGTAGGAGTCGCGCCAGAATCCTTCGGCCGAGTGCCGTCCGCGGCGGTAGCGCTCCGCCCGGACCCGATGGAAGCCGTCGATCGAGATGCGCTCCACACGGGTGCGATCACGCAGCGCGTCAGCGAGCTGATCTGCGAGCACGGTCTTGCCGGCGCCGTCGACGCCGTCGATCCCGACGAGGATGCTCGGCCCGGTCGGTGAGGGTAGCGGCACGACATCCGCCAACTCACGCAAGAACGTCGAACGGTGATCTTTCATCGCCAGGCTCCCCGGGTCGCGCGGACCGCACCAACCTCCCACGGTTTCACTGACAGACCCCTGAGCGCCCTCTCTCGGTTCCTGGGCGCCCTTCGTCTCGTCGCTTCGCTCGCTCAGGGACCGGTGTAGCTACCGGGCCTCGAGGTCGTGCAGGCGGGTCCAGAAGTGGTGGAGGCCGTGCTCCGACAGGGTGGCCGAGGCGCCGAGCGTCTCGAACAGCGCCCGAACGGCATCGCCGGCGAGGGGCACGAGACCCGCGGCCACGAGTTCGACATCGGCGACGGATGCCGTGCCCTCCGCCGCGCGACGCAGCACCGACTCCGCGGCGGCCGAAGCCACGGCCGAACGGGCGGCGGAATCGGCGAGAACCCGCAGGAACTGCGGGTCGTCGGCCGCGCGCTCGGTGTTGCCGTGCTGCTGACGGCGGGTGCGCGCTGCGGTCTGCGCGGCGCCCGTCTCGGTGACCTCGGCGATCAGGTCGGCGAGGTCGCGCACCAGCCCGGTGGCGCGGTCGGACGGCAGAGCTGAGGCGGGCATGGTGCTCCTCGGAGAAGAAAGCGGCGGGATGCTCCGACTGTATCGAACGGCATCCGTCGCGAACGTCATGCGCGTTAACAGGGACGCCCCCGCTCCCCGGTGCTGGATACGCTGAAGCCATGACCTCCCGTCCGTTCGGCTCCCTGGATTGGGCGCGGAGAACCCCCGGAATCCCGGCGCTCCTCGACGAGATCCGCCAGGCGAGCATCGCCGATGCCCCCGAGCTCCCGCAGAGCTTCTTCACCCGTCTCGCCGCCGCCGGCTTCGGCCGCATCCGCGTGCCCGTGGCCGAGGGCGGTCTGGGCGGCGACGTGCTCGACCTGCTCGACGCCCTGCTCGCGATCGCGGCGGCCAATTCCAACCTCGCCCAGGCCTGGCGCACCCACGTGCTCGCGACCGAGCGTCACGTGAAGTCGCCCGCCGGCCCGCTGCGCGACCGCTGGATCTCCCGCGTCGCCGCGGGCTCGATCATCGGCGGCGGCTGGACCGAGGCCGACGGCTCCGGCCGGAGCGTCTTCACCACCCGCCTCTCGACCGAGACCGGCGTCCCGCGTCTCACCGGCCGCAAGTTCTACTCCACGGGCAGCCGTTACGCCGACTGGCTCGAGTACAGCGCGGTCGACGATGCCGGCGACCTCGTGATCGCGGCGCTGCCGGTGGATGCCGAAGGCGTCACGCTCCTCGACGACTGGACCGGCTTCGGCCAGCGCGCCACCGCCAGCGGAACGACCGTGCTCGACGGAGCTCCGGTCGATCCCGACGACGTCGCCCCGTGGCAGACGCAGCACCTCGGCACCCCGGGCTGGCAGCAGATGATCCTGCTCGCGGTGCTCGTGGGTATCGGCGAGGGTGCTCGCGCCGCGGCATCCGATCTCATCGACCAGATCGACCGCGCGCACGGCGGATCGCCGATCCTCGTGCTCGAGGGCTACGGCCGCATCAGCGCGCTCGTCGCCTCGGCCCGCGCCTCGCTCGGCGAGATCGGTCGGCTGAGCGAGATCGCGCACCGGGCGATCATCGCCGGAGATGCGGATGCCGAGGCCCTCGCCGACGACGCGGTCAACGCCGTCTTCCAGGCGCAGGCCACGATCGTGCCGCAGGTCATCGAGGCCACCGACAAGCTCATGACGCTGCCGGCGCTGCTCGCCGATGGTTCAGAAGCCGTCGCCGAAGCGCAGAACCTGCGCAGTTCCCTGCGTCTCGACCGGTTCTGGCGCAACGCGCAGACGCTGTCGACGCACAACCCCGTGCTGCACCGCCTGCGCGCGATCGCCGACCGCGAGATCTACGCGATCGATCGCATCGCCGATCCCGCCGAGCGCGAGGCCGCCGTCGCGCAGTCGATCGCCGACGGCATCCGTCCTCTGAGCGTCGTGCGGCTCGATGCCGCGCTCGCCGCCCGCCTCGCCGCCGACCCGCGCTCGCTCGATGCGGTGGCCGCGGCGTTCGGCGGTCGCGAGCCCGTGCTCTTCCAGTTCGACGAGCGCCCGGGCGCGCACTTCGACGCAGCCGTCGCGATCGCGACCCTGCTGCACCGCCTCCCCGAGGCGTGGTTCGCCGTCGGCACCGGCGATCTGTCGCTCACCGGCCACCCGTACAACCTCGCCCGGCGCCTCGCTTCGCTCGAGCAGCTGTCGGGCGGACGCACCGCCTGGGTGCTCGACGACGGCGACACCGAGACCGAGGAGCAGCGCGACCGCATCCGCGTCGTGCAGCAGCTGCTGCGCACCTGGCCGCGGGAGAGCATCGCCGCGGATGCCGGTGCCCGCCACTTCGCGCAGACCGAGAGCATCCGTCGCATCAACGCCGACGGCGCCTTCCCGACGGCGGGCCCGCTCAACGTGCCGAGCAGCCCGCAGCACCTGCCGGTGTTCGTGTCGTCGCGCCGGTTCGACGACGTGCACCGCTACGTCGACCTGCTCGTGCGCGACGACGCCTGGGTGCTGCCCTACGCGGATGCCGCGGGCCACCCGCTCGCGACCGGCCATGCGGTGGATGACATCGACGGACTGCTCGCGATCGCCCGTGCGCTGCCGCAGATCGCGGATGCCGGGTCGGATGCCGACTCGGATGCCGCTCCCCAGACCCTGCGCGCCCGGCTGCGGTTGCCCGCGCCCGCCCTGTACGAACTCCCCGGAGCATCCGCCCGCTTCGAGCGCGGCAGCGAGACGGAGGCATCATGAGCGACGAGAACCGCCTGCTCACGGTCAACATCAACGTGCTCGGCGTCGGGCAGCGACCCGCCGCCTGGCGCGCCCCCGACATCCGCCCTGACGCGATCGTCGACCTCGCGCACTGGCAGAACGTGGCCCGTATCGCCGAGCGCGGTCTCGTCGACGCGATCTTCCTCGCCGACCGCCCGGCGATCACCGACCCGCGCAGCCGTCCGGTGCAGTACCTCGATCCGGGCGTTCTCGTGCCGGCGATGGCCGCGGCCACCGAGCACCTGGGCTTCGTGGCGACGGCATCCACCACCCTCAACGAGCCGGTCGAACTCGCGCGCCGCCTGTGGGCGCTGCACACCGCGACGCAGGGGCGCTTCGCGTGGAACGCCGTCACCAGCTGGGACGTCGAGGCCGTGCGCAACTTCGGCATCACCGAGGTGCCCGAGCGTGCCGTGCGGTACGCCCGCGCCGAGGAGTTCGTGACCGTCATCAAGCGCCTGTGGGAGACCGCGGGCACTTCCGACATCGTGGATCACGACGGCTCGTTCTCGGTGCATGCCGGGCTCGAGATGGACGCCCTCGTGCCCGAGCGGCCTGCCATCGTGCAGGCCGGCGGGTCTGAGCCGGGCTGGCGTCTCGCCGGGCTCGTCGCCGACGGGGTGTACTCGGTCGACCACGACCCGGCATCCGCGGCGGAGCACCGTCAGAAGATCCGCTCCTACGCCGTCGAGGCCGGTCGCTCGACCGACGACGTGCGGGTCTTCCCGGGGCTCGCGGTCGTGATCGGCAGCACCGAGCAGGAGGCCTGGGACCGCTTCGACCACTGGGAGCACCTCGCCCCCGCGACCTACAGCCTCAACGAGCTGTCGAAGGCGCTCGGCGCCGACTTCTCGGGGCTCGACCTCGACGCGCAGGTGCCCGAGAAGGTGCTGGCGGATGCCGAGGCGCAGGATGCCGGATGGTCGGCGGCGTACCGCCGGGTGCTCATCGAGCGGATCCGGTCGGAGCAGCCGACGATCCGCCGCCTGCTGCGCGACTTCGGCGGGTACGGGCAGCGGTTCCTCGCCGGGACGCCCGAGCAGATCGCCGACACGATGGAGGAGTGGTTCCGGGCGGGGTCGGCCGACGGCTTCAACATCATGCTCGACCTGTTCCCGTCCGGGTTGGAGGACTTCGTCGACCAGGTCGTGCCCGAGCTGCAGCGCCGCGGGATCTTCCGCCGCGAGTACGGCCAGGGCGGGGTGCTGGAGCGCTTCCGCCGGCCCTAGGCGGGCGGTTCGTGCCGCGCGGCGGGAGGAGATCTCGTGCTGAGCAGGAGGCATCCACTGTGCTGATCCTGCGGAAGGTGTGATCTCCTCCGGTCGGTGACGGAACGGGGCCGCTGAGCCCGTCGAAGGCTCACGCGGTCAGTCCCGCCGAAGCTCCGGATCATCGGGGGCGACGTTCTTGACCCACTGCTGGATCTCGGGTCGCTCGAACCCGTACGGCACGAATCCCTCTTCGGTGGCTCGCGGTTCGTCGGTGAAGAGCGACACGTCGCCACGCGGCGCCGGCACGATCTCCACCCGGATCCCGCGGTACCTGCCGAAACGCGTCATGCTCCGAGCGTATCGGCGAGCAGAGAGGAGTGGCGCTCCGCACCCGAACGGTGCCGGCGGAGATCTCGCCGTCGGGCGGAGATCTTCCCCCGATCCCTCCGCCCATCACGGAGAACTCCGCCCCACGCGGTGCGAGAGGGGCTCGCGCACGCGCGAGGGGAGGAGATCTCGCCTTGTGCAGGAGGCATCCGCTGTTCTGATCCTGCGGAGCGTGTGATCTCCTCCGAAGCGGGGCGGGTGCTGTGGGGTGGGGCCCTTCGACAAGCTCAGGGACCCAGTCGTGTGAAGAAGCTGGGTCGCTGAGCCTGTCGAAGCGTCCCGCCCCGAAACCTCAGACCTGGTCGAGCCGACCCGACCCGGCGAAGGCCGGAGCGCCGACCGCGATCGCCGCAGACGCACCGAGGCCGAAGGCCGTACGCGCCCCGACGATGTCCTCATCGCCCTCGTCACCGATCACCGGCACCGTTCCCCACACCGGCAGCGCGGCCGCGTCGAGCACCACATCGACCCCCGGCCCCACCTCGGCAGAAGCCGACAGCAGCACCGTCACGGGTTTGTCCGACACATCCACCGGCACCGTCAGCGGCCCGCCGATCGACGGGAACGCGAGGTCCGAGATCCGCACGATGCGCGAATCGTCGACGTACACCCCGGCCTCGGAATCACCGACCATCGCATCGAGCGGCCACGACTCGAACAGCCGCGAGATCAGCGCCAGCACGGATGCCGACGTCCCGGCCAGACCGATCCGCCGCCCGTGCAGGTTCGACAGGGTCGAGATGTTCCGACCCAGGTTGATCGGATGCTGCCGCTCACCGATGATCGGCACCACGACGACCCGCTGCGTGATCGCGAGCAGCGCCCCCGCGGCGGCGGTGCGGTCGGGCCCGGGGCCGGTGAGGTCGCCGAGCAGCAGCACGTCGGCCGCGGCATCCAGTTCGGCGCCGAGTGCGGCGCGCGCCGCACGTCCGGAGCCCGAGCGCACCGCGAAGGCGGCGAGGGTGGCGTCGTCGACGCGCAGCAGACGGGTCATCAGCGGGCCTCTCTCATCCAGCGGGTGAACGGCTGATCGCCGTGCGAGGCGAGCAGCCCGCGCGTGCGCAGCACGGGCGTCACGTGCTCGGCGAACTCGCGCAGGCCCCACGGGTTGGTGTCGAACAGCAGGTTGAAGCCGTCGGCGGCTCCGGCATCCACCCAGTCGGTCATGATGTCGACGAGCCGCTCGGGCGAGCCGACGAAGAGCTGGTGCCCGAAACCGGCGAAGTACCGCAGCAGCTCGCGCACGGTGAGGTTTCCGGCTGCGCCGTAGGCGGCGATCGCCTTGCGGAACCCGATCGGCGCGGCCGAGGGGTCGCCCGACAGGCGCTGGATCTCGCCCTCGGCCGGGGCGTCGAGGTCGAGCCGCGAGCCGTCGATGCCGAACATCGCGGTGAAGCGCTTGAGCACGTAGCCGTCGGGGCTGAGCTCGTGGATCGTCTGGAAGCGGCGCTCGGCCTCCTCCTCGGTCGAACCGACGACGAGGTGGATGCCGGGCAGCACGAGCGGCGCGGGCCGACCGAGCTCCGCCGACCGGCGGCGCAGGTCGAGGCGGTTCTCGGCCGCCGTCTCCTTCACGGTCTCGGCTGCGAACACGGCCTCGGCGCTCGCGGCGGCGAGCTGACGCCCGCGCGGCGAGCCGCCGGCCTGCACCACGAGAGGCGCGACGTCGGGCAGCAGAGCCCGGATCGCGGGATCGACGCCCAGATCGGCACGACGGATGCTGTCGCCGAAGTACTCGCCCTCGTGCACGTAGTCGGTGTCGCCCTGCACGGCGGCGAGGAACGCCGTGTAGGCATCGACGAACTCCTCGGCGCGGGCGTAGCGCTCCTCGCGTCCGGGGTCGGAGGTGTAGCCGAAGTCGGTGACGGCGGGACCGGTGACCCCCGTGACGACGTTCCACCCGAACCGTGAGCCGCTGAAGGCGCTGACGCTGAGCAGACGGCGGGCGAGTTCGACCGGGTCGTTCGTGCTCGAAGAGACGGTCGAGATGATGCCGAGGTGCTCGGTCTCGGCGGCGACCGTGGCCAGCGCGGCGAGGGGTTCGAGGAGCCGGCTCGGACGGATCGCCGGGTTCGATGCGAGTCCCGGGGTGTCGGCGAGGAAGATCGCGTGGATGCCGGCGTCCTCCGCTGTGCGGGCGGCGTCGCGCCAGAAGTCGGCGCCGAACACCCGCAACGGGTCTTCGCCCGGCGCGCGCCAGGCACCGGCATCCGTGCCGTAGTCGTAGACGTTCGCGCCGATCACGAGGGGGCGGGTCATCGGGCGGGCTCCTTCTCAGCGGGCGTGGACGCGGTCGCGGATGCTGTCGTGGATGCGGTGGCGGATGCCGGAGCGGATGCCCCGAGCCGACCCGTGCCGACGTACCAGATCTCGGGGAGGTCGCTGCCGACCAGCGCGCGTTCGCCGAGCGCCCGGGCCTTGAGGTGCACGGGGTTGTGGTTGCTGAGCGTGCGGGCGTTGCGCCAGTGCCGATCGAGGGCGAGGCGGCCGTCGACGAGCGATCCGCCGCCCAGGTCGAAGACGCTCTGCGCGGCCTGCTGCACGAGCGCCGGCACCGTGATCTGCGCGCGTGTGACGGCGAGGTGCCCGTCACCGGTCTGCTCGGAGAGGGGGCGATCCAGGTCGGCTCCGAGCAGCGCGGCCGCCGTGCGCACCGACGCCACCACGGCCTGCGCGAGACCGTCGAGAGTGCCGATGCGCTCCTGCAGCTGCGGGTCGTCGGCGGGCACGGCGGTCGAGGCGTGGCTGAAGTTGCGGGTGCGCGAGCGCAGCCAGGCGATCGCGTCGTCGCGGGTGCGCAGCGCGATCCCGGCCAGCGTCGCGAGATGCGTGAGCTGCAGCACGGCGTCGAGGTTGCCGAGCCGGTCGGTGCGCGAGCCCTCGCCCACGCGCACGCGCTCCGGGTCGACGACGACGTCGGTGAACTCGACCGTGCCCGAGGTGGTGAGCCGCTGGCCCACGCCGTCCCAGTCGTCGTGCAGCACGACGCCCTCGGCATCCGCAGCCACGATCGCGACCAGATGCCGGCCGTCCTCGTCGGAAGCGAGCACCGAGATCCGGTCGGCGTAGCCCGTGCCGGTCGCATAGGCCTTGCGTCCGTTCAGACGCAGGATGCCGTCGGCATCCGTGCGCAGTGTCGTGCCCACCGTGCCGATCTCTCCGGCGCCCTCGGTGGTCGCGCCGGCGAAGAGCAGGCCGGCCGCGATCTCGGCGGTCGCGGCATCCGTCTCACCGCGGGCGATGGCGCGGGCGGCGCGGTCGCTGGTGGTGAAGTGCGTGCGCAGGCTCTGCGTGACGTTCGCGTCGGCACGGGCCAGGAGGATCTGCAGGTCGACGAGCTGCGGGTACGTGAGCCCCGCGCCCCCGGCGGCGACGGGCAGTCTCGCCGCCGTCAGCCCGAGGCGGGCGAGCTCGCGCACGTCGGTTCGGAGTCCACGCTCGGGGTCGCGGTCGTGGTCGCGCGCCGGCGACTCTGCGGCGATGCGGCCGATGACCTCATCGATCTCGGCGACGTTCGCCAGGGCGACCCCGACGTCTGCGACCGAGGTGAACGCGAGCAGATCCTCCGGCATCCGTCAGTCCGTCCCGCCCGTGCCCGACGGGCCGGAGTTCGGCCAGCCCGCGGGGGCCGTGCGACCGGCCGGGTCGAGCGCCGGACGCGTGCGGCCGTAAGCGAGCGCGTGCACGAAGCGGCGGCGGAACTCGGTCAGATCGAACGAGGTCACCGCCCGCGTCGAGGCGCCCTCGGGCGTGCCCCACACCAGCGGCAGGCCGTCGCTCGTGAGAGCGACCCGAGTCGCGAGCGAACCCGCGGCCGGGGTGAAGTCGACCGGGCCCTCGATCCAGCCCGTCACGATCTCGGGGCGATGCAGGATCACCGACGACAGTCCGTCGTGGGCGGCCGAGATCCGGCGCCCCCACTTGTACTGGTAGAAGTCGTTGTACGCATCGAGGATCGTGCCCGCGAAGTGCGCCGCCGGCAGATCGGAGCCGAGCAGCAGCGCCGTGACGTCCTCCTCGAGCAGCGCCTGCGAGGTCACGTTGACGCCCACCATGATCACGTTGCCGCTGTTCACGGCGCCGAACACGGCCTCGGCCGCCGCGCGGTCGTTGTTCGTGTTCGCATCGGTCACGGTCGGGGTTCCGGGCGCCGGGTACGGGCCCGCGCCGCCCATGATGACGACCGAGCGGAACTTCAGGAACAGCTCCGGGTCCTTCTCGAGCGCCAGCGCGATGTTCGTGAGCGGTCCGAGCGGGTGCAGGTCGATCTGACCCGGGTGCTCGTTGGCGATGCGCACGAGGTAGTCGGCCGCGGACTCCGCCTCGAGCGTGGGCTCGGGGCGCTCGAAGCCGCGGTCGCCGAGGCCGTCGTGTCCGTGCACGAACCAGGCGATCGACGGGTCGCCGTCGAGGGGACCGCTCGCGCCCAGGTAGATCGGGATGCGCGGGGCGTCCGCCACGTCGAGCACGTACGCGACGTTGCGGGCCGAGTCCTCGACCGCGCAGTTCCCGTAGATCGTCGTGATACCGACGATCTCGACGTCGGGCTGGGCGAGCAGGTAGAGCAGGGAGTGGGCGTCGTCGATGCCGGTGTCGGTGTCGACGACGATCCACTGCTTCTCGCGGGCGAAGTCGGGCATGATCCTGCTCTCAGTGCTGGTGCTGGTGCGCGGGCTCGGCGAGCTTGAACGCCAGGCGTCCGTGCGCGAAGCCACCACCGGCGCGGATGGCGGTCGCGACCCAGGCGGCCTCGGCCAGTTCGGCCTCGTCGGCACCGGCCGCGACGGCCTTCTGCGAGTGCGCGTCGATGCAGTACACGCACTGCGTGGTGATGCCCACGGCCAGCGCGATCAGCTCGCGGTACTTCAGCGGGATCGCCCGCGACTCGTCGGGAGCGAACACGGCGCTGTCGAAGGCCGCGAACGCCGCGAGGATGTCGGGGGTGTGTTCCTTGTAGACCTTCGTGTAGGTCTTGTCGGCTTCGCTGTCGAAGTAGGCGCTCATGCTCTGCTCTCTGCTGGTGTGCGTCGGGTGCTCCCGCCGCCGGGCGCGACGGCGCCACCGAGGAAGGAGGGTCTACCGCGACGCTAAGACCTGCGGCATCCGCCCCGCACCTCGGAGTGCAACACGAGGTCATCCGGAGCGAGCGGTCAGACCTGGTCGTCGCTGAGTCGGCGGGGGCCCGCCCCGAGACTGCCGAGTGCGTCGTCGGGGTTCAGCAGACCGCACGCCTTCATCGACAGGCATCCGCAGCCGATGCATCCGGTCAGTTCGCGTTCGAGGCGCTCGATGCCCTCTCGACGCTTCTCGAGCGCGCGCTTCCAGCGGCGCGAGGCGCGCTGCCAGTCGTCGTGGCTCGGGGTCTCGGTGAGCGGCACGTCGGCGAACGCTGTCTGCACGTCGGCGAGCGGGATGCCGAGGCGCTTCGCCACCGCGATGAGCGACACCCGCCGGATCATGTGCCGCGGGTAGCGGCGCTGGTTGCCGGGCGTGCGGAACGAGGCGATGAGGCCGATCGACTCGTAGAAGTGCAGAGCGGATGCCGCGACCCCCGTGCGTCGCGTCATCTCG
Source organism: Microbacterium galbinum (assembly GCF_023091225.1). Lineage (NCBI taxonomy): Bacteria > Bacillati > Actinomycetota > Actinomycetes > Micrococcales > Microbacteriaceae > Microbacterium > Microbacterium galbinum. The sequence continues at coordinate 1,841,285 of NZ_JAHWXM010000001.1, read as the reverse complement.
CCGATCGAGAGGGCGTCCTCGGCGGTGTGCGCGGCATCGGCGTGCGAGGTCATCCCTGCCTCCGGAATACTGTGGCTCATGCCCGCGGATCCTGGCCCGCGGATTTGACCTAAAGTGTACTTGAGGTTTTAGCGTGGAACGCTGACCCGAAGGAAGACCCGATGACCTATGTGATCGCCCTGCCGTGCGTCGATGTCAAGGACCGCGCGTGCATCGACGAGTGTCCCGTCGACTGCATCTACGAGGGTGAACGCTCGCTCTACATCCACCCCGATGAGTGCGTCGACTGCGGGGCGTGCGAGCCGGTGTGCCCCGTCGAGGCGATCTTCTACGAGGACGACCTGCCCGACGAGTGGACCGACTACTACAAGGCGAACGTCGAGTTCTTCGACGAGGTGGGCTCGCCCGGGGGTGCGGCCAAGGTCGGCATGATCGCGCACGACCACCCGCTCATCGCCGCACTTCCCCCGCAGGAGGGCGCCGAGTGAGCACCTCAGAATCCGGCATCCCCGTCCCCAGCGCCGTCGGCGAAGGGCTCAAGGCGGCGTTCCGCACCCACCCCGCCGGCGTCGCGATCATCACCGCGGCGACCCCCGAGGGCCCCGTCGGTCTCACCGCGTCGAGCGTGGCATCCGTCGCCGTCGACCCGGCCGCGATCGTGTTCTCGGTCACCCGGGCGACCGGAAGCGCGGGCGGGCTCCTCTCGGCCCCGACCTTCGTCGTGCACCTGATCGATCACGATCACTCCGAATTGGCGCAGAGCTTCGCCGTGAGCGGGTCGGAGCGCTTCACGCCCGAGCAGCAGTGGAGCACCCTGCCGACGGGCGAGCCGTACCTGCCCGCAGCCCGCTTCGCCCTGCGCTGCCGCGCGCTGCAGACGGTGCCCGTCGGTACGTCGAGCGTGGTGATCGCCGAGGTGCTCGAGGTGTTCGCCGGCCCGCAGGGCCGCCCCCTCGTCTACGTCGACCGCAAGTTCCACAGCCTCCCGCACCAGCCCTGACCGGCCCCGCGCGTACCCAACTCAGGAACATCGGCCGTCGAACGGCAGTTTCGGCCACTGAATCGGACGATCGCGCCCGTTCTTCCTGAGTTAGGTACGCCCCCCGCGGCGCATAACTCCTCAGAACCGGCCCCCGAACCCCGGTTCTGGCCGAAAACTACCCCGGAACGCCCGTTCTCTCCGGAGTTGTGAACCCCGATCCGCTCACACCGCGGCGGTCGAACCCCGGTCCGTGAGCACGAACGGCAGATCGGCGGGCGGGACCTCGCCTTCGCCCAGCTGCGCGAGCACCGCGGCGGCCGCGCGCTCGCCCTGCTGCAGCGGGAACTGATCGACCGTGGTGAGCCCGAAGATCTCGCCGAGCTCATGCCCGTCGATGCCGATCACCGAGAGATCCTCCGGAACGCGGATGCCGTGCTCCCGCGCCGCGAGGATCGCCCCGATCGCCATCTCATCGGATGCCGCGAACACCGCGGTCGGCCGTGGACCGCCCCCGCCGAGCAACTGATGAGCGGCGCGCAGGCCGCCCGCGATCGTGAAGTCGGCGGCCACCACGAGCGACGGGTCGACCGGAATGCCCGCGTCGACCAGCGCCTCCTCGAACCCGCGGCGACGATTGGTCGGCACATGGAACTCCTCGTCGAACTCGGCGGTCGCTCCGATGTACGCGATGTCTCGGTGGCCCAGCCCGATCAGGTGCTCGGTGGCGAGGCGGGCGATGCCGAGCTCGTCGACCGTGAGGGTCTCGAGGGTCGGATGCGGTCCGCCGATCGCGATGATCGGCATCCCCAGCTCGAGCAGCCGACGCGTCTCGTCGTCGTCGAGCCGGATCGACACGGCGATCACGGCATCCACGCCCTGACGCCGCAGGAAGGTGTCGAACACGTGCCGCCGCGTCTCGCGGTCGGGGGTGATGTTGTAGAGGGTGATGTCGAAGCCGGCGCGCATGAGCGCGGACGACACCCCCGACAGCACGGTGCTGAAGAACCAGCGGTCGAGGTAGGGAACGATCACCCCGACCGTGCGGGTGCGCCCGGAGGCGAGGCTCGACGCACGCGACGACACCACGTAGCCGAGGCTGTCGGCGGCCCCCAGAACCCGTGCGCGCGTCTCGTCCGACACCTTGCCGCGCCCGCTCAGGGCGCGCGAGACGGTCGCCGTCGAGACGCCGGCCAGTCGTGCCACGTCGTCGATGCTCGCCATCGCGCCGCCTTTCGAATCGGGGTGATCGGGTGGGTGAGCGGATGCCGGGGCCGCACGCACGTGCGGCCCCGGCCGGAGGGCATCAGCCCCGCGTGAACCAGACGGTCGTGTCGACGGGAAGCTCCGAGCCCGCGAAGGGCTGGCTCTTCACGAGGAACGTCGCGTCGTCGGGCAGCGCGATCGGTGCAGTGCCGAGGTTCGCGACCACGTGCACGTCATCGCGGCGGAAGGCGACGGCATCCGCACCGAAGTCCTCCCAGACCAGCGAGCCCGAGCCGAAGCCGTGCGCACGGCGCAGCGCCAGCAGTTCGGTGTAGAGCGAGAGGGTGGAGTTCGGGTCGGCCAGCTCGACGTCGCGCGCGTGCGTCGCCCATTCGTCGGGCTGCGGCAGCCACGAGAGTCCGGTGTCGTTGAAGCCGAACGCCGGGGCATCCGCCTCCCAGGGCAGCGGCACGCGGCATCCGTCGCGTCCGTAGCGCTCGTGCTTCGTGCGGAACCAGGTCGGGTCCTGACGGTACTCGTCGGGGATCTCCATGGCCTCCGGTAGGCCCAGCTCCTCGCCCTGGTAGAGGTACGACGAGCCGGGCAGCGCGAGCATGAGGGTCGTCGCCGCGCGGGCGCGGGCGAGGCCGATCACGGCGTCGGGCTTGCTCGGGGTGTGGGGGCCGATGCCCTCGCCCTGCGGGTTGTCGACCGTGAGGGCGAGGCGGGTGGCGTGGCGCACCACGTCGTGGTTCGAGAGCACCCAGGTGCTGGGGGCGCCGACCGCTCCGAAGTCGTCGAGCGATTCGCGGATGACGTCGCCGAGTGCCTTCGCGTCCCACGCGGTCATCAGGTACGGGAAGTTGAAGGTCTGGTGCATCTCGTCGGGGCGCACCCACAGCGAGGTCTTCTTCAGCGTCGGCAGCCAGGCCTCGCCGCAGAGGGCGCGGTCGCCGTCGTACTCGGCGAGCAGTTCGTGCCAGTCGCGGTAGATGTCGTGCACGCCGTCCTGACCCCAGTACGGCACGTTCGCCTCGCCGCCGCCCATCGAGTCGGCATCCGACGGAGGGGTGTAGTCGGGCAGGCCGTCGGCCTTGATCATGCCGTGCGCCACGTCGACGCGGAAGCCGTCGACGCCGCGGTCGAGCCAGAAGCGCAGGATCGAACGGAACTCCTCGCGCACCTCTTCGTTGGTCCAGTCGAAGTCGGGCTGGGTGGCGTCGAAGATGTGCAGGTACCACTGGCCGGGGGTGCCGTCTGCCTCGGTCACGCGCTGCCACATGCCGCCGCCGAACACCGACTCCCAGTTGTTCGGGGGCAGTTCGCCGTTCTCGCCCTTTCCGTCGCGGAAGATGTAGCGGGCGCGCTCGCGGCTTCCGGGCGCCGCCTTCAGTGCCTCCTGGAACCACACGTGCTGGTCGGACGAGTGGTTGGGCACGAGGTCGACGATCACGCGGATGCCGCGGGCATGGGCCGCCTCGAGCATGGTGTCGAAGTCGGCCAGGGTGCCGAAGAGCGGGTCGACGTCGCGGTAGTCGGCGACGTCGTACCCGGCGTCGCGCTGCGGGCTGGTCATGAAGGGGCTCAGCCAGATCGCATCGACGCCGAGGTCCTTCAGCGAGTCCAGGCGGCTGGTGATGCCGGGGAGGTCGCCGATGCCGTCGCCCGAGGCGTCGGCGAAGGAGCGGGGGTAGATCTGGTAGATGACGGCGCTGCGCCACCACTCGGATCCGGGCGCGGCGAACTGTTCGATTTCAGGCATCCCCCGAGCCTAATGCAAGCGCTTGCATCACTCGCGCACCGCGCACCCGGGAGTACGCTGACGGCACCATCACGAGGAGGTGTCGCATGATTCCCGAGATCAACTACTGGGCCGTTCTGCTGGCCACGCTGTCGAGCATGATCGTCGGCTCGATCTGGTACTCGCCGAAGGTGTTCGGTACGCGCTGGTCGAAGCTCGCGAACGTCGACATGGATCGCCCGGCGGCCACCGCGGTCTGGCCGATCATCACCACGGTGATCGTGAGCTTCATCACGGCCTGGGTGCTCGCCGGAGCATCCGCCATCGCCTGGCACTTCTACGGCGGATCCTGGTTCTGGGGTGCCGTCATCACCGCGGTCACTCTCTGGGCCGGCTTCACGGCGGCCCGCTTCATCACCCACGACGCCCTCGAGGGGCGCTCGACCCGGCTCACGACCCTCAACATCGCGCACGAGCTCGTGACGGTGCTCGTGATGGCGGCGATCATCGGGCTGTGGCCGCCCGCGATGACCGTGTAGTGCGCCGGGCCCCGCACCGATGAAGCCTTTATTCATACACGAGCAGAAACTGTAAGAAATCCCCTTCCCTCTCGGCGACGGAACTGCGATGATCATCGCGTGACCTTCGGGTCGCCCGTGCGCGTTCCCCCACCGCGCACGGAGTTTGACGAGAGGTCCCCCAATGTCTCGTTCCCGTTCTCCCCGTCGTGCTGTCGGCTGGACGGTGGTCGTCGCGCTCGTCGCCACCGCCGTGCTCGCCGGTGCGGCATCCGCTGCCACCGGAGATCCCGTCCCCGCCGACGAGACCGCCGACCCGACCGCTCCGGAGCCCTCCGTGTCGATCGCCCTCGCCTACGAGTTCCTCGATGCGCGCACCGACCAGTTCTGCGACGGCGAGGGCATGTGCCTGCCGCGCAGCTACGAGGGCGGGTTCTTCACGACGCCGACCTGGGACTTCACACCGTCGTTCGTCTACGACGACGCACTGGTCATCATCGCGTACACCGCCCGCGGTCTTCCCGACGACATCCGCCGCGCAAAGAGCATCGGCGAGACGCTGCTCTTCGTTCAGGAGAACGACCCGATCGGCGACGGGCGCGTGCGCACGCACTACGAGCCCCACGCCATCCGTCAGGGCCGCATGGAGATCACCGGACCCGGCACGTTCACCGGAAACCAGGCCTGGGCCGGGCTCGCCCTCGCCCGCCTGTTCCACGCCACCGGCGACCAGCGCTACCTCGACGGTGCACTCGACATCGCGAACTGGATCCAGACGAACACCGCCGACATGGTGCGCGCCCCCTTCGGCTACACCGGTGGGCAGACGGATGCCGGTGACTCGCTCGTCTGGAAGTCCACCGAGCACAACGCCGACATCGCCGGTTTCTTCGGGCAGCTCGCCCAGCTCACCGGTGACACCGTCTGGGCCGACCGCGCCGCCGTCGCCGCCGCGTTCGTCACCGCGATGCAGAGCCCCGACGGTCACGTCGACACCGGTACGCTGCTCGACGGCAGCACGGTCAACACTCACCCCATCCCGCTCGACGCGCAGACCTGGACCTCGCTCGCGACCGGCGACCCGCGCTACGACGCAGCACTCGACTGGACGCTCGCGAACCTGGTCGGCACCGACGGCCCCTACACGGGCCCCGGGATCAGCGATGTCGACACCTCGAAGGTCTGGTTCGAGGGAGCAGCGCACCTCGCACTGGCCCTGAAGCTGCGGGATGCCGCCGGCGATGCCGCCTACGCGGACACGTTGCTCGACAGCATCCGTCTCGGTCAGCGCGATGCCGCGAACGGCGACGGCAAGGGCATCGTCGCGACCTCGACCGACGGCCTCGACTCCGGGTTCGGCGACCTCTACTACGCGAGCCTGCACACCGGCGCGACCGCCTGGTACCTGCTGGCCGAGGCCGGCGACAACCCCTTCACTCTGCCGGCCGACTGACCGGCGGCAGGAATGACGGAGGGGGCGGATGCCGAAGCATCCGCCCCCTCCGTCGAAGAAGTTACGCGGCGACGCGCGCGACCGCGGCGATCGCGCTCGCGAAGAAGCCGATCCCGTCGATGCCGGAGCGCATGGCCACCGAGGTGTCGGGGCCGAAGCCGGCCTCGGTCGCGTGCTCGGGGTGTGGCATGAGCCCCACGACGTTGCCCGCCTCGTTCGTGATGCCCGCGATGTCGCGCAGCGAACCGTTGGGGTTGACGCCCGCGTAGCGGAAGGCCACGAGGCCCTCGCCCTCGATGCGGTCGAGGGTCTGCTCGTCGGCGATGTAGCCGCCGTCGGCGTTCTTGAGCGGGATGACGATCTCCTGCCCGCGACGGAACTCGTTGGTCCACGCCGTGTCGGAGTTCTCGACCGTCAGCTTCTGGTCGCGACGGATGAAGTGCTGGTGGCTGTTGCGGATGAGTCCGCCGGGCAGCAGGTGCGACTCGACGAGCATCTGGAAGCCGTTGCAGATGCCGAGCACGGGCAGGCCCTTGGCGGCGGCATCCTTCACCTCGGCCATGATCGGCGAGAGCGCGGCGATGGAGCCGGCGCGCAGGTAGTCGCCGTAGCTGAATCCGCCGGGCAGCACGAGGGCGTCGACACCCTCGAGGTCGTGCGAGCCGTGCCAGAGGGCGACGGGCTCGGCGCCGGCGATGCGCACGGCGCGCTGCGCGTCGCGGTCGTCGAGCGAGCCGGGGAACGTGACGACCCCGATGCGTACGGTCATTCGACGACCTCGATGCCCACGACGTCTTCGATCACGGAGTTCGACAGCACCTCGTCGGCGATGCGGGTCGCCTCGGCGAGCAGCTCGTCGGTGACCTCGCCCTCGACCGTGAGCTCGAAGCGCTTCCCGATGCGGACGTCGGAGAAGCCCTCGACGCCGAGGCGTGCGAACGCTCCGGAGACGGCCTTCCCCTGCGGGTCGAGCAGTTCGGACTTGGGCATGACGTCGACGACGATGGTGGGCATGAACGGCTCCAGAAGTCGCGGGCAGGAAGGCGCGTCCAGTCTACCGCCCTGCTCCGGTCGCGATTCGCCGCCGGGCGTGGCGCGCGGGGCGTCGCTCAGGCGTGGAAGACGGTGTGCAGATCGCCGATGAGCTCGCGGCCGCCGAGGCCGTCGATCTCGAACAGCACCGAGATGCCGACCACGTGGCTGCCGAGGCGCTCGACGAGCTGGCGGCCGGCGGCGAGGGTGCCGCCCGTCGCGAGCACGTCGTCGATGAGCAGCACGCGCGATCCCGCGGGCAGGTCGTCGTGCATCTCGATGGTGGCGGTGCCGTATTCGAGGGCGTAGTCGACGGATGCCGCGGGGCGGGGCAGCTTGCCCGCCTTGCGGATCGGGATGAGTCCGGTGCCCGCGGCGATGGCGGCGGCACTCGCGAGGATGAACCCGCGGGCCTCGATCCCGGCGATCACGTCGAACTGTCCGGCGAACGGCTCGATGATGGCCTCGGTCGTGACGCGGAGGGCCTCGGCGTCGGCGAGCAGCGGCGTGATGTCGCGGAAGACGATGCCCGGCTGCGGGTAGTCCGGCACGTTGCGGATCAGCGACTGGGCGCGGACGAGGGCAGGGGAGAGTTCGGCTTCGGGCACTGAGCAAGGGTACTCCTCGTGTTCGAGGGTTTCGAAAACGGGGGCCCTTGACAATCGTGGGAGCGCTCCCATATCGTGGCCGGAACGTCGTGGGAGCGCTCCCATCGCGGAGCCCACGGCTCAGCACCATCCCGACGCACCACCCACCGCACCACCTCACAAAGGAGTGAACTGTGAACGCACGCGCCCGCCACCGGGTCCTCACGACCGCAGCCGTGGCATCCGTCTCGGCCCTCGCCCTCGCCGGCTGTTCCACCGGCGGAGGAGGCGAGGGCGGCTCGAACGCCGACGAGGAGATCACCCTCACCGTCACCACGTTCGGCACCTTCGGCTACGACGACCTGTACGAGGAGTACGAGGCCGCCCACCCGAACATCACCATCGAGGCCACCAACATCGACACCGGCGGCAACGCCCGCACCGACGCCTTCACCAAGATCGCGGCCGGCTCGGGTCTCAGCGACGTCGTCGCGATCGAGGAGGGCTGGCTCGGCGCCGTCATGGACGTCTCCGACACCTTCGTCGACCTGCGCGACTACGGCATCGAGGACCGCAAGGACGACTGGGTCGACTGGAAGTACGGTCAGGCCACGGATGCCGAGGGCCGGGTCATCGGCTACGGCACCGACATCGGCCCCTCGGGCATCTGCTACAACGGCGCCGCGTTCGAGGCCGCCGGTCTTCCGAGCGACCGCGAGTCGGTCGCCGAGCTGCTGAACGGCGACTGGGAGAACTACTTCCAGGTCGGTGCCGACTACACGGCCAAGACCGGCAAGGCCTGGTACGACCACTCCGGCTTCGTCTGGAACGCGATGGTCAACCAGCTCGACGAGGGGTACTACACCGCCGACGGCGAGCTGAACGTCGAGGGCAACGCCGAGCTGCAGGAGCGCTTCGAGCTGCTGGGGGCGGCGACCGAGAGCGGCCAGTCCGCCGCGCAGACCGCGTGGGACTGGAACGGCGGCAAGTCGTTCGTCGACGGCACCTTCGCGACGTTCGTGTGCCCGGGCTGGATGCTCGGCGTCGTGCAGGGTCAGGTCGAGGCCGGCGGCGGCGACGCCTCGACCGGCTGGGACTTCGCGGATGTCTTCCCCGGCGGAGCGGCGAACTGGGGCGGCGCGTTCCTGTCGATCCCCGAGTCCTCGCAGCACAAGGAGGCCGCGGCCGAGCTCGCCGACTGGCTGACGCAGCCCGAGCAGCAGGTGAAGCAGTCGGCCGCGGCCGGCAACTTCCCCTCGACGGTGAAGGCGCAGGAGACCCTCGCCGCCGACGCCACCCCGAACGCGTTCTTCAACGACGCCCCCACCGGCGCGATCCTCGCGGAGCGCGCGAAGGGCGTGGTCGCGCAGTTCAAGGGCGCCGATGACTCGGTGATCCAGGAGAACGTCTTCGGCCCGGCGCTCAGCGCGCTCGACCGCGGCGAGACCGACACGAAGGGCGCCTGGGATCAGGCGATCTCCCTCCTGAACGACCTGGTCGGCTGACCGGCCCTTCGACAGGCTCAGGGACCCATCGGTACGGGGTTGCTGAGCCTGTCGAAGCATCCCGCAAAGGAACCCCATGACTCTCACCGCACCGCCCGCGCAGCAGCGGGTGGCGGCATCCGCCCCTGAATCGGATGCTCCGCCGAAACGCTCCTGGCGCCATCGCGTCTCCCGCTTCGACCAGAACGCCTCGCCGTACTTCTACATCTCGCCGTTCTTCCTGCTGTTCGGGTTGGTGGGCCTGTTCCCGCTGCTGTACACGGTGTACGTCGCCGTGCACGAGTGGGATCTGCTCAAGGGCGAGGGCGGGTTCGTCGGCTTCGGCAACTTCGTCGAGATCCTCGGCGACGGGATGTTCTGGAACTCGATCTTCAACACCCTCAGCATCTTCCTGCTGTCGGCGATCCCGCAGCTCGCGGTCGCGCTGACGATCGCCTACCTGCTCGACCGCGGGCTGCGCGCCCCGACGTTCTGGCGCATGAGCGTGCTCATCCCGTTCGTGGTCACCCCGGTGGCGGTCGCGATCATCTTCTCGAGCATCTTCAACGAGGCCGACGGTCTCGCCAACAACCTGCTCAACCTCATCGGCATCGCCGACCAGCAGTGGAAGCACGACACCGCGCTGTCGCACATCGCGATCGCGGTCATGGTGAACTTCCGCTGGACGGGGTACAACGCGCTCATCCTGCTCGCCGCGATGCAGGCCGTTCCGCGCGACCTCTACGAGTCGGCGGCCCTCGACGGCGCGGGCGCCGCCCGCCGCTTCTTCTCGATCACGATCCCGACGATCCGCCCGACGCTGATCTTCGTCATCATCACGGCGACCATCGGCGGACTGCAGATCTTCGCCGAGCCGCGGCTGTTCGACGTCTCCACCGCCGGCGGCATCGGCGGCAGCGACCGGCAGTTCCAGACGACCGTGCTGTTCCTCTGGGAGCTCGCGTTCTTCCGGCGCGATCTGGGCGAAGCATCCGCTGTCGCCATCCTGCTGTTCCTGTTGATCGTCGGCATCGGCGTGATCAACTTCCTGATCTCGCGACGGATATCGACGGGGGATGCCGGCCGCAACCGCGCCGCGCGCCGCCGGGCCCGCGCGACCGCCGCCACCCTCGAGGAGGACGCACGATGACCGCGACGATGGCACTGAGCGTGCCCGAGAAGATCCGCCGTCGCCGGGGCAGCGCCCTCGGCAACGCGGGGATCGGCAGCCGCCCCGGCTTCCTCACCTACGGCCTGCTGGCCGCGTTCGTGATCGGCAGCGTGTATCCGCTGTGGTGGTCGGTCGTCGTCGCGAGCGGCACGAACGCCACGCGCGGCGAGAACCTGCCGCTCATCCCGGGCGGCAACTTCCTCGCGAACGCCGCCAAGGTGTTCGACGCGATCCCGTTCTGGCTGGCGCTGGGGAACTCGTTCCTCATCTCGGGGATCATCACGATCTCGGTCGTGACGTTCTCGACCCTCGCCGGCTACGCGTTCGCGAAGCTGCGCTTCAAGGGACGCGACGGCCTCATGGTGTTCGTGATCGCGACCATGGCGATCCCCACGCAGCTGGGCATCATCCCGCTGTTCATGCTCATGCGCGAGCTGGGTTGGACGGGCTCGATCGGGGCCGTGATCGTGCCGACACTCGTCACCGCGTTCGGCGTCTTCTTCATGCGGCAGTACCTCGTCGACGTCATCCCCGACGAACTGATCGAAGCCGCCCGCGTCGACGGCGCCAACCAGTTCCGCACGTTCCTGACGGTCGGGATCCCGGCCGCCCGCCCCGCGATGGCCATCCTCGGACTCTTCACGTTCATGACCGCGTGGACCGACTACCTGTGGCCGCTCATCGTGCTCTCGCCCTCGAATCCCACCCTCCAGACCGCGCTCAGCCAGCTGCAGTCCGGTTACTACATCGACTACTCGATCGTGCTCGCCGGTGCGGTGCTCGCGACCCTTCCGCTGCTCGTGCTCTTCGTGGTCGCGGGCAAGCAGCTGGTCAGTGGCATCATGGCGGGCGCGGTGAAAGGATGACTCCATGACCCGTGCGTTTCCCCAGAACTTCCTCTTCGGCGCCGCCACCGCGGCCTACCAGATCGAGGGGGCGGCTTTCGAAGACGGGCGCACCGCGTCGATCTGGGACGCGTTCTCGCGCGTACCCGGAGCGGTGATCAACGGGGACAACGGCGACGTCGCCTGCGACCACTACCACCGGTACCGCGACGACGTGGCGCTGATGAAGGACCTCGGCCTCCAGACGTACCGCTTCTCGACCTCGTGGTCCCGGGTGCGCCCCGACGGCGGTGCCGTGAACGCGCAGGGCGTCGACTTCTACGAGCGCCTGGTCGATGAGCTGCTCGCCGCCGACATCCTGCCGTGGCTGACGCTGTACCACTGGGACATGCCGCAGGCGCTGCAGGAGACCGGCGGCTGGACGAACCGCGACACGGTCGACCGCTTCCTCGAGTACGCGGGCACCATGCACGACGCGCTCGGCGACCGGGTGAACGTGTGGACCACGCTGAACGAGCCGTGGTGCTCGTCGTTCCTGTCGTACACGGGCGGTGAGCACGCCCCCGGTCACACGAGTGTCGCCGAGGGTCTGCTCTCGGCCCACCACCTGCTGCTCGCCCACGGCGAGACGGTGCGCGAGCTGCGCGGGCGCGACGCCTCGCTCAACCTCGGCATCACGCTCAACCACACGGTCGCCGACCCCGCCGATCCGACGAACCCCGCCGACGTCGACGCCGCGCGCCGTATCGACGGGCAGTTCAACCGCTGGTTCCTCGACCCCATCTACCGGGGCGAGTACCCGGCCGACATCGTCGAGGACATCCGGGCGGTGGATGCCGCGGCCGTCGAGACCTTCGAAGCCGCGATCCACGACGGCGACCTCGCCACCATCGCGCAGCACATCGACACGCAGGGCGTGAACTACTACCACGGCGACCTCGTCTCGGGCGCGGTGCCCGAGAACGCCGCGGTCGAGAGCGTGCCCGACACCGAGCGCAAGGTGCGCAGCCCCTACCCGTCGTTCGAGAACATCCACAACGTCGAGCGCGGCCTGCCCCGCACGGCGCAGAACTGGGAGGTGCAGCCCGAGGGGCTCACCCGCCTGCTGCAGCGCGTGTGGACGGAGTACGCGCAGCCCGCCGGAACCGTGCTGTACATGACCGAGAACGGCGCCGCCTACGACGACGTCGCGGTCGTCGAAGACGGCGAGACGCGCGTGCACGACGACGACCGCGCCGAGTTCCTGCGCCTGCACCTCGCCGCGGTGCTCGACGCGGCGGATGCCGGGGTCGACGTGCGCGGATACTTCTACTGGTCGCTGTTCGACAACTACGAGTGGGCGTGGGGCTACGACAAGCGCTTCGGCATCGTGCGCGTCGACTACGACACCCAGGAACGCACGCTCAAGGACTCCGCGCGGGAGTACGCTCGCATCATCGCCGCTCGCTCTCTCTGAGACCGGGCGGCGAGGGCGGTCGGAGCATCCGATCGCCCCGCCGGATCGGAGGAAGAGCTGTGTCGCGAGCGACGATCGAAGAGGTGGCCGCTGCCGCCGGAGTGTCACGGTCGACGGTCTCGCGCGTCGTCAACGGTTCGACGGCGGTCAGCCCCGAGGCGCTCGCCGCGGTGCACGATGCGATCGAGCGGCTGAACTACGTGCCGAACCGCGCGGCGCGATCGCTCGCGTCGCGTCAGACGCACGCGATCGCCCTGATCGTGCCCGAAGACACCACGCGATTCTTCGGCGACCCGTTCTTCGCCGCGATCGTCGCCGGCATCACCGGCACGCTGCGCACCTCCGACTACCTGCTGAACCTGCTCATCGCGAGCGACGACCCGGGTGACAAGATGACCGGCTTCGTGCGCAACGGCGGTGTCGACGGGGCGCTGCTGGTGTCGCACCACACGAGCGACGCGTTCATCGACCGGATCGCGGATGCCGTGCCGGTCGTCTACGGCGGGCGCCCCGTGCGCACGCGCGAGACCGACTACGTGGTCGACGTCGACAACGTGGCCGGGGCGCGTGAGGCGGTGCGCCGCCTGGTCGACATCGGCCGCACCCGCATCGCCACGATCTCCGGTCCGCTCACGATGTTGTCGTCGATCGACCGCGTGCAGGGCTTCCGCGAGGCACTGGCGGATGCCGCGCTCACGCCGTTCGCCGAGGAGGAGGGCGACTACAGCGAGGCCAGCGGCGCGGACGCCGCACGGCGCATACTCGCGGCGGGCCGCCCCGACGCGATCTTCGTCGCGAGCGACCTCATGGCGCGGGGTGCGTTGACGGCGCTGCGCTCCTCCGGCATCCGCGTTCCCGACGACATCGCCCTCGTCGGGTTCGACGACTCCTCGGTGGCGCTCAGCTGCGACCCGCAGCTCACGACGATGCGTCAGCCGATGTACGCGCAAGGCGAGGCGATGGCGCAGGTGCTGCTGTCGCGGCTCGCCGGGGGAGACCCGCCCCGCACGACCATCCTGCCGACGGAGCTCGTGGTGCGGGGTTCGGCCTGACGTCGTGATTGGGGTGGGGCGTTTCGAGGATGCCCACTCCGATAGACGACCACATCATCTCTCGTTTGGTTGTGTCCTGAGCGGAGAGATCGCGAAACGAGGGTCCGACTCTTCTTGCTCATGCCAGCGCCCCACTTTTCGTCCTCGCATCGAGATGTATCTGCGGCCAGTCGGCGACGTCACGCAGGAGTTGACGATCGTGGCTGGACAGAACCAGGGCGGCTTGCGTGTCGCCGAGCGCATCGGTGAGTTCGTCGACGAGAGCGATGGAGAGGTGGTTGGTCGGCTCGTCGAGGAGAAGCACGTGAGGCTTGGCCGCGAGCACCAATGCCAGCTCGAGTCGGCGTTGTTGACCCATCGACAACTCACCGATGCGCTTGCTTGATTGCCGAGCTCGCAGGAGGCCGAGCTGCGAGAGCCCGACCGCTTCCGATGCGGGGAGTGTTCCGGCAGATACGAGTGCGTCAACATTCGCGGTGTAGACCTCGCTCGCCCGACGGTCCAGTGGCAGGTTTGTCTCCTGACGCAAGAACCCGAGACGGGCGTTTTGCGGCATCCGCACCGCACCGGTGTCCGGGTGTAGCTCACCCGCGAGCACTCTCAGCAGGGTCGACTTGCCCGCACCGTTCGGGCCCGTCACCACCAGACGCCCCCGATGCGAGAGTGAGAACGACACGGGGGCCGCCAAGCGTCCGGCCACGCTGACCTGCTCGACGCTCAGCAGCACTGCGCCAGACCTCGTAGGCAGGTCCGGGAACCGGAACTGCAGCGGTGGCTCAGGAACCGTCACCGCGTGCGCTTCGAGCTGTTCCTGACGCCGATGCACGCTCTGGACCAGCCCGCCGGCACGGGTCGCACGGCCGTGCTTGTTGGTCCCCTTCTCAGGACGCCACCCGGAGACGAGCCGATTCTGCGCAGAACTGAGGCTGTCCTGCAGGCGGGCATGCTCAGCTTGTTGCCGGTCGTACTCCTGTTCCCAGCGTTCTCGTTCGGCGTGCCGGCCCTCGCGATACCCGGCATACCCGCTGCCGTACACCCGCACGCGATCATCCAGCGTCGGGTCGAGGTCGACGATGGTGTCGGCGACGTCTGAGAGCAGTGCCCGATCGTGCGTCACGACGACGACCCCGCCTGCACGGGAGCGGAGCTGCGCGCCCAGGAACTCGAGCCCGGAGCGATCGAGGTGGTTCGTCGGCTCGTCGAGCAGCAGGAAATCATCGTCAGCACCGAGCAAGCACGCCAGACGCACTCGATACCGCTGTCCCACGGAGAGGTCACCGAGCAGCCGGGCCGGGTCGGTCTCCGCGTCGAGCGCTTCGAGTGCGATCTGCACCCGCCGTTCGGCATCCCACGCATCAAGTAATTCAGCGTGCTCGAGCGCGGCGGCGTAACGCTCATCCGCACCGACGTCCCCGGCCGACATGGCGCGGGCCGCTTCGTCGAGGGCCGCAAGGGCAGCGAGCGGTTCGGCGATCGCTTCTGCGACGGCCTGGCCCACGGTTCGGTCGTCGTCCGCAGACATTTCCTGTTCCGCGACGCCCAAAGTTCCGGTGCGCTGCACCGTTCCGGAATCAGGGAGCAGGGTGCCGTCGAGGACGTGAAGCAGAGTTGACTTTCCGCGGCCGTTCTCGCCGACGATCGCGATCCGCGACGCAGGAGTAACGGTGAGGTCGACGTGGTTCAAGACGCTGGTCGCCCCGCGCATCACTGAGACGTCAGAGGCAATGAGTTGGGCGCGCTGGCGCGCCGGTAGATGTTTGGTCAGGGTGAGCATTCGAATCCTTCGAGACGACGTACCAAGCACTCCATACGGGGAGCGCAAGGGTACGCAGATGACGGCGACCCATGAGGGTCAGAAAACGAGCTGCCGCCGCAGGCTCGGAGAAACTCAACGAGCGCGGTAGGCCTTACTCAGCCTTCACAGGAAAAACAAATGCACGTGTCCATCGTACGGTGCTGCCGTTGCCTGCCGCAAACGATCGATTGCGGCGCCGAACCGCCTTTGGTGCTCAGAAACGCGACACCCCGGCAATCGGCCAGCCGAAAAACCCCCTGCCGAAACTGCAAGCCACCGAAACCTGTGCTGTACCCTTTCGGCGCGACAACACGTCGAGTCTTCTACCCGTCGGCCGAAGGTGTCCTGCAATGGTCGGGTTGAGCTGTCGCGGCTCGCCGGGAGGAGACCCGCCCGCACGACCATCCTGCCGACGGAGCTCGTGGTGCGGGGCTCGGCCTGACGTCGATCTCTCGGGGTGGGGCCCTTCGACGGGCTCAGGGACCCAGCTATCGCACGGGCCATCGAGAACTGGGCTGCTGAGCCTGTCGAAGCATCCGGCCTCTGAGGTTCGAGCGGGTTCAGAAGACCAGCACGGGCCGCCCTCGCATTCCGCCCTCCTCCACAAGTCGTTGGGCTTCCGCGACCTGCTCGATCGGATAGGTGCCCGAGACGCGAGGCGTCAGCGCGCCGGCCTCGGCGAGATTGCGCAGTCGCTCAAGTGCTGCGGTGTCGCGCATGCGGTCGTAGACGAAGACGGGGAGCCAGCGAACGCCCCGGTCGGTGTCACCGCTGAAGCCCTTCACGGTGGAGATCGGTCCGCCGTCGCGCACCGCTGCGGCAACCGCGTCGCCCACCGACCCGGCGTCGATGACACCATCCACTCCATCGGGGTGCAGCTCGCGCACGGCGGCGGGGAACTTGTCTCCTCGAGGGAGGACCATGTCGGCGCCGAAGCTTGCGACGAGGTCGCGGTCTTTCTCGGCCGCGTCAGCGATGACCGCCAGCCCGGCTGCCTTGGCGAGCTGGATGGCGTATCCGCCGATCCCGCCTGCTGATCCGGTCACCGCGACCGTCGAGCCCGGAGTGAGAGCCAGAGCATCCACAGCCAACAGCGCCGTGAGGGACGCCATCAGCAGGGTCGACGCCGTCGTGAGGTCGATGCCCTTCGGAGCGGGAACCACGGACTCCGCCGGCACGAGGACGTATTGGGCTTGTCCGCCGAGGTCCTTGATGGGCTCGGTGATCGCGATCACCTCGGCGCCGAGGGTGAGCTCGGGACGAACCCCGTCGCCGACCTCGTCGATGATCCCGGCGATCTCCCATCCGACGACGTAGACGTCGGAGATGGGGTTGGTCTCGGGGCTGTACTTCGCGGAGATCCCGGAGCGGATGTTGATGTCGGCCGGGTGCACGGGCGCCGCCGCAACCTTGATGCGCACCTCGCCGTTTCCGGCGTGCGGTTCTGGCAGCTCCAGGACCTGCATGACCTCACGGCCGCCATGTTTGGTGAACCCGACAGCTTTCACAGTGCGCCTTCGTTCCCGTTCATCGGGAGTCGCCAGTCTTGGCGGACGGCCCACTGTCGCATGGTTGTGGTGGTCAGTCCGTAGCGAGCGGCGTGGTGAGGGCGAGCCGGATATCCGACGACGTCGTCCCAGTGGCGACTGTCCGCGTAGGGCGTCCCGGTGACCTGTTCCCATGCCTCGGGCGCGTGGAAAACGGGCGTGATCTCTCGGTTCGCGGCTTCGGAGATGATCGCTGCGATCTCCCGGAAGGTGAGCACGTCCCCGGCGAATTCGATCTCGGCTTCGTGGAAGGTGTCGGGGTCGGCGACGGCTGCCGCGACGCCGGCTCCTAGGTCTTCCGCGTTGATCAGGGCCATCGCGGTCTGCGGTCCCGTGGCTGTCACGAGCTTTCCCTCGGGGAGGTCCGGGAATATGTCGGGGCGCTTTCCGGGAAGCACGTTGTCCATGTACCAGGCGGGCTTGAAGATGGTCCAGCGGTCGATGCCCGCCTGGCGCACTGCATCTTCCGCTGCCTCCTTGTTGTCCCAGTACGCGCGGAACAGCTCGTCCTGCCGGTAATCCGGGAAGCGGCGACGCCACCTTGTGCCCGAGACGGATGTGTGGATGAGCTGGGCGACGCCGGCGCGCTTGGCCGCCGTCGCGAGGTTGCGGGCCTGTCGCTGCTCGGAGTCGAAGTCGGCGGGGTCGGCACCGAACAACTGCACGGAGAACACCGCGTCGTGACCCGCGCTGGCCGCTTCCACGGACGAGATGTCTTCCAGGTTCCCGGTAGCTAGGGCGATGCCCTGCTGTGCGAGCGCCCTGGCGGGCGCTGATTCGGGGTTGCGCACGAACCCGGTCACGGAGTGGCCGGCGCGCAGGAGTGCCTGTACAACGGCGCCGCCCTGCATTCCCGTGGCCCCGGTGACCAGGACCTTCTTGATGTCTTTCATTGCTTTTCTTCTCTCATCGTCGATGTACGACACCTCGCCCGGTTGGGGTGGCGCCTGAGCTGTCTTGGGTTGTTGTTCGGCGCTAGTCGATGGAGGCGTGGAAGCGCTCGTAGGGCAGGACGGTGTTGGTCGTCTCGTCGAGGATCGAGTCGAGGTTCGCCTGTACTGATTCGGGGGTTAGCTCGCGGTCGAGGAAGCCATCGTTCTTGCCGAAGGTCATCAGCTGCACTTCTCCTGCCGCGACGATGAGGTTGCGGCCGTTGAGGGTGTTCTCCGGGTGGGCCAGGTACGCCACGACGGGCGAGACGAGAGAGGTGGGATTGTTGTCGCGCAGCTGCTTCTTAAACTCGTCGGTGAACTTGCCCTTCTCGGAGAGACGGGTCGCTGCAATCGGTGCAATCGCGTTCACCGTGATGCCGAAGTCCTCGGCTTCGATGGAGAGTGATCGCGTGAATCCCACCGTTGCCGCCTTAGCGGACACGTAGGCGGTGATGTCCACGGAACCGTTGATCATGACCGGCGAGACCGTGTTGATCACACGACCGCTCCCGCTGGCAATCAGGTGCTCCCACGCCGCCTTGGTGACGCCGACCGTGCCGTAGAAGTGAACGTCCATGTAGCGCTTGATCAGGTCGAAAGCGCCGGGGTCGGAGAAGGACATCTCCTGGTGGATGCCGGCGTTGTTCACGACGATGTCGAGTCGCCCATACGTGTCCATCGCCGTGTCTACGAGACCCTGTGGGTCCTCGACGACGTCCGAGTAGTTCGCGACGGCCTTTCCACCGGCCGCGGCGATCTCCGCGACGACGTCGTCGGCCGGCGATTCGCCGTTACGACGTCGGTTGTTGACGACAACGGCTGCGCCACGGGACGCCAGGAACTTCGCGTAGTCGGCGCCAAGGCCCCGACCTGCTCCCGTCACAAGCGCGACCCGGTTGTCCAACCTCAACATGAGTGTCTCCTTCATCAGTGCACGCACATCGGCGGTGCGCGATCATTTGGTACGATACCGTATCGAAACGCTAACGTATCGCAACGGTGGCGGATCGATTTGACCGCCAAGACCTCTGGAGGTGCCCATGACCGGGCCCATTGCCCTCTCCGTGCTCGACCTCGCCACCGTCGCTGAAGGGGCGACCGAATCGGACGCCGTGAATCAGTCCGTCGCTCTGGCGCAGCGCGCCGAGCAACTCGGTTACACCCGCTTCTGGACGGCGGAGCACCACAGCATGCCCATGATCGCCTCCTCGACGCCGGACCTCATCGCCCTCCGAATAGCGGACACCACCTCCCGCATCCGGGTCGGGGCCGGCGGGGTCATGCTCCCCAACCACTCGCCCCTCCAGGTCGCCGAACGCTACCTCACCCTCGAGGCCTTTCACCCCGGCCGCATCGACCTCGGCGTCGGGCGAGCGCCAGGCAGCGACGCGGCAGCAGCAGCGGCGCTGCGCCGGTCAGACGCCCAGTCGTATCCCGAGCAGCTCGCCGAACTCGACGCGTACCTCGACGGGCCGACCCTCGACTTACGCTCGCATGTCCGGGCTGTGCCGCGTGGAGCGTCCCGTCCACCGATCCATCTGCTCGGCTCGAGCCTGAACAGCGCTCGGCTGGCCGCCGCCCGCGGCGATGCCTTCGCTTTCGCCGGCCATTTCTCACCCGATCTCGCCGTCGCCGCCATGCGCACGTACCGCGAACACTTCACTCCCGGGACGCTGCAGCGCCCCCTCGCGATCCTCGCTGTCGCTGCTATCGCTGCCGACACTGACGAGCAGGCCCAGTGGATCGCCGGTGGCACTCGGCTCGCTGCCGTGCGCTCCGCACGCGGGGTCACGAGTGCGCTCGCGAGCCCGGAGACCGCATCGCGACACCCGTGGAGTGATCGAGACACCGCAATTGCAGACAGCCTCACCGGAAGTCATATCGTCGGGGACCAACAGCACGTGCACGACGCTCTTCATCTCCTGGCAGGCGAAACCGGCGCCGACGAACTCATGATCACCGCGCACATCCACGGGTCTGTCGACCACGTGCGAAGTCTCGAGCTCATCACCGAAGCGATGAGTGCCGCCTAGCGCGGGGTCTCCCTCGTCGCCCCCGAGTACCCTGGACACATCATGACTGCCGAACCCGCCACGCCCCTGCGTCAGCGCCCTGCGGGCACCGTGGGGCGCACACGCGACCTCGGGCGCGACGCCAAGATTCTCGATGCCACCCTCGATCTGATCAGCGAGCAGGGGCCGCGAGCGATCAGCATGGAGGCGATCGCCGCGCGTGCCGGCGTCGGCAAGTCCACCGTCTACCGCCGCTGGGGAAGTCTCCCCGACCTGCTCGCCGATGCGGTCGACACGATCACGTTCTCCAGCGCATCCGTCGCCACCGGCAGCACACGAGGCGATCTCATCGAGGGCATCATCGCCGCCTCGGGCTGCATGGACCCCCGCCGCCAGCGTGTCATCAGTGCCCTCCTCGGCAGCGGCCTCGATCAGACCGAACTCGTCGACGCGCTGCGCACCCGCTTCATCGACGCGACTGCTGCGGCAATGCGGTCAGCCGTGCGCGAACCGGCCGATTCGGACTGGCCGAAGGCATCGATCGACCTGGCCGTCGTCGTCGGGCTCCTCACAAGCCTGCCCCAGATCACAGGCCACCCGATCGATCGCGCCGACTTCGAACGCATCGTTGACGAAGCCGTACTTCCTCTGCTGGCGCACCGCGCCTCTTAACGCCTCCAGTTCGCCGCGATTGCCCGACCGAGGGCGTTCGCTGCGCCATCGATGGCGCAGGTGCCGCTCGCGGTTCGCTGGAGGAGACCTGCCCGCACGATCAGCCTGCCGACGGAGCTCGTGGTGCTGGGCTCCGCCTGATGTCGGTGTCTCCGTGTGGGGCCCTTCGACAGGCTCAGGGACCCAGTTCTGGGGCCCGTCGACAGGCTCAGGGCCCGGTGGTCGCACAGTGCCCTGAAAACCGTTCACCAGGGCTTCTCCTGTGCGCGGTCGACTCAATAGCCTGGAAGGGTGATTCTCGCCCCTCGTCGTGTCCCTGATCGAGCAGAGCTCGACGTACTCATGCCCGTGTACGGTTATCGCTTCACCCGCACCGGAGGGGTATCCGGCACCGCGGCATCGAGAGACCCGGCCGACATCGCCGCCGCCGAGGTGCTCGGGTGGCCCGTCCGTTCGCCCGAGCCGATCGAGCGCACCGAGGTCTTCGAGCGAGCGATCGCCGCTGCCGCGAAGCTCGACGAGCACAGTGTGCTCGCGGCCTTCGTAGCCGGGCTCGGCAGCGCTCCGCGAGGGCGGCAGACGGTGATCTCCTTCGCCTGGGCGCGGCACCTGACGGATGCGCCCGTCACCCACGACGGTCTCCCGGATTGCGGCCTCGACAACGTGCCCGCGGAGATCGACATCACCGAAGAGCTCGTGCGTCTGGCCCTGGGCTGGGCATGGAACGAGCTGCCCTACCGCTACCTGTCCGATCTCGAGGCGGCATCGAACGAGGGACTTCCCCGCCCGACCGAGGAGGATCGGCAGCGTCTCAGCGCCCTGCTCGACGTGATCGCGGCGCAGCCTGAGGGAACGCGAGCGGGTGCCCTGGAGAAGGCGATCGCCCGAGAGAAGATCCTTCCGGGAACCGATAAGTACCAGCGCTACGGCATCCTCATCGGGCTCGCCGAGTTCGGACTGCTGCCGAGCACCCGCGCCGCCAGCTGGGATCGGTTCGTCTCCCACAGCGAGACTGCGCAAGCGTGGTCCGGCGGGCCCCGATCCGACGTCACCCCGCCGCTGTCCGGATGGCGCGGGGGCATCGACACAGAAAGGGCCGCTCGGCTGCAACGCGTCTGAGCCGACTTCCGCGCGTGACGCCCTGCGGGGGTACACGCGCGGCGAAGCTGATGCGTCAGTCTTGGTTCGTCGGCCAGATAGTCGACGATGACGGCCTCGTAGATGCGGGCCGCGGCCGGTGGCGATTTTCTTTGCCCACTTCGAGCAACGCGAGAGCGGAGCATGGACAGGCGCCACTCCCGTCGTGACAACGAGCGCCCATTTGGGGATCGGCAAACGACACCCGCCGAGGGTCGAATCAAACGGGTGGGACCCGCAGACAAAACCTGCGAGCCCCACCCGTGAATGACGCGATGCGCTAGAACCAGTTCAGCCAGTCTCCGAGGAAATAGATTCCGGTGCCGATGACGAGGACGCCCACTCCGATGGACGACCACATCATCCCTCGTTTGGTTGTGTCCTGAGCGGAGAGATCGCGAAACGACGGTCCGATCAGATTCCCGTTGACTCCAGGCATCGTTGCGAAGTCCTGTCGGTACGGTTCCATGTTCTCGTCACGATCTGGTTCCATGATGTATCTCCCTTTCGGATCAGCCTTCCACCTGTACGAGAGGGATAACAAGCCCTTGTGCACCGCCTCGGGCTTTCGTGTTCGAGACCTCGAGTTCGCCAGCGATCGGCGCCGCGGTGTTGATTGCGACTTTGTCGGAGAGGGCGGTGAGGCCGGCTTCGGCAGAGTTCTCTTCGGTGATGCCGCCGTTCGGGGACAGCACCGCTTGCACGCTCTCAGTACCGTCCGCGCTCAGAGCGTGGATCGCGACGCCGTGCTCGGCCGCGAGATCCGAGGGATTGCAACTGGAAGACACGTAGTCTCCCTGCGCGATGAAGATGCACTCCTGTCCGAATCCAGTGCCAGTCCACAACTCGCCACCCTCCGTGCTGCCATACGAGGTGAGGGTGAAGCCATCCGCTGCGCCTGCCCGCAGATCCTCCGCGGTGACTGACGCGACCTTCGGGACGCCTGCGGCCTCATCGTCCTCGAGGAGACCGAGGGTCGAGCTCCGGCCAGTGCCATTCAGCTTCGCGTCCAGGAGCCACGCTTTGACCGAAGCCTTGTCGCCTGCCTGATACCAGGCGTAGGTGTACTTCGCTTTGGTGATGCCCCATCCACGCGGGCCGTTCTGCGTCGCTGTCGCGTTGCCTGAGCTCGAGTAGCCGTTGAACCAAACCGTGGTCGCCCAGGTGTATCCGGCAGCGTTAGCCACGGACGCGCTGATCCCGGTACGAGAGAACCCGCCGGCCGCCGAGGTCTCGGTGTACGTCGTGCCGTTCGGCGCGATCGACTTGTTCAGCCACACGTACGTCGCCGACGATGCTGGTAGAGACGCCCCCAGTACCGCTGTTGCGGCGAGGACTGCGACAGCGGCCACTCGTGCGAGACGAATCTTCTTTGATGCCTTCATTTTGACCCCCCAATGGATCTACCCAGAAGCGCACCATGCGCACTGGGTACGTCAAAACCTATGGCTCGAAGCGATTCCTCGCTGTCCCCTCTATGGCCTACAGACACCGCTGCGGCCAGTCGCTATTCTCTTTGCCCGCCCAAGCAACGCGAGAGCACATCAGGGCCAGGCACCACTTCCGTCATGGCGGCGAGCGTCCGTTTGGGGATCGGTATGTGTGAGGGCCGGATTCCTGTACCCGACTGGTCCAGCTCTACTGCGCCCGGCCCGCTTCTCGCGGGCTCGCCTTCCGTCGAGGCACGCGCGTCGTCGCCCTCGTACGATGAGGTCATGGAGATCTTGCTAGGAGTCGCCTCCGACGACGCGGCATCAGGATCGCGTTTGGCCGGAACTCCGCCCGCCATCTTCGCCGACGATCCGGTCCTCACCTCGCACGACTACGTCCTCACCCTCGCCGCTGACACGGCACCCTGGCTCGGCGGCCGCGAGGTCTCCGTCTT
Source organism: Microbacterium galbinum (assembly GCF_023091225.1). Taxonomy (NCBI): domain Bacteria; kingdom Bacillati; phylum Actinomycetota; class Actinomycetes; order Micrococcales; family Microbacteriaceae; genus Microbacterium; species Microbacterium galbinum. The sequence goes on along the minus strand of NZ_JAHWXM010000001.1, from coordinate 1,817,781 downwards.
CGTACGCCGAGGATTCGGGATCGGCGATCCGGACGATTGCTACCCCGACATCGCCGTCTCTGCCGTGCTCCATGCCCCTTCCTCGCGAGCAGACACCGATTCGGCGATCCACCCCTTCCTCGCAAGCCGCGCGCTCGAAACGGTCACCACCGATACGCACGCGCAATCATTGATTCGCATCGCGGAGGAACCGCATCGAATCCAAGACGAGGAGTCGTTCCTGGAGCCGGTGCGCGACGCGGGCTTCACGTTCCTCTTCACGTTCGACGAAGAGGGACTCCCGATCGACGACGAGGTCGTCAGCGAGTACCAGTTCGGGTACGGTGCAGTGCATTTCTTCGGCAGACTCGATGCGGCCGGCATCGCTACAGAGATCGTCGCTGGTCTGATCGAAAATTCCTGACGCTGCGAACCGAGAAGCTTGAAGGTCCTCGCCCCAGCGCGGTGTCACCTCAAGCGCGATCACGAACGGTGTCCATAAGGGGATCGGTATGTGAGACGCGTGGGCTATCGCTCATATGCGCTTGATCTCGCATCGTCGGTGGTCTCGTAAACCGTGTACGGATGCGATCTCAGCAAGGGCATCCCAACTGAGACGGTCCACGGAATGAGGCGATGTGTGCGCAGGGCGAGCCCATGGCGCAGGTGCTGCTGTCGCACCTCGCCGGGGAGACCCGCCCGCACGATCAGCCTGCCGACGGAGCTCGTGGTGCGGGGCTCGGCCTGACGTCGGTCTCTCGGGGTGGGGCCCTTCGGCAGGCTCAGGGACCCAGTTCTCTCGGGGTGGTGCCCTTCGTCGAAGCACCCACCACGCGGGGGTGACACGGGCGCGCCCCTGTCGCCCCCTCCGGGACAGGGGCGCACCCGCGATTTCAGGGGCCGCCCAGGAGCGACGCGAAGAAGTCGCCGCCGAAGAGCGTCAGCGCGGTGACGCCGGCCGAGAGCAGAACCACCCCCACGGTGCCCGCCACGGCCAGCACCGAGATGCCGTGCCCGCCGAGGCGCTGTCCCCGCAGCCCCACCGAGACGCCGGCGCGCGCCGCGATCTCGCCTGCGGCGTCGTCGCGGTAGAGCTCGGTGCGTGCGGCGAATCGGCGGTGGAACTCCTCGGCGAGAACGAGCGCCGCGGCCATGGTGGCGGGCCGATCGAAGCGCGTGCTCCCCGGCAGGTACACGTACAACCGATCGGAGACGAGCTCGATCTCGGCGCCGCGTCCGAGGTCGAGCACGCGCGCCATCAGGTCGGGCGTGAAGATGTACAGAGCGTCGGTCTGGTAGCCCTCCGGCACGATCAGCCGGAACACCTTCGCGAACTCGCCCTCGAGCTCCATCCGGGCAGCGCCCCGGCCGAGGCCCAGCGTCGGGACGATGCTGCGTCGCCGGTTCGCCAGCACGATGTGCGGCACCGATGACGGCAGCTGCAGCTCGATGAACGCGAACGGTCTCTGCACGGTCGCGCCCTCCTGACCGCGCGACAGCGAGTGATGGATGCCGAGCTCGAACGGCATCCGCGGATCGTCGCCCGCGACCACCGCGCGCTCCTGGCCGCGCAGCACGCGGGTGAAAGGAGCGCCGGGGCGGCGGGTGTGCTCGAGTCGATCCGCGTAGGCCCAGCCGTTCTGCCAGGCGAACGCCGCGATCTTCACGCGACGGCTGAGGCCCACTGCGAACCACACGAATCCGACGGCCGCGAGCAGCGTGTAGCCGATCACGAACACCGCGAGGATCGGTGCGACGGCGAGGATGTCGGTGCGCCCGAGGAACCACAGACCCGCGAGCATCGCCGCCGCGAACAGCAGCACGACCACGAGCAGGAACACGAAGCGCCGGTGCAGCGGGGTCTTCGTGATCCGCTCGTAGGCGACGATGTCGCGGATGCCGGCGCTGCGCTGCAGCGGAGCGAGGTCGACGGCTACAGCGTCCACGGCAGGGTCGCCCACGGACCGTTGCGCGTCTCGGTCGCTGCGGCCTTGAAGTCCGCCCACCCGTCGCCGAACTTCTCGAACGACTTCTCGTCGACGCGGCCGTCGGACCAGTGCATGACCCGGCCGGCGATGTAGCTGAGGCCGAAGTCGGCCCACGAGGAGAACGCGGGCCGCGCCTCGACGTTGATCGCGTGGATGATCGAGCGGGCCTCGGGCACGTCGCCGTGTCCGAGTGCGACGCCCCAGGTCGCCATCGCGACGGCCTGGCCGATCGCGTACCCGTCGAGGGTCTGCACGAACAGACCCGGCGTCACGATGTCCTTGCCGACGCGCTTGCGCACCTCGGACTCGATGTACTCGATCGCGGTGATGAACGTCTTGGCGTCGCGCTTGTCGCCGCCCTCCTCGACGATGGCCGCCAGCCATTCCTTCGCCTTCGGGGCACGGCCGAGGCGCTCGGCGACGGCGACGCGCACGGCGAGGTACAGCACCCAGACCTCGCGGCGGCGGCGCACCGTGGTGAGGCGTTCGATGTTCGACAGCCACTCCTCACGGGTGTGCACGCCCCACTGCTCGACGAGCACCGACTTCTCCGACGGGCCGAGGTCGCTCGCGGTCGGGTCGTTCCACGGGCCGGAGGGCAGGTTGCGGATCTGCAGGAAGCCCAGGGCGATCTCGTTCGCCGCGGCATCCGTCGTCGAGAACTTCTCGGAGGGCTTCACCTTGGCCGCCGGGATGATCCAGAGGATCAGGAAGAAGAGGGCCACGGCGCCGACGATCGCCCACACCCACCACTGGCCGATCAGCCAGCCGACGATGGACCCGAGGTCGTTGAAATCGACGGGCGCGAGACGGTGCATGGAGGCTCCCCAGAGATAATTAAACTGAACGTACATTCAGCGAGTAATCTATAGTACGGGGACGCACATCGGTGCACATTCGGGGGCAACGGGGAAGTGAACTTCACATGGCGCGATCGGAAGACCAGAATCGACGTGCGCGCGAACGAGCCAAGGAGGTCATCCTCCAGGCGGCGATCGAGGTGTTCGAGGAGCGGGGCGTCTCCGGCGCCAGCATCGCCGAGATCACCAAGCGCGCCGGTGTCGCCCAGGGGCTCGTCAGCTATCACTTCGGCGGCAAGGATCAGCTGATCGCCGCGGTCATCGACCGCTGGTTCATCACGCTCCTCGAGCTGCCGAGTGTCGAGGGCAGTCCCGACGAGGTGCTCGCCTCGATCATCGACAGCGTGTTCCAGGCGACCGCCTACGCCGTGCCGCTGCAGCGCGTCGTGCTCGCGATCCAGCAGCAGCCGGCCACGCACCGCCTCTTCGCCGAGTCCGAGGACCGCTTCAGCGAGCAGGTCACGATGGCTGAAGACGCGGTGCGCAACCTGTTCCGCGCGCGCGGCGCAGCCGATCCCGGGCTCGAAGAGGTCATGTTCCGCAGCGTGCTCGAGGGCGTGTTCGTGAAGTACTCGGTGTACCGCGACACGTATCCGCTCGAAGATGCCCGCCGCTGGGTGCGTCGGCTCTACGACCTGCCGGAGCCGACCGTGCCCCTGCCGCTCGCCGTCGCCCCGCACGAGGGTGAGCCGCGCCCCCGGGCTCGCGGCGGGGTGTGCGAGGGTGCCGGCTCCGACGACTGACGGTCTCTCGGGCGGGACGCTTCGACAGGCTCAGCGACCCGGTTTCGTGCCGGGTCCCTGAGCCTGTCGTGCGGGCCGGTGTCAGGCCGGGTCGCCGCCCAGCGGACCGACGGGCTCGAGCGGCTTGGGGTCGTCGGCACCCGTCTTGCGCGCGCGGGCGATGAAGTTGCCCACGTGGTAGATCAGCAGCGCCGCGACCGTGCCGAGCACGATGCCGCCGAAGGCGAAGTCGCCCAGGTTCATCGAGAATCCGGCGATGCCGATCACGAGCGACACCGCGGCCGTGTACTGGTTCACCGGGCGCGAGAAGTCGACGCGGCTGTCGACCCAGATCTTGATGCCGATGATGCCGATGAGGCCGTAGAGCGCGGTGGTCGCGCCGCCCAGCACACCGGCGGGGATCGAGTTGAACACCTCGCCGACCTTGGGCGAGAAGGCGAGGAGGATCGCGAACAGACCGGCGACCCAGTAGACGGCGGTCGAGTAGACGCGGGTGGCCGCCATGACGCCGATGTTCTCGCCGTACGTCGTGGTTCCCGAGCCTCCGAAACCACCGGCGATGGTCGTCGCGACACCGTCGGCGATGAGCGCGCGACCGGTCTGCTTGTTGACCGTCGGGTCCTCGGTCATGGTGGCGACGCCGCGCACGTGGCCGATGTTCTCGGCGACGAGCACGAGCACGACGGGCAGGAACATCGCGATCGTCGACCAGGTACCGGGGGCGACGAAGTCGGGGAACTGGAAGTCGGGCAGGCCGACCCAGGATGCCTCGGCGATCAGCTCGTTCGGGGTCTTGCCGCCGCGCAGCTCGTTCGGCACGTCGAACGAGCCGTTGAACGCCGCCCAGATGAAGCCGACGGCGACGCCGAGGAAGATCGAGATGCGGCCGAGGAATCCGCGGAACAGCACCGCGAACACGATGATCGCGACGAGGGTGATCGTGGCGGTGACCGGGTCGAGGTTGAAGTTGTTCCACGCGGTCGGCGCGAGGTTGAAACCGATCAGGGCCACGATCGCGCCGGCGACGACCGGGGGCATGAGCGCATCGACCCAGCGCAGGCCGGCGAACTGCACCACGAGACCGACGAGGGCGAGCAGGATGCCGACGGCCGCCACACCCGCGAGCGCCGAACCCGTGCCGCCCGCGGCGACCGCCGCGGTGATCGGCGCGATGAACGCGAACGACGAGCCGAGGTAGCTGGGGAGGCGGTTCTTGGTGATCAGCAGGAAGAGCAGGGTGCCCACACCGCTGAACAGCAGCGTGGTCGAGACGGGGAAGCCCGTCAGCGTGGGCACGAGGAACGTGGCGCCGAACATCGCGACGACGTGCTGCGCACCGATCGCGATCGTGGCGGGCCAGTTCAGACGCTCTTCGGGGGCGACGACGGCGCCGGCTTCGACGGTGCGGCCGTTGCCGTGGATCTTCCACAGGGGCATGCGGGCTCCTCAGGGATTCGGGGTGGGGGAGTGCTGGAGCAACACTACCGATTCCTGAGTGTTCCCTGGGTGCCCTTCGTCTCGCGTGGGGGACGCTTCGACAGGCTCAGCGACCCAGCCACTGTGTCCCGGAGCCACTGGGTCCCTGTGCTTGTCGAAGGGTCCCGCCCTGCCTGGCTACGCCCCGAGGCGGTCGATCAGTTCGCGGTAGCGGTCGGCCGTGCGCGAGACGATGTGCTCGGGCAGCGCGGGGGGCTCGCCCTGCTTGTCCCAGTGCGACGCCAGCCAGTCGCGCACGATCTGCTTGTCGAAGCTCGCCATGCGCTGGCTCGGCGTGACGCCGGTTCGCCAGGCCTCGGCATCCCAGTACCGCGACGAATCGCTCGTGAGCACCTCATCGGCCAGGCGCAGCGTGCCGTCGGCATCCGTGCCGAACTCGAACTTGGTGTCGGCGAGGATCAGGCCCTTCTCCTCGGCGATGGCGGCCGCGCGCGTGTAGAGGTCGAGCGAGACGTCGCGCAGCTCGGAGGCGCGCGCTTCGCCCACCAGCTCGACGGTCTGCGCGAAGGTGATGTTCTCGTCGTGCTCGCCCATCGGGGCCTTGTACGCGGGGGTGAACAGCGGCTCGGGCAGGCGGTCGCCGTTCTTGAGCCCGGCGGGCAGCGGGATGCCGCAGACCGTGCCGCTCTCCTCGTATTCCGCCCAGCCGGAACCCGTGATGTAGCCGCGCACCACGCACTCGACGGGCAGCATCTCGAGGGACTGCGCGAGCATGGCGCGGTCGGCGACGGCGTCCGGGATCTCGCCCTCGGCGAGGTGGTTGGGGGTGTCGAGCTGCGCGAACCACCAGCGGCTCAGCCGCGTGAGCAGGGCGCCCTTCTTCGGGATGCCGGGTGACAGCACGAAGTCGAACGCGCTGACGCGGTCGCTCGCCACGACCAGGATGCGCGTGTCGGCGGGATCCTCCGAGGCGTACAGGTCGCGGACCTTGCCCGAATAGAGGTGACGCCAGCCGGGGATGCTCTGGGACGTGCTGTCTGCAGGAGTGCTCACCTGCCCCATTATCCCGGTCGCGCGAGGGCGCCGTGTCAAGGGGAGTGGCGGATGCCGCGGCATCCGCGATGCTCTCCGCAACGAACGGAGGATGCATGTCGAAGGAACTGTCGAAGGGTGACCGGGTGAGCTGGAACACCTCGCAGGGGCGCACACGAGGGACCATCGAGGAGAAGCGCACGAAGGACTTCGAGTTCGCGGGGCAGCATTTCACGGCGACGGCCGATGACCCGGCCTACATCGTGGAGTCGGAGAAGAGCGGTGATCGCGCCGCGCACAAGGGATCGGCTCTGCGGCGACTGAAGAGCTGACGGCGCCCCCCCCGCGGCGCCGTCAGCCCGGTCGGTGTCAGTCGTTCAGGTGCGCGATCGCGTAATCCGCCTCTTCGGGCGTGAACTTCTCGCCGTACTCGCTGACGAGCTGGTCGCGGATCGCCGACGGCGACATGGCCATCGTCTCCTGGTAGGTCTTCGCCTTCTCGAGCGCGTTCGCGTTCCAGTCGGCGACCATCGTGTCGACCGCGTACTGCGCCGCCTCGGGCGAGAACTTCTCGCCGTACTCCGAGGTGAGCTGGTCGTAGATGCCGGCCTTGCTCATGTGCATGAAGTCGGAGTAGGTCTCGGCCTTGGTCAGCGCCGAGGCGTACTCGGCGGGGACGGCCGGTGCCTCGGGCTCGGCCGGCGCCTCTTCTTCGACCGGGTCGGCGGATGCTTCTTCGACGGTCTCCTCGGCGGCGGTCGTCTCCTCGGGTGCGGCCGACTCGACCGGGGCCGAGACCGCGGGTCGGTCGGAGGTCGGGCGCGACGACGCCTGCGAACCGTTGACGGCGCTGCTGACGATGCCGAGCGCGATCACGATGCCCGTCACGATCCAAGCGATCTTCTTGTGCTCCTCGTGCCCGGCGAGCGCGAACCCCTTCGAGTCGCGGGTCGAGTTCGTGAGCACCAGGATCAGGTCGATGAGTGCCCAGATGCCCAGGCCGCCGAACGTGACGAGCTTCAGGATGCCGGTGCCGACCTTGCCCAGGTAGAAGCGGTCGACGCCCAGCACGCCCAGCAGCAGCGCGAGCAGCCAGGTCACGAGGAACGACTTCTCGCCGATCGCGACGGGCGGTGCGGCCGGGGTGGGGGAGCCGGCCGCCGGTGCGGGGGAGCCCGGGGCCGGGGCGCCGGGTGCGGGGGAGGCCGCCGTGGGTGCGGTGGGCAGCGGGGAGGGCGGGGGCGGGGGCGTGGAGCCCGTGTTGTCGAAAGTCATGACGAATCCTCGGTTCAAGGGGTGGGGACGGGGGTGGCGGATCGCGCCCTGGTCGGCGCTCGTCCATCACCTTCGCAGCCCTGCTCGGCCGGGGGTATCGGCCATCCGTCCACACCCGGGTACGCCGTTCGGCAGAGGCTTCTCGTGCCGTCCGGCAGGCGCGCGCGAGGCGCGCGGGGCAATACGCTCGGTCTGTGTCGGCATCGAACCCCTCCTCAGCGCGCTCCCGCGGTCGCGCCGTGACGTACACGGCCGGGTCGATCGCGCTCCTGATCGTGGGCGCGGTGCTCGACATCTGCGCCGTCGCGAACGTGCCGGGTGCCGCGACCTACCCGACCGTCGACGGGGCGGCCGGAGGCACCCTGCGGATCACCCCGGTCGGCGTGGGCATCGCCCTCTTCGCGATCGCCGCGTGGTTCACGGTGCTCTGGCGGCGGCGGCATCCGCTGGTCGTCGTGATCGCCGGTGGCGTGCTCGCCGTCGTCGGCACCTCGTATCTGCTGCTGCTGATCGGGGCCGTCGCGCTCATCCGTCAGAAGCCGACGAAGGTCGTGCCGATCGGCGCCGTCGTCGGCGGGAGCGTGCTGCTGTTCGCGCTGCGCGAGGCGTTGACGCCGTGGGGCGGGGCCCTGCCCTGGTTCCTCACGACCAGCATCGGCGCGGTCGACAGCGTCGAATGGAACGTCGCGGTGATCGTCTGTGCGCTCGTGTCGCTCGGTATCGCCGCCGGGTCGGTGGCACTGACCCGCACGCGGGACCGCGCGGAGCGCAGCGAGCAGCGGGCGGCCGTGCAGACGCAACGAGCCGACGTGCTCGCCGAGCAGACCGTGCGTCAGGCCGAGCGCGAGCGCATCGCCCGCGACATGCACGACGCCCTGGCCCACCGCCTCTCGGTGGTCTCGCTGCACGCCGGAGCGCTCGAGGCGGCGGCCGACGAGGGGGTGACCGGTCAGATGGCGAGGACCGTCCGCGAGCAGACCCACGCCGCACTGCAGGACATGCGCGGCCTGATCGGCGAGCTGCGCAGCGGAGCGGATGCCGAGAGCTCCGCTCCCGCGACGATGCGGGCCGTCGGTGCCCTCGTCGCCGGTCTCCGCGGCGCGGGTCATGCGATCACCTCGCTGATCCTGATCGAGTCGCCCGAGCGTGCGGGCGCGCTCTTCGACGGCGCGGTGTTCCGGATCGTGCAGGAGTCGCTCACCAACGCCGTCAAGCACGCGCCGCGCGCACCGATCGACCTGATCGTGCAGGTCGCTCCCGAGTCCGGCGCGCGGATCCGCGTCGTGAATCCGGTCGGCGCCGGGGTGCCGGCGGGTGCCCCCGGGAGCATTCCGGGCGGAGGGAACGGCGTGCTCGGCATCCGCGAACGCGCCACGGCACTCGGCGGCCAGGCCTGGATCGGCGCGTACGAGGGCTCGTTCATCGTCGACGTGACGCTGCCCTGGCAGGAGCGCGGCTGACCCGCGCCGATATGCTCGGTGCGTGACCGGCTTCGACGACTCCCCCGTGCGGGTGCTGATCGTCGATGACGAACCCCTCATCCGCAGCGGATTCCGTTTCGTGCTCGGTGCCGACCCGTCGATCGAGGTCGTCGCCGAGGCATCCGACGGCGCCGCCGCGATCGAGCTCGTGCGCACGCACCGACCTGACGTGGTGCTCATGGACGTGCGGATGCCGGTGATGGACGGGCCCGAAGCGACCGCCGCCATCGTGGCCGAATCGGGCGCGCGAGTGCTCGCGATGACGAGCCTCGACGCCGAGGGGCAGCTCGTACGGATGCTGATCGCCGGGGCGCTCGGTTACCTCCTGAAGGACGAGTCGCCGACGCGCATCATCGATGCGGTGCGACGCACCGCCGCGGGCGAGAGCGTGTTCTCGGCGCAGAGCACGGCGCAGCTGGTGCGACGCGCGGTCGAGGGCGAGCAGGGGCAGGGGCGCGCCGCGGCGGTCGCCCGGATCTCGGTGCTCACCGAGCGCGAGCGCGATGTCGCCGTGCGGGTGGCTTCGGGCGCCACGAACCAGGAGATCGGCGCGGCGCTGCACATCGCCCCGGGCACAGTGAAGACGCATCTCGAGCAGGTCTTCGCCAAGCTCGCGGTGCGCAATCGCGTGCAGGTCGGTGTGCTCCTCGAACGCGCGGGGCACGGACCGATCGACGTCTGACGGCTGCGGTCGCAGCATCCGCCTCCGCGCCGGGGGCGTGCTTGATCGCGCCGCGAAACAGGCGTATAGTCCACGTGGACTAATCGAAGTGGAGCAGGTGATGAAGGATCCGATCGACACGCTCACACCCATGGGTGTGATGGTGCTCGCGCTGCTGCGCGAGGGCGACATGCACCCCTATGAGATGGTCCGTCTGCTGCGCAGCCGTCAGGACGACCGCCTGCTCACGATCACCAACGGGACGCTCTACCACACGGTCGCGCGCCTGCAGAAGACCGGCCTGATCGACGAGATCGGCATCGATCGCGACGGCAACCGTCCCGAGCGCACCACCTACACGCTGACCGATGCCGGTCGCGACACCGTCATCGCGTGGGTGCGCCGCGAACTGCCCCGCACCGACAGCGAGACCGACTTCCGCATTGCGCTCGCCGAAGCGCACAATCTCGAGCGCGATGACGTCACCGCGCTGTTGCGCGAGCGTCGTTCCGCTCTCGTCGACAGCCACGTGGCCCACCGCGACGGGCTCCGCGCAGCACACGAACGGGGTACTCCCGCGCAGGTGCTCGTCGAAATAGAACGCCAGGAGGCACTGCTCGAGGCCGAGGTGCGCTGGCTCGACACCCTCCTCACCCGACTCGACGGCGACGGGCTCCGCTGGGGCCCGAACGACTTCGACGACACAGACCGCTACATCGCTCAGCGAAAGGCTGCACAGCAATGACCGATTCCCGACAGGCCGTCGGCCCCCAGACCGGCCCCTTCGCCGCGGGGCAGGCACCGAAGAGCCCCTGGCCCGCCCTCTGGGCGCTCGTCATCGGCTTCTTCATGATCCTCGTCGACACGACGATCGTCTCGGTCGCGAACCCCGCGATCAAGGCCGCCCTCGACCCGAACACCAACAACCTCGACAACGTCGTGTGGGTGACCAGTGCTTACCTGCTCACCTACGCCGTGCCGCTGCTGATCACCGGCCGCCTCGGCGACCGCTTCGGACCGAAGAACATCTACCTCATCGGACTCGCGATCTTCACCGCGGCATCCCTCTGGTGCGGTCTGTCGAGCTCGCTCGAGGGCTTGATCGCGGCCCGCGCCGTGCAGGGTCTCGGCGCCGCGTTCATGACCCCGCAGACCATGGCCGTCATCACCCGCACCTTCCCGCCCGAGCGCCGCGGCGCGGCCATGGGCCTGTGGGGTGCGACCGCCGGTGTCGCGACGCTCGTCGGCCCGCTGCTCGGCGGCGTGCTCGTCGACGGCCTCGGCTGGGAGTGGATCTTCTTCGTCAACCTGCCCGTCGGCGTGATCGCCTTCGTCGCCGCGTGGATCCTCGTGCCCAAGCTCAAGACGCACCCGCACCGCTTCGACATCCTCGGCGTCGTGCTGAGCGCCGTCGCGATCTTCCTCGTGGTCTTCGGCCTGCAGGAGGGTGAGAAGTACGACTGGGGCGTCATCTGGGGCCCGATCTCGGTGTGGGGCATGATCATCGCCGGCATCGTGGTGCTCGCGATCTTCATCGTGCAGCAGTGGAAGACGAAGTCCGAGGCGCTCGTGCCGCTGGAGCTCTTCAAGGACCGCAACTTCTCGGGAGCGAACGTCGCGATCGCCGCGGTGGGCTTCACGGTGACGAGCATGTCGCTGCCGCTGATGTTCTTCCTGCAGACGGCCCGGGGGCTCACCCCGACCGAAGCGGCGCTGCTGATGATCCCGATGGCGGTGCTCTCGGGAGTGCTGGCTCCGGTCGCGGGCAAGATCCTCGACCGCACCGACCCCCGCATCATCCTGATCCCGGGTCTGCTCGCCGTCTCGGGAGCCCTGTTCTGGTACTCGTCGCTGGTGAACATGGACACCCCGATCTGGATGTTCCTGTTCCCCTCCGCCCTCATGGGCCTCGGTAACGCCGGTATGTGGGGTCCGCTCGCGACGACCGCCACCCGGATGCTCCCGATGCGCCAGGCCGGCGCGGGCGCGGGCATCTACAACACCACCCGCACGATCGGATCGGTGGTCGGATCGGCCGCGATCGCCACGTTCATGCAGGCGCGCCTCGAGGCGAACCTGCCCGGCATGGACGACGCCGGCGGGTCGATCGGCTCGGGTGGAACCCTTCCGGATGTCGTCGCCGAGGGCTTCTCGACGGGCATGTCGCAGGCGATCCTGCTGCCGGCCTGCGTGATCCTCGTCGCGCTCATCGCGTCGCTGTTCCTGCGCGGTGCGCCGAAGCATCCGACCGTCTGATCCTCCGACGAACGCCCCGCCCCGAAATGGGCGGGGCGTTTCGCGTTGACTAAGGTAGACGGGCGGCGACCGGCCGGTCGCCACCCCGATCCGAGGAGCATCCGTCGTGATCCCACACCCCTCTTCCCTGCGCGCCCGGCTCCGCCGCCTCGCCCGCACGACCGGAGCCGCCGTGCTCGCGACCGCCGTCGCGGGCGCCGCGCTGCTCGGCGGAGCCGCCCCCGCCACGGCCGCCGACGGTGAGACGTACGTCATCGGCACCGACACGACCTTCGCGCCGTTCGAGTTCACGAACTCCGACGGCGAGCTCGTCGGCATCGACATGGACCTGCTCCGCGCGATCGCCGACGACCAGGGCTTCGAGGTCGAGATCCGCCAGCTCGGATTCGACGCGGCCCTGCAGGCCCTGCAGTCGAACCAGGTGGATGCCGTCATGGCCGGTATGTCGATCACCGAGGAGCGTCAGCAGACGTTCGACTTCAGCGAGCCGTACTTCACCAGCGGCATCCAGCTCGGCGTTCTCGAGTCGAGCGACATCGATTCGCTCGACGACCTCGACGGCAAGACCGTCGCGGTGAAGACCGGTACCCAGGGCCAGACCTTCGCCGAGGACAACCAGGACGAGTACGGCTTCCGCATCACGCCCTACTCCGACACGACCGACATGGTGGATGCCGTCAAGGCGAACCAGGCCGTCGGCTACTTCGAGGACTTCCCGGTGCTGGCGTACGGCATCCAGCAGGGCTCCGGTTTCCGTCTCGTGGGCGAGCCCGAGCTCGGCGGCGAGTACGGTTTCGCGGTCAACAAGGGCATGAACCCCGAGCTGATCGAGAAGTTCAACGCCGGGCTGGCGAACCTGCAGGAGAGCGGCGAGTACGACGAGATCGTGGACACCTACCTCAGCGCGGGCGAGGCATCCGCCCAGCCGACCGACATCATCTCCGTCGCCGTGAAGTACTGGCCGGCGCTGATGAGCGGACTCTGGCTGACGATCCTCGCGACGCTCGTCGCCCTCGTCGCCGCCTTCGTGCTCGGCATCGTGTTCGGCTTCGGACGCCTCTCGAAGTTCCTGCCGTTCCGGTGGATCGCGACCGCCTACGTGTTCGTGTTCCGCGGCACCCCGATCCTGGTGCAGGCGTTCTTCGTCTTCTTCGCCATCCCGCAGCTGTTCCCGGGCCTGCAGTTCAACCCGTTCGTGGCCGGAGCGATCACGCTCTCGCTCAACACGGGTGCGTATATGACCGAGATCATCCGCGGCGGCATCCAGGCCGTCGACCCCGGTCAGAACGAGGCATCGCGGTCGCTGGGTCTCGGCCACTGGAAGACCATGCAGAAGGTCGTGCTGCCGCAGGCGTTCCGCATCATGATCCCGTCATTCGTGAACCAGGGCATCATCACCCTCAAGGACACGTCGCTGATCAGCGTCATCGGCCTCGCCGAGCTGACGTTCCAGTCGCGTCAGATCATCGCCTCGACCTATCTGTCGGCGCAGGTGCTGACGATCGTCGCCATCATCTACTTCGTCGTGATCACGCTGCTGACGCTGCTCGCGAACCGCCTCGAGAGGAAGTTCAACGCATGAGCAAGATCGCCGTGCAGAACCTGCACAAGTCGTTCGGAAGCAACGAGGTGCTCAAGGGCATCGATCTGACGGTCGACGACGGCGAGGTCGTCGCGGTCATCGGGCCCTCGGGTTCGGGCAAATCGACGCTGCTGCGCTGCCTCAACAAGCTCGAGGAGCCCACGTCGGGCAAGGTCGTCATCGACGGCGTCGACCTCACCGACAAGAGCGTCAAGCTCGACGAGGTGCGCCAGCGCATCGGCATGGTCTTCCAGCACTTCAACCTGTTCCCGCACATGACGGTGCTCGAGAACATCACGCTCGCGCCGATCGAGCTGGGTCGCCTGTCGAAGTCGAAGGCCCGCGAGCGCGCGCTGGCCCTGCTCGAGCGGGTCGGCCTGTCGGAGAAGGCGGATGCCAAGCCCGCCTCGCTCTCGGGCGGTCAGAAGCAGCGCGTGGCGATCGCCCGTGCGCTCGCGATGGACCCCGAGATCATGCTGTTCGACGAGGCCACCAGTGCCCTCGACCCCGAGATGGTGGGGGAGGTGCTGCAGGTCATCCGCGATCTAGCCGAGGGCGGCATGACGATGGTGCTCGTGACGCACGAGATGGGCTTCGCCCGCGAGGTCTCCGACCGCACGGTCTTCATGGACGGCGGCGTCGTCGTCGAGGAGGCCGCACCGGCCGAGCTGTTCGAGGCACCCAAGAACGAGCGCCTGAAGGAGTTCCTCTCGAAGGTGCTGTAGTTCGCGGCATCCGCTCTTCGTCGAGACTTGCTTCGTCGAGACCCACCACCCGCGTCGAGACCCACCGGTATCGGCGTCGGGAAAGGTGGGTCTCGACCTTTGCGGTGGGTCTCGACGGCACGCGGGCGGTTTGCGGGCGGACACCGCCATCTGATGGGGTGGGGCGATGACCGTGCAGCTCGTTCGACCGACCGCCGACCTCCTCGACTCTTGGGCAGCCGCCGTGGCGGAGTTCGGCGAGGGGCATGTCGACGGGTCGGGTCTGACGGCTCCCGTGACGCCCGACCGAGCGACTCTGGATGCCCTGATCGCGGATGCCGAGCGCCTCGCCGACACCTCGATCGCCCCGCCCGCCGACCGGGTGCACAACGACCTGTACTGGGTGGTCGACGGAGACGAGGTCGTGGGCTTCCTGTCGTTCCGGCACACGCTCAACGAGTGGCTCGCCGAGGCCGGCGGGCACATCGGCTACTCGGTGCGGGCCTCACGTCGCCGCGAGGGGATCGCGTCGGCCGCGCTCGCGCTCGGCCTCGAGCGAGCGCGAGAGATCGGCCTGCAGCGGGTGCTGATCACCTGTGACGTCGACAACGAGGGGTCGTACCGCACGATCGAGCGTGCCGGCGGAGTGCTGCAAGACATCAGCGACCAGTCGGCGCGCGCCCAGGGGATGCTGCGGCGCTACTGGGTCGCGCTGTAGAGCAGCGTCATTCGGCGACGCGGGCGGCGATGTCGCCGCGGTAGTGCGCGCCCTCCAGACGGATGCGTCCGATCGCGTCGTACGCGCGAGCGCGGGCAGTGCCGAAATCGGATGCCGTCGCCACCACGTTGAGCACGCGACCACCGGTGGCGAGCAGGTCTCCGCCCGGAGCATCCGGACCCGCCGTCGCGGCGTGCACGATGCGCACGCCCTCGACGGCCGCGGCATCCGCGAGGTTCTCGATCGGGCGACCGGTCTGCGGGGCCTCGGGGTAGCCCTCGCTCGCGAGCACCACGGTGATCGCGACGTCGTCGCTGAAGACGGGCTCGGGCTGGTCTTCGAGGGTGCCGGATGCCGCGGCGAACAGCAGCTCCGACAGGGGCGTGACCAGGCGCGGCAGCACGACCTGTGTCTCGGGGTCGCCGAAGCGGGCGTTGAACTCGATCACGCGCACACCCGCGGGGGTGAGGATGAGGCCGGCGTAGAGCAGGCCGATGAAGGGGGTGCCCTCGGCGTCGAGCTGGCGGATCACGGGCACGGCCACGTCGCGCGTGACCTCGGCGACGAACTCCTGCTCGCTTCCGAACTGCTCGGCGAGCCAGGGCAGCGGCGAGTAGGCGCCCATGCCGCCCGTGTTGGGGCCGGCGTCGCCGTCGAGCGCGCGCTTGAAGTCCTGCGCGGGGCTGAGGGCGCGCACGGTGTCGCCGTCGCTGAGGAAGAAGAGCGAGACCTCGGGGCCGGAGAGGAACTCCTCGACGAGCACCGGACCGGCGGGCAGATACTGCTCGGCGTGAGCGAGGGCCTCGGCACGGTCGGAGGTGACGATGACGCCCTTGCCGGCGGCGAGACCGTCGGCCTTCACGACGTGCGGGGCACCGAGGTCGTCGAACGCCGCCTCGACCTCGGCGACCGTGGTCGCCCTCACCGCGCGGCCCGTGGGAACACCCGCGGAGTCCATGATGCGCTTGGCGAAGGCCTTCGAACCCTCGAGCTGGGCCGCCGCCTTGCCCGGGCCGAAGACCGGGATGCCGCGCTCGCGCAGCGCGTCGGCGACACCAGCGACCAGCGGTGCCTCGGGGCCGATGACGACGAGGTCGATCGCGTGCTCGTTCGCGAACGCGGTCACCGCGCCGCCGTCGAGCACGTCGACCGCGACGGGTGTCGCATCCTGTGCGATGCCGGCGTTGCCGGGGGAGACGAAGATCTCGTGCTCCGCTTTCTCTGCTCGCAGAGCGAGGATGATCGCGTGCTCACGGGCACCGGAACCGAGGACGAGGATCTTCACCCGCCCAGCCTATCGAGCCTCGCCCGTTGGGTTTCGGCGGGTTGCCGGGGCGGGCGGTGTTCGCGGGGTGGCACTAACTCAGGACAAACGGAGCGCTATGGGCCATCTAGGGCAGGAAAGCGCAGAATCAGTCAATTTGTCCTGAGTTAGGTACAGGTGCAGCTCGGTCCCTGAGCTTGTCGACGGGCCGCCGGTCCGTGAGCCCGCCGAAGGGCCCCGCCCCGAGGACCCCTCAGACCGGCCGCTCGTCGGCGACGTTCCACGGCACGGTCCACCCGGCCGCGTCGAAGATGCCGCTGAGCACCATGGCCGTGAAGCCCCACACGATCGTGCCGTCGACGTCGAACGCCGGAGCCCGGAACGTGCGGTCGCCGAACGTGCGCACCGAGGTGTACCGCGTCGCCGGGTCGAGCAGCTGCGCCACCGGCACCCGGAACACCTCCACCGTCTCGGCGTGATCGATCGCCGCCACCCGCGACGGCGTGCGCCACCACCCCAGCACCGGGGTGACGCGATGGTTGCTGGCCGCCAGGGGGATCTCGGGCAGGGTCGCCAGCACGTCGACGCCCTCCGGGTCGAGTCCGGTCTCCTCTTCTGCTTCGCGGAGCGCGGTGGCGGCGGCATCCGCATCTCTCGGCTCGACCCGACCGCCCGGGAACGACACCTGACCCGGATGCGACGAGAGCGTGGGGGCGCGGCGCTGCAGCAGCACGTCGAGGTCGCGCGCGACGGCCGCATCGGGCACCACGGCCGGTTCGCGATCGAGCACACCGAACAGGATGAGCACCGCCGCATCGTGCGCGTTCTCGGGATCGAGGAGTGCGGGGAAGGGGCCGCTCCAGCCGTGCCCGGATGCCGCGGCGAGCAGCTCGGCGCGGGCGCCCTCGGGATGCATGCTCATGCTGCGAGCCTACGCGCGGTCATAGGGTGAGGAGATGGCCAAGAAGATCGACATCGTCGACGGACGCACGGCGCTCGACGTCGTGAAGCAGGCGGACGCCGCGGGCGAGAAGCCTCCGCGTCCCGCCCTCGCCACGGCCGTGCGGTATCTGCTGCAGCTGCTCGACGAGAAGGCGCCGGGCAACAGCGTCGAGGTGCGGGTGCCGCCGTTCGGCGCGGTGCAGGTCATCCAGGGTCCGCGGCACACGCGCGGCACGCCCCCGAACGTGGTCGAGATGGATGCCGCGACGTGGCTCGCGGTCGCGCTGGGCGAGGAGCAGTGGGCGGATGCCGCGGCATCCGGTCGCATCGCCGCCTCGGGCACGCGCGCCGACCTCGTCGATGTGCTCCCGCTGCGCCCGTAGGGCCCCGGTACCTAGCGGCGCGCGACCACCAGCGGAACCCCCGTGACGGGGTGGGGGAAGACGTCGACGGGCTGACCGTAGACCTCTTCGATGCGCGGCGCCGTGAGCACCTCGGCGGGGGCGCCGGTGGCGACCACGCGCCCCTGCGACAGCAGGGTGACACGGTCGGCATGCGCCAGTGCGGCGTTGAGGTCGTGCAGCACGATCGCGACGGCGACGCCCTCGGCCGCCTGCAGTCCGATGAGCCTCATGACGTCTTCGTGGTGCTTGAGGTCGAGGGCGGCGGTGGGTTCGTCGAGCAGCAGGATGCCGGTGCTCTGCGCGATCACGCGGGCCAGCGCCACGCGGGCGCGCTCGCCGCCCGACAGAGACGTGACCGAGCGCGCGCTGAGCGGCAGCACCTCGGTGGATCCCATCGAGGTCGCGACGATCGCGTCGTCGTCGTCGGCCGCGGGAGTGCGCGCCCAGGGCGAGCG